>DAHXNH010000373.1 GCA_027365485.1 Clostridiales bacterium
ACGCCCCCGTTAAATCCCAAGGCGTCGGTATTTCTGCGAGAAGCATGAGACGTGTTGCCCTACGCATGGGCCGAAGAGGGGGTTGGAATCACAGAATTTATCCTAATGACACCATACTTCTAGACCAACAGACCTAGTGAATCCTCGTAAAGAACTATTTATCAACAAAGAAGGAGATTGCAATTTTTTGTTTAATACCACCACACATGAAGGAAATTCACTCACAGCAGCGGATGTGAATAAATCTAGCCCTTCGGCATGACGAAAGGTTGAAACCTAATGAAGACGAAATCACGTTTGGTCTCGTGGCGTATGGCAAGCGCATTATTGGCGTTGCCTCTGTTGGGGATGGTCACGATGGGGTTTGCGACTGCACCTTCCATAACTACAACGATAGCTACTTCGCCAACCAGTTCAGTCTATTCCTCACCAAGCCCTTTGACATCATCAACCACGGTGGTGACCACTACCACATACAGCAATGTTATTGTCGGCCAATGGAACGCCCGCATTGGAACGGTATATTTGCGCGAAGGGAGTGTCGATGCCGGATGGATCCACATGGAAACATACCACGGCTGGTCTAACGCCAACAACGGCGCAATTGAGGATCTCGTACTGGAGCCATTGACTACTTATCGCCAAAGCGATGGCACCGTGATCGACGAGGGATATTATTTTGATGACTCCGATACTAACATCTATTGTGGGATCAAACTGGCAATAAACCCGTCGAACGGAAACATTAAGACCGCTTACGTCGTCTACCAGAGCAACGGTATTCAATACAAGACAATTAATGGTGAAAGTAAATCCCAGATACCCACCTGGGTGACCTCAGGCCATTTCTTTTACTAAGAATACGCAGCGACTAAATTACATTACCCTCATAGAGCCCGTGCGATCGGCTGTAGAGGACAATGGTTTCAAATTCTTATGCAAAATATCCGACATAACTTCCGGATGACAAGGTTCCCGCGCACTCTCCATCGAATGTCACGATTAACTGTTCGTAGGCATACTGGAAAACGAATTGAGTCACCGTGATCATCCGAGTTTCCATCGACGGATTGGGATCAGGAAGATCCATCCATCCAGAATCCATAGCCCGTCCCCATAGATCAGCATCATAGGGGCTCAGTGTGAAGCGTACGCACTCTGAAACGAGGTCCCATTGGTCATCCGGTCCGCGTTGGGGCCTCGTTTTCGGATAGCAGATCTCCAGCGTCCAAGTGTCTTCTGTACCTATCGGCTGAATACTAAAGGGCGGCTCGAGATAGGGATCTGCAGCTTCTTCATAAGGAACCGCTCTCGTGAGAAATAAGCCAAACAATCGACGATAAAATTCATCTCGATTCACGGATCACCCCTCCTTACGGAGATCTATTTTTAAAATACTATCACGTGCTTTACGCTGAGTCATGGAGTGAACTATACCCACGACTGTTGCACACTCCTGCCCGTTAACGCCACAAGCCTGGGAATGGTTAGCTCCGGGCTTATGGCATATACGCCCCCGTTAATGCCATAGACCTTGCTAAGAGGGAGCGGGCTTGAAGATTTATAGAAAATTTGAGAAAGCTTTGCGATTACGCGGACAAAGATTTGTGGAGAAGTACTAAACACAAACCACGAGCGTCATACCGATTGAATGAGAATTGGCCTGGCCTAAGCTTCCTTGTCCTACAGCGGAAGATAACTGGAGAAGTTCTGGATAGGTACTCCGTCCACCGACGACCTATCGTCAGGGCACCGGGATCCTCATCCGGCCATTCTTCAGCCAAAACCAAGGGGGCAAAGATCATGACATTCTTAGATTGGGCAGAAAGCGGGTTTATGGGAGGTGGATTTACTGCTGAACAAGCGGAAAGTTGGGGCAAGTTCGACGCAGATCATGGATACGCCGGAGCCATTTGTGATTTAGGCCACGTCAGCAAAATCGTTACGGCGATGGGCGGGGTGACTGGTGTAGTAACTTACGCCGCAGATATTGGGAAAAACTACGCTAAAGGATTTCCTGCTGGTACCTTTTCTGTCGAGTTTAGCAACGAAGATGCCGATAGTGCTCAAGGCAAACAGGCAGCCGAGATTCAAAACGGGCTCCTTAGCCAAATTGGAGCTCTCACACCATTTTTTGATGCAGAACCCAGCTATGGAACGCCATCGGGTACTCTCAGCATGGTTCAAAGTTATACTGAGTATACGTCTGCTGGCTTAATTGGTGATTTAGGCTATTACGCAAATTACGGATGGGATTGCGACAATCTGGAACAGTTGATCGATGCGATGGGAGGGACGGGCAATCAAACCATTCAGGTGTACTATTCCGGAAACCCCGGAAATTATGTTTCTTGTGGGCTTACGGATTTTCTAGGGGTCCACGGAGCACACGTTAGCTCGCAGGATGCTCTCGGATATCAAGGAGCTATTAACGCTTTCAAGTCGGCGTTTGGGGTGTGCCCTCAGTATGTTCTCATTAGTGGAGGAGCGGCCAACTCGTTTGATGCGACCACTCTCACCTGTTCCTAACCAGGTCCTTTCTTTCTCGAAGCCTTGCGCGAACTTCAGATACTGGTGATTTGGAGACCCCTGGACGCCCAGCCAGATGTTGAGCGTTCAGAGGTCTTTTGGGTTGAGAAAGCACTCGGATCGTCAGGACTCCGGTCACACTGTTAATCATAGGGCCCCGACAATTGTACCGGCGTTCGGGCGCGATACCAATGGTTTCCCCAATCGCTAGTCCAAATGCGTTCGGGCATCGCGGAGAACGACGCATCGTCAGGTCCCATCCAAAGAGTCAAGGCCCCGGAACGACGCTGAGCAGCAATGTCAAATCCATCAAACGGCAAGAGGACATGGCCGGCACGATAGTGCGTGAGCGCATACGGGATGATCACGCGTGTCCACGTCTTGCCTCCCGTGGTGGTGCGCCATAGGGTCTGCCACGCCCCACCCAACTCAAAGGGGTTGGTAGCGGCCCAGCCTTCGGTGGAGGTCGCCATCTGCACCCAGCCCACAGGGTAGTGCTTGGAAAAGAACTGCGCGTCTTTCAGCCCCGGTTGGTCAAACGTGCCCAAGGCAATCCAGGTCTTGCCACCGTTGGTCGTCCGCCACAAGCCTGTGGTGGACCAGATCCATCCATCGTGGGCGGTCAACCAATCCATCCCCACGATCTCTGCCGGTAGGGAGAGGAGTGAACTCGGCACAATCCGCTCGTGGGACCCTACGCCGAGAAATTCCATCCACGGTCGATGCTCTGCGGTTTCGCCTGCCACGGCTTCCATCCCGTGAGGTGCTGGTGCGATAGCCGTAATCTTATCGGTCGCAGGCCAGCGAGTATGCCACTGATGTCCCGTCTGAGTCCACCAAAAAGCGCCGCCGTTCGTCAGGAGCCCTAGCGCCGGAAAGCCTGCACGCGGAAAGACTGCGGTCGGTGGATCAGGCGTCGCTTGGTCGACGATGGCGTCTACACTCATCTTTCCCGGGGTATGAAAAGTCGTACGAGTCCATCGGTGACCCCCATCACGCGTCCGGAGCCACACCAACTGGGTTGAGGTCGCCTGCTGCATGGGCTGCCCTAACAGATTGACTTCGGAAGTGGAAGCCGTCATGGCTTCCCACCGGATGCGTGGAGTGGGTCGAATGTTCCAGGTGCGTCCGCCGTTCGATGTTTCCATCACCCATGAGAGATAATGCGCGTGCGGCCAGAAGAAGAACATGCCCCAGCCGATCCGAGCCGTCGGCCACAGCACGAGACCGCCCTGGCCGACGGCTTGCCATCCTCGACGCTGCGTTGGAGGCCAGGCCTGAGTCCGTGTATGGCCCTCAGCGGGCTGGGTCCGGATGACCCCGAGAACGACCCGAGATGCTCCCGATTGTGGAGTAGACCCCGTCAATAGGGCGGCCATCCCACCCAGAAGCGCTACGAGGCCACCGACATATATCTTGCGATGTCTAATCACGGCACCATCTCCTTTTGCGGAGTATAACGCCGAGTCCTCTTGCAAGGTTTCAGTGGTCAGAAACGCAACGAGAGCCGGATCGAATGGTTAGCGGGAAATGCGAGCCATCGGTAACCGTTCCGGCCCGTCAGTCGTTACTGTTGGTATAAGATCCCAGTTCCGACGAACAGGAGGGTACCTGCTATGTCAGCCGAGGAGAGATACCAGAACGCCCACAAAATTGTTCGGCTTGCGCCAGGCCTGCGATTTGACTCCAGCGTCCATGGGGTATGGCAGCATCAGCGACTAGTAACGCTCTCGGAGGTGCCCTACCGATTTCTCGACTATCTCTGCCAGCATCCGAGGCAGTTAGTTCCGATGGAGACGTTAAGAACTGTGGGATGGGATAATCCGTCGCAAAGAACTCTTAGCGATATTTATCGAGTTATCCACCAGCTACGGCAGGTGATTGAACCCCCCAACCAACCGAAGATTCTGATCTCCGAACGCGGGTTGGGATACGTCTTATTAATTCCCCACCAACCACCGCCATATTTTTAATTGAGGCATATACCTGCCCGTTAATCCATTAAGCTCTGAGGCATATTCGCCCCCGTTAATGCTCTAAACGAATGAATTTTATAATTTGGTAACCTATCCAAAACATAGTGCGTTATGTTTAGTGCAACTTGATGATCCGTTCAAAACGAAAGAAGTAGGTGGGTATTGAGGGAGAGGAGGAACGTTTCATGGAGTCGTTAGAGACCTTAACTCCCGGTCAATTGCTGCGGTTGACCCAAATTGAACTGCGTTGTGTGCAGGAGTGTGCCACGGTCTTCGAGGCGACGGTGCCGGAGTGTGTCTGTGACATTGTTCAGCAGCATGCAGACACCGCCCATCGTTTGAGCGAGATCCTTTGGATGCGCTATCACGTGCCTGTGCACGGACATCGTCCCAGTTCACGTCAATCATTGCTATCAAGCGAGGTGGCGACGTGACCGTCGAAGAACGGCAATTGCGGGCGTGGGTACGTTCGGTGTTTCGTCATGCCGCTCTGCGATGGCTTGATCGTCAACGAAGGCAAGAAACTCAGGAGGACGGGATATGGTTAAGCGTCGATTCAATCACTCGCGGCGATTACGATTTCGAAAAGATCGACGCGACATTGTGGTGGCTCGATTGTCCATCGCGTCTAGCTCCACGCGAGCTCGCGATTCTCCACGGGCTATACCAGGGAAGGACGCCAACCGAGGTCGCCCAGACGCTTCGGTGCAACGTCAGTACGGTGCGCCGGGCGATTTATCGGATTCGCAATCAATGTCCGCGTTAGGATGGCTTATGTGCCAGGTTCACTTGGGTCACGACGAGGCGGTTGAACCGTTACTCCAGATGGTACAGCCGCAGTGGGCCCCGTATCGTCGGTGGGGTCAGACGTCGAGTGCCTCCGATGATTTGCAACAAGAACTGTGGGTGACCTTATGGAAGACGTTGCAGGATCAAGTGCCCCAGGTCCTGCAAGCTACCTGTCCTGTGAACCCCCAAAGGCCTTCGAAAAAGTAAAAAAGTATGGCGAAGCTGCACGATTTTGCGAAGATCTCTTCCCCTATGGGGTAGACCGAAAGCTTCGGTCACATCAACCAAGGGGGGATTCAGGATGAGTTGGGGAACGTATTGGGGCGTGGATTCTGTAGCGCCGGCCAATCAACCGCCGGGAGGAAGCACAGGATCGACGTTACTGGCAGCAGTCAAGACCCAATATGGGGAATATCCGGCATTCTGGGGTCGGTATTTGAATATCGATCCCGTGTTAGATGCGGACGAAGCGAAGTTTCTCTTTAATAATCTCGTTTCGATCTATATGCTCTATACGGCCCAACACGTACCAGATGGCGTCTCGGGAGGGAATACCGATGCTAATGATGCCATTGCGACACTGAAATCTGTGCAACAAGCCGCCATTGGAGGATTGCAAGGCTGTACCATATTCGCGGACATCGAATACGCCAACAGCAAAAACAGCAAAGGAAACTATGTCTCGAATTCCACCATGGCGGCGTATATGGCAGCCTGGGCCAATACGATTAAGAACGAGGGCACCTATTTGCCAGGCTTTTACATGCCGACCGGTCGTACCAACGAAGCACCACTGCCATTTGCCTGCGGGTACAGAGATGCCATAGCACTGAGCGGAAATGTGAAGGATGCGTTAATCGCTTCAGCGGACCCCAAACCTGGATGTTTTGGCCCTCCAGGCCCGAGTTCGGGGGCTCCCGACGAGTTCTATTGTGAAGGCATGGGTTATGGGTCTGATCGTCTCGCCATCTGGCAATATGCTGCATCGTGTGCGCCGGACATTTGTACGGGCGCACCAAACTCGGCGTGCGTCGATCTGGATACCATTCAATCGTTTAATCCCGATGACATTCCGATGCTGTGGTAAGCAGCGATTCATCGATTCGTAGGCACCTCAACGCGGGGGACCACGAGAACCGATATAGGGCTCGGTGTCTGTGGCGTCAGTCAACAGATACCGAGCCTTCGATTGGGCGTCAGCACGGTCGTTTGGATGGCAGTCGTCCCAACAGGTCTATTGGTCGGTCGTGACTTAAGCATGGCACCGCGACCAACGACTACGGCAGGACGTCCACCGTGCGAACGGAGGTCCAATGGATGCCCGCGTCAGTGCTGTGCAGGACTCGATTCTCCGCAAGCACCCATAAATCCTGCGGCGTAACCACCTCCAGCGCGTTGCTGTCTTGCATGGGCAGACGGATCGTGGGGACCCAGTGCTTACCGCCATCCGTCGTGGTCCACCACTGGGGATTTGTGTAGCCATTCTCCTCGGGTCCCTGGGGTATCGACCACGCGTATCCCACCGAGAAACTCGCCCACTTCACCCACTGATCTCCCGCTGCCCCGGGAAGCAGGATCCCGGTTCGGTGCCAGTGGCGACCGCCGTCGGTCGTCGCCCAGGTGCCAAAGTGAACCCGATTACTGCACCCTACCCAAGACACCGTTACGTGCCCTCGGGGTCCGCTAAAGGCAGGCACGCCGAAGGTCCGTCCGGTGAGGACGCTGCCCCCGGATCGGCACGCGCTGTGCATTGGCAAGCCAGGCAACGTAATCGCCTGAATGTTCGCTCGATAGTGCACCATCGTGATCCGGTCTAGCTGACCCATGGAACCGCTTCCGCCACTACTCCACCACAGCGTGTCGGATCCGGTGACCGTGATGCCCTCAGGGCCGAACACATCGCCCCGTACGCCCAGTGGCGTTGGGGTCACTGCCGTCCACCGCTTCCGCGTCGAGTTCCAATGAAACAAGGTAACCATCACGGTGCCTGGGTTCCAAATCGATTCCGCTAGAAGCCAATTGGCATTCGAGGGCTGTTGCGACATCAAGAATCCTTCGAACGACGACCATGGTAATGTTGACCGGGTCGTCGCACGAATTCGTTCCATCATCCCCGTGCTCTGCATCGTGGGGAAATAGACTGTTGCCCATTCATTGGGGAAAGAGGCCAACTTGGGGTCGTGACGCGCCGTGCGGACGAGCACCCACGTCTTCGTTCCGGCCTCCAAGATTTGGTACAGACGCGGAATCCGCTGAGGAACACGATGCCAGTCGGACCCGCCGTTGGTGCTTTCGTAGAGCATCGGAGTCGTCCGGGAGGTTGCAATCATCCATCCATCTGCGGGATTGGTCGTGCTAAACACCATTTGATCAATGTCTTTCGCGGGCAAAGCTATGATGGATGGAGTGAGGGCCGGTCGAACATACAGGCCGCCTCCTACGGCAAGTGCGATGCCCGCCAGGATCGTCCACGCATATCGTGTGAAAGAGCGACGCAGAAGCATGAGCCACGGCCTCCTTTCTTGGGGTCTTACGGAGTATAACGCTGCAACTGCGGGACAGGTTACCTATTCGGAGAGATTCATAACCGTTCTTAAGGCGCACTCCTGCCCGTTAATCCCGTAAGTTCTGGGGCACAAACGCCCCCGTTTATACCGTAAGTCGACAGTCAATCATGTTACGTGATCGGCGTGTCCCCTGTCCTTCTATGAGATACTCACCCGTGCTTCGTTAGGCATCCTCTAG
>DAHXNH010000375.1 GCA_027365485.1 Clostridiales bacterium
GAGCCAGCGCTTTGCTGGACATTATTTCCACCTCCCGTGCCAGAATACAGGAAGATGGCCCGAAGATCCAGCTTTTTTACCGACGACACGCGTTGAACCGCCGAGATCCGGGGTCATTAAAACACTCAAATGTTCGCAATATCACGCGAACATTTGAGCCGAACTTCCTTAACCTGACAACATTGGCGCCTACCGAGCGATTTCTCGCTGCAGGGTATGGTCTTTTTTCTTATCGAGCGCACTGGAGTGATAGACGAACGCCCGTGCCGGCTGATCCTATAAGGTCGTGTCGACGGTCTGTGCCCGATACGTGGCCGAAGTGTTTCTCGTCTTGGCGGGTAAGGCCCCGAGGTTGTCCCATGCGTCGGTCGTTGTCCAGGCCTGGTCTTTCAATCGATCACAGAGTCCAAAGGTCGCTGGCAGGCGACCCAGCCAGTGCATACCGAGGCACGAATTTTGGTCAGGGCCGGCTCCGCGATGAGGGCGGAATCCGCAATATAATAGCTCTCTTTCCAAAAATCGTCGGGAAAATCTCCGTCCGGTTGATCCAACCACTCCAGATACCACGGGCCACATTTTGTTGATTCGCTTGACATGACAGATTGAGGAGCTGCACCCCCATGGTGAAACATAGGAATCCGGTGCGTACTACAGTATAATAATCGCGAGGTGAGTCGCATGGCAGTCGATCCCAAGACGTTCCAGGTCGAGTTGCCTTCGGAGCTTATTCCGCTGGTCGCCCAAGTCTCAGAAGGGAACACGTTAAACGAACGAATCCAAGTAGCCCTGGTAGTCGGATTATTTACCGGGCACTATGTATCCCTATCGCGAGCCGCTGAACTGGCGTGCTGCCCCCTCGAGGTATTCATGCAGCTACTGAAGGCGCGTGGAATTCCCTGGGGAGAATATACCGACGAAATGTGGGCACAAGATACGGTCTGGCTGGAGAAAGTCCGTGATGACGATCCATCATGAGGTCCGTCGTTTGTAATGCCAGCCCGTTGATAGCCCTGTTCGCCATCCACCATTTCTCCCTACTGACCACCATCTTTGATTCGGTCTTTGTCCCCGATGCCGTCATCCAAGAAGTGACCCAGGCACCGGATCTTCAAGGTTCCTCCGAGGTGCAGGAGGGTCTATCCCACGGAGATCTCACCCGTTACACAATACAAACGCCCACTGTGGTTGAGCGTCTTTACGGACGATTGCATCGGGGAGAACTCGAAGTGATTATTGGCGCTATGGAGCTCGAAATCGCTCACGTCATTTTAGATGACCGAAGTGCACGGCAGTTCGCGACTCAACTCCGATTAGCGCACCACCGCGGTCTCATTACTACTCAGAACACCATTAGAGGCATTGCGTGAGAGCGGCTTTCGAATCAGTGAGGCGTTGTACCGCGAAGCTTTACGACACGCCGGTGAGTAGCGTTGACTGGATGTAACTACTCAGGCCCCCCTCCGCGCACTGTGCCGAAAAATAATGCTGGACAAATCCCGTTCCACCTGGCAAGGCAGGCGTGGGCGTATAAGCCAAGCCTAGTGAGCGAGGTGGATTTCCGTGGCACGGCCCCCCGAAAAAGCGAATCTGCTCGCCATCGAATAAGCGCTGGCTCGTCGGGACTCGTTCTGGCCTGCCACCACCGCACGGGACCTTCTCCTTGGAAGTCTCCCCTTGAGAGAGCCATGAAGCAATGCGTTGCCTATAGTCACACCGTATAACCGTTCCCATCCGATGTAGCGGTCTGCCTTCTCGGACACTCACAAGTCCATCACATCTCGACTACCCTATCGTAATCTGGCTTAGGGATCCGTTTCGCTTCGAAATCTCACGCAAAACGTTCCAGGGTCAAGAACATTAGCATCGTCTCGGCGGTAATTTTACGATCGACAAACGATGGCGTGAGATTTGGATGCCGCCTCGCTAAAGAAGATTACATAATGCTTGACGCCTTATGTGGACTTTGCGGTTTTTCGCTCCATAAATTGGCAGATACAGAGGCTCGCCTAAGGGACCGCATACCGACGTTATCTGCCAAAATCTTCCTGGACAATGTGGCCGGTATCGAGTAGGGTGGAATGCGGAGGTACACCCCATGAGCCCTAAAGTGAGCCGCTGGTATGAATTGATCGGAAGTTTTGGCTCGTTATATACGAATCCTGGCATCGACCGATTTGTCGAGCTCCTGACCGCGTGGGTGCTCTATCCCGGCCGCCATACGATCACCCATCTCTGGCAGGTGATGGAGCCGTCGCGTCGACGGCGGTATGAAGCGTACGCCGCCTTTCTCCGCGAAGGGCGATGGCCGTTGCCGGCCCGGCTTTGGTGCCGGTGGACCCAATTGTTAGTCCGCGCGGTCGCAGGGATGTCGGGGCCCACCAGCGGGGAACTCCACCTACTCTTGGACGACACGTTATTGTGTCAACGACAGGTTTAAAATCCCTAATAAGGACAATTTAATTTCCCTGAAAACGGCAGGTGAAAGTCCCTAAAAACGCCAGCTAAATTTCCCCAAAAACGACAACTGAAATTCCCTATTTTCGGCAGGATTAGGCCATG
>DAHXNH010000417.1 GCA_027365485.1 Clostridiales bacterium
CGTGCCGATATCGTTGTTGCATCCGGTCTTGGGCCTCAGCAGGGATCTGAGTGAACCGACGGGCGCAATGTATAGCGCCGAGTAGGTTTCAGCGCTATACATTGCGGGATATGACGCCGGCGGACAGCCGTCTCGGAGGGATGAGGCATTGACCAGCAGACGAGACGTTCGGCCGTTGCCGTCGAAAAAGGGGTGGATAGCCGTAAATTCGATATGTGCGTTGGCTGCAAAGACGATCGGATGAATCTTGGACCTTCGCTCCGAGAATTTAGTCAAGAATGTTGCGACCCATTCGGGAACACAAAGGGAATTAGGTGGCACGTAAGGAAATCCCCGAATAAACACGGAGAGCGGGCGGTACGAGCCCGCCACTTCCGCCAAAATGCTTTGTTTGGTTAAGCCGCGAAGGTTTCGGATGAGGTCCTCGGTCGGGGGAGTTTTGGAACGCCCCCAGCGCTTTAAGGCATCCCATGAGGCTTCGGCATTGATCACCTCAAGATGTTCACGCGCCGATGCTTATGCCGTGCTCCTAGGTCACTTGAGTTTCTAGAAGGCTTAGAGTATTGTCTTCGATGGCGGTAGCATCCTGTACGAAAGGCAACGTAAAGTCGTCTAAAAGACTCCGCAGGGTGGCCGAGGGTCGACGATGCATTGTGGTTGTTCGCTCAGACGCACTAACAAAATATCCAGGGTTTCTTCTCTGAGGCACCTTGGGGGGATCTGAGTTCAGTGTATCGGCCAGGGATCGAGAAATCCACGCTGGCATTTAGCCAGGGCACATGGCGTCGGTCTTGGCCGGGTTTGGATTTTGGCCGCGTATATGGCCGGAGGATCTGCCTGTGCTGGCGCCCCGGTCGGCCAGCGAGGCTCGGACTCCCAAGGCCTCAATAAAATGGCGCTATAGCGCCCTTCATTATAAGCCTTCGGGTTGAGCACGTTTAGGAGAAAATGGACTAACGTATCGTATGCATAGCCACCAATCCGAGCGTAATGCCTAGCCCGAAAACGGTATTGGTGAGTGCGGTGGCCTTCATTGCGGGAACCAACCCCGACGGTTCGGCGGTGGCAAAAAACCCTGCAATGGCACGAGTTCCCCAGATTATGCTAATCAAGGCCAAGAACAACCAAGGTGTGTGAAAATACCAGATCCACGTGGCCATGCCGATCAGATATGCCGCAGCCAACATCGACGAAAATAGACGAATCGCGTTGTTTCGGCCCAAAATGATGGCCAAGGTGTGACGGCCGTGAGCGCGATCGTTTTCGAGGTCGCGCAGGTTGTTGGCCATTAAGATGGATCCGACCAGCAAGATGGCTGGCAAGGCCAAAAGAAGGCTTCCTGAACTAACCTGACGCACTTGAATATAAAATGACAAGACCACGATAAGCCCGCCCATAAGGACGCCAGAGACGATCTCACCAAACGGGGTGTAGGCGATGGGGTAAGGGCCTGCGCTGTAGACATAGGCCACGGCCATCGCCGCCAGGCCGACAACCAGAAGCCAAAGACTGGTCACCGATGCCAAATAGACGCCGAGCGCTATGGCCATGGCAAATAAGATCAGAGCTAAACGCAGCACCTGATGCGCGGGCACCTGGTCGTGAACGATGGCCCCGCCAATTCCTTTCGAATCGGCATTGTCCAGACCCCGGCGGAAGTCGTAGTACTCGTTGATGAGGTTGGTGCCCGCTTGAATGAGCAAGCTGGCTATGAACATCGCCAAAAACCGCCAGAGATCAAAGACCCCGCGGGAAAAAGCTAGGGCGGTTCCCATGAGAACGGGGATAAAGGACGCCGTTAAGGTGTGGGGACGAATCCATCGCCACCCCATCGCCAACGATTGGAAGCGCAATCTTTTCAGAACCTTTCCTAAGCGAGCATCGCGCCAGAGTGCTTGCCTGCCGCACTCTGGTCATGGATTTGAGAGCGTGCACCTCTCAACATTCGGACAATGGCCCCAGATGGAACCTCGACTTTAGCGAGTCAGAGGCTCCACGAGCAGCACCGATTAAACTTCACTGTAGCCACCATGATACCTACATCTCATAGATTGGGCAATATTAGAACGAGAAGGCTAAGTATTTGTCCTCAAAGGTCAAATGTCGATTCTCCATTGACCAAATCCTTAAGGAAGAAAAATTCGTCGATTGAAGAACCTGGTCTAGGGGATAGATCCTATGGGATCTCCCCAGTCGGACGATGGCAAAATGAAGGGACGGGCTCGCATAGTCGAACGAAATCCTAGCGGCATGCGGGGTGAGATTGGATTTCAGCTCTAGACTTTTGGCCTAAATCCGGATAAAATTTTTGGTATGGGAAAAAATGAACCGTGGTTCAGTTTAGCGGAAATTGACGCCCTTGAAAGGGCAAACGCCCAGGGTGTGGTGAGCTTGGTGCGTGAAGTCGGCCCTATCGACCCGATGGCGTGGTTTGATGCGGGTGGTATGGCCGGATTTAGCAGTCGGCAGTTTTGGCGAAATGCCGAAGACAGCCTTACCTTGGTTGGATTGGGTGCGGCATTCAGCTTGGAGGGAGCTTTGAGTGCAAGTGTCGACTTGCAAAAGCAATGGAGTCGGGAGGTAGGGCGATATGCGGGCGAAGCTACACCTTTTGCCACCGGTGCTGTCGCATTGGGCGGCTTCCGTTTCGCCGACCATCATTGCGATGAAACAAACGGGATTTGGACGAAGTGGCCCTCTGGGCGGCTGGTGGTGCCACAATGGCTGCTGACGGTCAGGGGAGAGCGGGCATGGATTACGTTAAACCAGGGTGGCCTGCAAAGGGTAACGAAGGTCGGTGGGCCAAGAGATCAGGTGTTTGAACAGGAACGAGCGCTTTACTCGTTGGTATCTAGGATGCACGGGATGGATGATTATGTCCGAGATCGTCCAGAGATATGGGTAGGCAGTGTTGACCGCGCATTGTGGACGAAATCGGTAGACCAGGTGGCCGAAGACATCCGCCGTCAGCAATTGGTCAAAGTGGTGCTGGCGAGAGTCCTGGAAGCTCGAAGTGCCAAAAATTGGGATCTGTCGCGGGTGGTGTCGGGGCTAGGCAAAAATCAGGCGGGAACGTATCGCTTTGCCATCGTGAACCGCGATCAGACGTTTTTGGGTGCAACTCCAGAACGTTTGGTGGATTATTATGATGGGCAAATTGCGACCATGTGTCTCGCGGGATCGGCTCCGCGAGGAGATACCACTGCACTCGATGAGCGCTTGGGCGCCGACCTCTTGACCGATGCTAAAAATCTTCATGAGCATAAGATTGTCGTGGATCAAGTGTCTCGCGTGGTGAGGGACCTAGGTCAGAGGGTGGAGGTATCTCAACCCGAACTCGTCCGTTGGCCGGATATTCAGCATCTTAGGACGACGATTCGAGCTACGGTCGATAAAGGCGTGTCGATTCTTTCGTTAGTGGCTCGTCTCCATCCGACCCCAGCCGTGCTGGGATTGCCGGAACAGGCTGCATGGGCGGAAATTCGACGCCACGAGAAGTTCGATCGAGGCTGGTACGCGGGTCCCATTGGGTGGATGGACGATCACGGCCAAGGAGAATTTGCCGTGGCTCTTCGTTCGGCGCTGCTTGCTAGAAATCAGGCTTGGCTGTTTGCCGGCGCGGGATTGGTCGGGCAGTCCGAAGGCGAGAGCGAATTCCAAGAAACGACCTGGAAATTTAATGCTATGTTGAATGCGCTAGGGGAGGTGCAAAATGGCTGAGGGAACGGATCAAACGGCCTATCTGCACGCATTTGTGCAAGGATTAGTTGACGGGGGAATCAAGGACGCCGTGGTGTGCCCCGGTTCCCGGTCGACACCGTTGACCGTGTTATTGGCAAATCGTGACGAAATTCGCTTGTGGATGGAAGTGGACGAACGTTCGGCAGGGTTTTTTGCCTTGGGCATGGCCAAGGCTCAAGGTTCGTCCGTGGTGCTGGTAGCCTCTTCAGGCACGGCCACCGCAAATTATTACCCGGCTGTGGTGGAGGCGTCCATGTCGGACGTCCCGTTGGTGGTAATCACTGCAGACAGACCGCCAGAGCTCCGAGACGTGGGAGCGCCGCAAGTCATCGACCAAGTCAAGCTCTTTTCCGGATATGTTAAAGCCTTCGCTGAAATGGCGACAGCCAGCACAGGGGAGGACATGGTTCACTACGCTTGGGCTTGGGGCCGGCGTGCAGCGGAAATGGCGCGCAGCGAGCCTATGGGGCCTGTGCACTGTAATTTTCCGCTGCGAGATCCACTCGTTCCCGATTTGGAGGCTACCAGGCGCCCGATTCATTCGGGTCATCTCCCCTTGCGGGATAAAATGCCTGGGGTGTTGCTGGCGCCTCGAAGGCTCGATAGCGAGATTACGAATAGGCTCCGCGAACTCCTGGAGGAAACCGCTAACGGAATCATCGTAGCGGGGATCCACCCTGCCCCCGATTTTAATCGGGATCTTTTGGCTCTAGCGCGCCGGCTTCAGTATCCGGTGTTGGCGGACCCCTTGTCCCAATTGCGTTCAAACGGAACCCAAGATCGCTTGATCATTACCGGCTACGATGCCTTTTTGCGAGAACCGAAGGTCCGTGCTTGGCTCCGACCGGACGTCATTTTGCGCTTTGGACCGATGCCCGTATCCAAGTACCTGACGCAGGCGCTCAACGAGTGGAGCGATGTGCCCCAAATTTTAGTCGATAAGATCGCACGTTGGCGCGATCCCAATCATGCCCGAGCCCTGAACATCGTCGAGACGGATCCTGGCAGCTTGTGTCGGGATCTGGCCGAGGGTTCTGACACCAAGGACTCAGTTTTGAGATCGGAGGACTGGCGTCGACGCTGGATTCGTTTGGATGAGATTACGTTTGAATCGGTTGCGGCGGAGGACGATGGCCTTTGGGAAGGTTCAGTGATGGCAGAGTTGGCCCGCCGGTTGCCGGATGGAACCGCACTATACGTTGGGAACAGCATGCCCATTCGCGACCTCGATACCTTTTGGAAGGCGAGTCGAGGGTTCGTTCGAATTTGGGCCAACCGGGGTGCTAACGGGATTGACGGGGTAGTCTCTAGCGCGCTGGGGGCGAGCACCAAGGCAGGCCCTTTGGTTTTGGTCCTGGGTGACCTTTCCTTTTACCATGACTTTAATGGTCTGTTGGCATCCAAGCTTTATCACCTTCCGGCGACGATTGTCCTTTTGAACAACGACGGAGGAGGAATCTTCTCGTTTTTGCCTCAATCATCCTTGCCGCGATTTGAGGAGCTGTTCGCCGTTCCGCTGGGGTTAGACTTTTCCCTTGGGGTTTCGATGTATGATGGCAAATTTGTTCGGGTAAGGACCCTTGAACAGTTCCGTGAGCAGATGGAAGCCAGCCTTGGTGCCAAAGCCTTGACGGTGATTGAGGTGCCAAGCGATCGCGAGCAGAATGTTCGACGGCACCAGGCATTGTGGAGTGCGGTGGGACGCCAAGCCGCCAGGATGATCGAGAACTGGGAGCAGGAAGCATGAGATGTGAGGTGGGACGCGTTCACTATCACGTCAAGACTGCCGGGTCGGGGCCACCTGTCCTCTTGTTGCATGGATTTATGGGATCTCTCGACATGTGGAAACCTTGGTGGGAGGATTGGCAGGAGGAGTTTCAATTAGTCGCGGTCGACTTTTTGGGGCACGGCCAATCGTCCTTGGGCCACGGGGATGACCACGCTAATATGGAATCGACGGTGGCCGATGTGGTGGCGATTTTAGACCAATTGGGCATCGAAAAGACGCATCTGGTGGGGTACTCTATGGGCGGGCGGGTGGCTTTGGCGATGACCTTAACCCATCCAGAACGGGTGGATCGAGTGGTCTTGGAGAGCGCTTCTCCCGGAATTCGCGACATCGAGGCTCGCAGGGCGCGACAACGAGAAGATGAGGAGCGAGCCAGGTTGCTGGAAACCTCAGGAGTTCAAGCCTTTGTCGATAGATGGGAGAAAATGCGGTTATTCGCGAGCCAGACCAGCCTTCCCATCGCGGTTCAACAACGCCTGCGTCAAAGCCGCCTCAACAATTCGGTAGAAGGTCTGGCTATGAGTCTTCGCGAACTGGGTACCGGGCGGCAATCGTCGTATTGGCACCAATTGACGAAGTGCAATCGCCCGCTTCGTTTGATAGTTGGTGCGTTGGATGAAAAATTTGTGAGCATCGCCGAAGCGATGGCGGCTTTAGTGCTTGGAGCTTCGCTAGTGATAGTCGAGGGATCGGGGCATGCGGTCCATCTAGAGTGCCCGACCGCGTTTGGGCGAGAAGTCAGAAATTTTCTCGCCGAAAGCTGAAGCCAGTGATAGGGGTAAGGGAGGAAAAAGTATGGAGTGGCAATGGACGACCAAGCGTGAGTATCAAGATATCACCTATGAGACCGGTGGAGGTGTAGCCAAAATTGCGTTTAATCGTCCTCAAGTGCGAAATGCTTTTCGTCCAGAGACGATCACCGAAATGATGGATGCGTTTTCAGATGCGAGAGACGACAGCGACGTCGGAGTGGTGATTCTGACCGGGACCGGTCCGGATGCGTTTTGCGCTGGTGGGGACCAGAAAGTCCGTGGGCACGGAGGCTACGTGGGTGGCGATCAGATTCCTAGACTCAATGTACTCGACTTGCAGAGAATGATTCGCATCATTCCCAAGCCCGTAATCGCCATGGTAGCCGGCTACGCCATCGGTGGAGGCAATGTGCTGCAGGTGGTGTGTGATTTAACCATCGCGGCCGACAACGCGGTCTTTGGTCAGACTGGGCCAAAGGTGGGAAGCTTCGACGCGGGTTATGGGTCGGGATATCTCGCCCGGATTGTTGGACAAAAAAAGGCGCGAGAAATATGGTATCTTTGTCGCCAATACTCCGCTCAAGAGGCGTTGGAGATGGGTTTAGTCAACGCGGTGGTGCCTTACGCTCAGTTGGAGGAGGAGACGCTTTCGTGGTGTCAGGAGATTTTGGACAAGTCGCCGATGGCCATTCGATTCTTGAAGGCAGCGTTTAATGCGGAGACGGATGGGCTCGCGGGCCTTCAGCAATTAGGCGGAGATGCCACGCTTCTTTACTACACCACCGACGAAGCGAAAGAGGGTCGAGATGCGTTTAAAGAAAAGCGCAAACCGCAATTTAAGAAATTCCGCCGGTTTCCCTGACAGCCCTATGGCGTGTGATCGGTCGCAGAAAGGGGAACGGCCATGACCCAAGTGCCCCACTTTTTGGACCAACGTGCCTATCTCAGTCCCGACCGCCCGGCGATCTTGACCGATGACACGATTTGGACATTTTCCGTCTTGCGGAAGATGGCCTTGATGGCTAGAGACGACTTGGTACAAAGAGGGATGAAACCGGGCCAAACCGTGAGCCTCTTGGTGGGCAATCGGCCGCACTCCATGGCGTTGATTCATGCTTTGACCTATTTGCGAGCCGTGGTCGTATTGCTAAATACGCGGCTCGCGCCAAGAGAATTGGTCGACCAAGTCAATCAAGCCCAGAGCCCGTGGTTGTTTTATGATTCACAATTCAGCGATCGGGTAACAGAGATCTTGTCCGGGGTGAAGGCACAATTAGGGTTGCAAGCGGTCGTTCTCGAGGATCTCTTTGCACGATCTGAAGCTCGATGCTCAGGTGGCCCGAGCAGGGAATCCATCGACTTAGATGATGATCAAGCCTTGATTTACACTTCAGGGACGACCGGTCGGGCTAAAGGAGTGCGCTTGACCTATAAGAATCATTGGTGGAGCGCGGTGGGATCGGTGCTGAATCTGGGTCTTCAGGAACAGGACCGTTGGCTGTTGTGCCTGCCTTTGTTTCATGTCAGCGGACTATCGGTGCTATTTCGGAGCACGATATATGGCATTCCGGTGGTATTGCACGATCAGTTTGACCCCGAGCGGGTACACCGGGACCTCCAGCGCCACCGTGTGACCCAGATTTCTGTGGTAGCCACCCAATTGGAACGTATGCTAGATGTTCCTGGAGCTAGTTATCCGGGAACGCTGCGAGTGGTGTTGGTCGGCGGCGGGCCGGTACCGGGGCATCTATTAGACCGTGCTTTCAAGAGAGGCGTGCCAGTGTATCAGACCTACGGTCTAACCGAAACTGCTTCTCAGGTGGTGACGCTTTCACCCGAATATATTGTCAGCAAGCGAGGATCGGCGGGAAAGCCGCTCTTCTCCGCTGAGCTTGAGATTCGGCAGGGAGGTGAGGTGTTGCCTTTCGACCACGTGGGGGAAATTCTGATTAGGGGGCCAATGGTGACTCCTGGCTACCGCGCCGGGACAGGAGTCGAGGGACTCCCGCTGGATGGAGGGTGGCTTCGTACCGGGGATATCGGCCATCTCGACGAAGATGGATTTTTGTATGTCCACGATCGCATGCGTGATCTCATCATCTCGGGCGGTGAAAATGTCTATCCTGCAGAGATTGAGGCAGTGCTTTGTGAGCATCCCCAGGTCCTGGATGCGGGGGTGGTAGGCACCCAAGATTCGCAGTGGGGACAGGTGCCCGTAGCATTTATCCAGGTTGAAGCGGAGTCGCAACTGGCCGAGGCAGAGGTATTGGACTTTCTACGAGAACGCCTGGCTGCCTATAAACTGCCCAAAATGGTATATCGGGTCGATGAGATTCCTCGGAATGCCGGCGGCAAGATCTTAAGGCGTCAACTGGTCAAGCGGTTAAGCGCTGGGTCTAAAGACATTGATGAAGATTAGCCGAGTCAGCCTGGTTCAGGTTGCCCTCCCATTAAAAGAACCTTTCGTTACCAGTTGGGGCACGGTAAAACGACGTAGCAGTATCGTTGTTGAAGTGGTGGATGAGGAGGGGCTGGTGGGATGGGGTGAATGCGTTGCGTTTGCTGGCCCATGGTATACCGAAGAGACGATTGAGACCGCTTGGCATGTCATCCGAGACTTTTTGGTGCCGCTGCTCTGGCAGCAACCCATCGTCACCCCAGAGGAGCTATCTTCGCGGTTTTCCCCCGTTCGGGGAAATTTGATGGCCAAGGCGGGAGTCGAGTCGGCTATCCAGGACCTGTATGCCAAGCGGCTCGAACGGCCCTTGGCGCAGCTACTCGGGGGAGATTTGAAGCCACTGCCGCTGGGAGCGGCGGTGGCCATGAATTCGGTACCGGCGATGTTGGCTGAAATCGATCAGCGTTTAGCTGAAGGCTATCGACAGATTAAGCTGAAAATTGGGCCAGGAAAGGATTTGGTCTATCTAGAGGCAGTGCGTGACAGGTTTCCCGATCTCGAATTGATGGCGGATGCGAATGGGGCGTATTCGCGCAAGGACTTTTCGCAACTGAGGGCAATGGATCACTTGAATTTGAAAATGCTGGAACAGCCGCTGGCTGCCGGTGACTGGTTCGGTCATCGCGATCTCCAAAATCAAATCCGTACGCCAATTTGCTTGGACGAAAGCATCCGCACGGAAGACGACCTAGATTTAGCCATAGGCCTTAAGAGCTGCCAGGCGATTAATCTCAAATGGGGGCGTGTTGGGGGCTTGTATCCTGCGCTGAGCATGCTCAAACGCTGTCAACAACATGGCATCGCGGCCTGGTGCGGTGGCATGTTGGAATCGGGCATCGGTCGGGGCCATAGCCTAGCCCTGAGTACGGTTCCGGGAGTCCTATTGCCGGGCGACGTTTCTGCCGCCAACCGCTATTGGGAGGAGGATATTGTGACTCCGGAAGCCACCTTGATTGATGGCTATTTGACCATTCCCAATGCTCCGGGAATTGGCTATGCGCTCAATCCTAAGCAGTTGGAACGGGTGACCGTAACGCGTCAGGAGTATCGACCATAGATAGCGAAGAAAGAGCGCCTTAGGCTATGCCAGGAAAAGTAACCACGTGTCGCCCCCCATCCTCGGAGGCTTTTTGCACTTGGGGTCGAGTCGTGACCTAAAGACGGTGAGCTCGGAAGAAACGCTAGGACACCTGGAGCGCATTGAAGTTCTGCCCGATGCGGCATACCCCAGAAGCAGAGCGCCAGCGCGGTGACCGAGCCAATTCAACCAAAGGCTCCAGACCCGACCTAAAGGGTGGGGTGGGGCTCGCTATTGGGGCCAAAACAGGGTGAACGACGTGCTGTCATCGTCGGAGTGGACGCTGATATCGCCATTTTGACTCTCCATTAAGGCCTTGGCAATCGCTAAGCCCAGCCCGCTCCCAGCGATATGTCGGGTGCTCCGACCGCGATAGAAGCGATCAAACAGATGGTCCAATTCATCGCTGGGAATCGGGTTGCCATGGTTGGTGACGGTTAGAGCCCAACCACGGGGAACCGCTCCGAGCGTCATTTCAATAGTCGACCCTTCTTGGGAGTACTTGATCGCGTTTTCTACCAAAACCCATAGAGCCCGTCGCGATGCCACGAGATCAGCCGAAACTGCGGCTAAGATGGGCGATCTGAGTTCGTAGGTTACGGTGTGGCCACTGGCCACCGCCTTGGCATCCTCGCCCACTTCCTCGATCAGATCGGCGAGATTGACCGGGGATAGGTGGTGCTGAGAGTTGCGGGCATGCTCTAAGGTCAGAAGGTTTTCCACTAGGGTAGTCATGTCACCCGTGGCCCGGATAAGCGCTTCTAACGTGTCTTGTTCGGTTTCGGGTTCGATGTGCTCCCAATCGGTCAGGATGTCCAAATTACCCCGGATGACTTCCAGAGGAGTGCGCAACTGATGAGCGGCTTCCGCCAGTAACATGCGATCTCTCTGACTACGGTCCGCCAAGGTGGTGATCAAACGAGAGAGCACGGTGGCCAGTTGGGTGAATTCATCGTTATGGGGCGAGGGCGCGCCGATGGTGGAGTATTGTTGACGATTTAGCATGGATTCGACCGAGCGCGCCATGATCGATACCGGCTGCAGAACGCGGTGAGTGGTCCAACGCCCGAGCAGTGCCCCGGCGATGGTGGCAGCCACCGTGACCGAAGCCATGACCACGATCAGATCTTGGATCAGGTCGCGGTCAGGCCCGAGCGGCCAATCAATGACCCAGCGATATCCGTCGCTTCGTCGGACGAGCCTCCAGGCTAATATGGGCCGGGTCACAATTTGGTTCAGCATCGGCCCGGGTGGAAACGGACTCGAGTTCGGGGAATGCAGAGCGATCTTGCCGTTTTTGATTATCCAAATACGTGGATCGATCGTCCGGGTGTATTGCAAAATGATACGCGGACTCGTTCGCGCCAGCTCGGAGAGATTGAGGTAAAATGCCATAGTCTGCGCCTGGGCGGCGTCAAACAAATGAATCCCCACGGCGACCACCACAATCAGCGCCATTGCTACAACTAAAGCGGCGATGGAGAGGGCCGTCTCGGCAGTCAGCTTGGTGCGCAGACTTTGCCACCGAGGGCTTCGGGCGATCGCTCTTAGCCTATGCATCGGTATCCGTTCTGAGCGCGTAACCCACCCCTCTTACGGTGACAATGGGAACGTTAGCCTCTGGCTGATCTAGTTTTTGCCTAAGATAGCCTACATAGACGTCGACAATATTCGAGCCGCCAGCATAACCCCAACCCCAGACCCGTTCTAAAATCATGTCGCGGGTGAGGGTAATGCCCGGGTTTTGCATGAAATAGTGAAGAAGATCGAATTCTCGCCGCGTGAGTTCTACGGCTCGGCCATCCACTTTGACTTCTCGCCGCAGTGGATAGAGCTCTAATGGACCGCGGCGAATGGCGCTGTCCTGGCTGACCATGGTGTGAGGGCGTCGAATTAGGGCGCGCATGCGCGCCAAAAGTTCACTGGCGGCAAACGGTTTGACCAAGTAGTCGTCCGCCCCAGAGTCCAATCCGCGGACCCGATCTTCCACGGAGTCGCGAGCGGTTAGAACCAACACGGGCACCTCAGATACCTGTCGCAGCGACTGACATACTTGAAGCCCATCCCAGTCAGGCAGCGACAAGTCCAAAATCACCAAATCGTACGTGCCGGCGACCGCTTCGGACAATCCCTCGCGACCGGTGGACCGCCAGGCAACCGTCCATCCTGCGTGTCGAATTTCAAGGGTCAAAAGTCTGGCGACTCGCTCGTCGTCTTCGATGACCAGTGCATTCATGTGGCCGATACCTCCTAAGATTAGGAAAATGAGAAGCGACTTCAGCGGTTCGACGTTCCCTCTAAATTATAGCCGGAAATTACGGAGCATATCGTTTTGGTCGAGGTCATAGGGTGTAGGACGAGAGGGAGGAATGGGCCATGCAACCGCAAGGATGGCGTCGGCGGATGAGGCAAAGCACGCTCATAATTGCTGCTCTAGCGTTGGTGGCGGGTCTCATGGGAGTCGCACCCCATTGGACGGGGTCGATTCGCCGCTGGGATCGGGATCTACTCGGCACTCGGGTTAGAGATGCGAAAGTTCTTAGGCGTCCGGCAAGCATTCCTGCGAAGGCCAGAAGCCTGATGCGGCCATTGGCGCCAGGACTGGTGCTTGGCTATCTTTATGACCCCAAGGCGACAGCCCAAGCCTTAGATCAGCTGCGGCAATTGGTACCGGTGGTCACCGGGATTGCCGCTGACTGGTATTCGGTGAGTAGTTCAGGTGAACTCACGGGTCAGACGCAACCTCAGGTGATGGAATTTGCTCAGGCGCATCACTTGACCACACTAGCGGTCATTGAGCAAACCGATCCGTCGGTGTTAAATGCATTGATTCAAAACCCAGTGGCCGAGGCGGTCAGCCAAAATGAGATGTTAACGATGGTCGAAAGTGACGGGTTTGATGGGGTCAATCTGGATTGGGAAGGCATTCCTGCGGGCGACCGCAACCTTTTTAGTCGCTATGTCGGCGAACTGGCTCGACTCTTTCATCAGCATGGATTTTACGTCACGCTCTCCTTGCCTCCCGAAACCTCGAATCAGCCCCAAGATAGCTGGACCGGTGCCTACAACTACCGCGTACTCGGCCGCGAAGCCGATCTCTTAATGATTATGGCCTATGATCAGCATTGGGCTGGAGGCCCGCCGGGCCCCATTGCCTCAACCAGTTGGGTGCGATCCGTTCTCGCATTTTCGGTATCGCAAGTGGATCCAGACAAGGTGATCCTTGGAATTCCGGGATATGGATACGACTGGTCGGGTGAAGGCGCAGTCGCGCTCACGTTTGCTCAAGCGCAGCAATTAGAGCAAGCTTACGCGCCAAAATCAAATGCCAACCACTTTCAGTATGTCCAAGGGGGCGTACTCCATTCTGTCTGGTTTGAAAACACCCAATCGTTTTTAGGTTCGGTTCAGTTGGTTACGGGATTCGAATTGAGAGGCATCGTGCTCTGGCGGATCGGCATTGAAGACCCGAAAATATGGGATTTCTTGGAGTAGACGGCTCGATGCTGAACTGTAAATAATTGGCAGTAGCTTTTTGCGAAGGATGTCCGTATAATAAGCAAGTTGTCGTTGGGCGGGAAGCACTGGGGTTGACAGATAAGCCTCAGGCGTGTAAAATCTCGTCTTGCGACCCGGTCCTTGAAAACTACATCGTCAGAATCGAAACACTGTATATCACGATCAAGGCGTATGGGCCAGCCCATGCGCGACTGAGCAATGGAGAGTTTGATCCTGGCTCAGGACGAA
>DAHXNH010000426.1 GCA_027365485.1 Clostridiales bacterium
GACGGAACATCACGGGAGGTGCACTTGCGTTCACCCGTCCGGTCTACCTCAGTGCCCGTAGCCCTGGGATGGTACCAGGGCCCTTCGGCAGTGTCCCTGAGCTTCGCACCGCACCGTTACCGGCACCGCACGCCAGGGCGACGTCAGATTCTTTGAGCACAAACCTGGAGCGCGCACCTGAGAGAACCCAGGCCTCCAATCTACGCGCTCACTCCATCAGTGAACCCTCGTGTGGCAAAACTTAATTTTTCGTGAGTCCTAAGGCGCTAGGAGGCACTGTTGGATAAGGGGATTAATTCATAGCCAAACGTACTGGGTTGAGGCGTGGCACTAGTGCCAATGCCTTCGAGGGTCGTGGCCGTCGTGTCCGCACTGACGTCTAAAATGGTCACGACAAATCCAGCTTTCGATCCCGTTGTCGTGGACGTCACAAAATCGACCTTGGCGGTGATAAATCCTAAAACAGGAAAGGAGTCTTCGGAAGCACCAGAGTGGTACCCATACCCTACCGGCATAATGACCGTTTCCCCCACCGTGACCGACGGTAACCACCTTTCACTGCCAGTCACACCCCCGACCATTAGTGTCTGTCCAACGGTCGCATTGGGGTCCGTGGAGTTCTCAAGAATCCCATTGTTTCCACTGCCATAGAGATTGTGAAATGACACCGTAATCGTACCCGGTGGGGACCCTTGCGGAGGTTGGGGCGGAGAGTTGCTACTGCCACGGACCAAAAATAATGATGTCGTGTTTGGAATAAATTGGCTCAACCAAGAATTAATGGGACTAGGTTTAGCTGCGTAAAGCTCGAATTTGTTCTTCGGTTGGTCCGGCATCATCAAAGGAAGGAGCGCATTAAAGGTGACGGATGACTGAAGTCCCACCGCCGCTTCAGCAGTCTGTTGAACAAAAGCAGTGGGTACGCCAATCACAGCGCCAAACGGCATGGAAGTGCTACCTTGAGCCGTAGTAACGGAGACGACAATTTCACCCGGCGACTGGGATGACGAGGTTGGCTCGACTACAATCTGAACCGTAGGATTTGTATCGAGGTTGTTATTCGGGATGGATCCTCGCATGTTATCCGTGTAGACCTGATCGGCGGCCTGTACGGCTTTAGAACAAATGCTTGATGAGCTTGATGAACATGACGACGTGGTTACTGATTGTGCCAACTGCAGTGAAGACGTCGAAGGACCTCCCGCAATTTGGCTGTTCAGGCCTGCCGAAATCACTTGCGCTGCCGCGAGTGCCGCGGCTGAGGTGGCCGTACTGGTTTGGTTGCGTAATGCATAGACTTTACCTACGTCGACCGCTAAGGCGATGGCACCGAAGAGCACTCCTAAGAACAGAACCACGATAGGCAGAGATTGACCGGTTTGCTGAGTCCAAAACTGTCGTAGTGGCATTGGTGTCCCTTCTCTATGGGCCATGACACAAAGTTCCATCGCTCGCGTACATTCGTGGGCTGGGTGCGCCATGGTTCGTGGACGATCGTCATTCTTACCCAACGTTGGGAACCAACAGTTCACATCCTAATCGGTGGCCATTAATTTTCTTCCTATGCTCCCAATCCAACTATACTTTTTATAGTATAACGTACCATTCAACGATTTGGCAATGGCATACGCGGAGAAATATTTATTCAATATTGCGACAAGTATCTTCGGGGCCCTTCAGACTTGATGTCTTGGCGTCCAATCCGGTGTCGATGCTCGGTAAATTACGTTGCCTGACCGACGTTTGGGTGCTGGATGTCCCGTTTCATTCAGCAACGATCCCACAGGGGGCCTCCCATAGGCCGTCGATACCACTGGAATCCACAGCACGACTCCAGGCCACAGCGGATGCCCGCCGAAGAGTGTTTCGGCCTGATCGTCCTAAGATGGACCGACGATTCGTTCGGTCCACCGGGCTGCTCAGAGATGGCTTAACTCAGATAGGTTAGAGCCCCCTCAGATGAGGAATCACTGCCAACCGCGGCCTAGTTGACACGATGGCAAAGCGAACGTGCCCAAGATGCTCAGGGACATGGAGCTTCGCCAAATCTTTGTCGCGTGACAGCAGTGATGGAAGTGTTAGGACTCGCGAAAAATTAACTTGGATGATCCCTAAAGGTCACGGGTGGGTTCTTCCCTCGGATTTTCTACGGAGTTCGTTCTCAATGAACACCGAGGATTTGATCTAGAGCGAATATCACAATAATCAGTCCGAGAAAGGAGTTTTCGGTGCTCAACGAGAATCAACCTCCATCCAAATCTTTGGGGGAGGCTCGGATGATGGCTGTGGGATAAGAATTCCGTCAATTCATAAGCCGGCAGTTTGCGAAGGTGGGGCCTGGCTCCGAACACCGTGCGCGCCGGGATGCTGGATATCCAGGATCCTGAGATCCAAGCTTCCCCACGCATCCGCCGGCCAGGCGCCGGTCGCAAGCCGATCGTTGAGCACGATCCGACGCTCGTGGCCGATTTGCTGGTGCTCGTCGCACCGGCGACTCGGGGAGGATCCGATCCCCGTCAATGTCTATGACTTTCTGTTATGGCTAACTCCTTTTGTCTATGGTTTGGCTAAGTCAGTGGGTTTTCTGGGTGCGTCAATCAGCGAATCCCAGCCCCTTGGGCTGATCTCGACTTTACGTCTAACTCTGATCTGTGGTGTATTTGATGGCACGAAAGTTAGTGGAAGTGATGACAAAACTAGTTAGCGCCAACACTTTCCCCCCCTTGCCGTCGGCAAGGACGCCCCGTATGGCGTCTACGATGTCGCGGCCAATGAAGCGTTCGTCAATGTGGGGCAGAGCCACGATACGGCAGAATTCGCGGTGACAAGTATTCAAGGCTGGTGGGACACCCTGGGTCGAGCGCGATATCCTGAAGCGACATGCCTTGACATTACGAGCGACAGTGGAGGTAGCAACTCGGCCGCGAGTCGCCTGTATAAACTCATGTTACAAACCTTGGCCGATACCACAGGCTTGGAGATCCACGTCAGCCATTATCCTCCCGGCACGAGTAAGTGGAACCCGATTGAGCATAAAGTGTTCAGTCCCGTTCGCATCAACTGGCGGGGCAAACCCCTCGACGGCTTCAACACCGTGGTCCAGTACATCGCTCACACCACCAATGCGACCGGCCTCAAGATTAAGGCGGTGTTGGATGCACGGACGTACGACATCGGCCGAAAAGTGTCAAAAGCCGCCCTGGCTAAGGTAAATATCGAACGGAACGCTTTTCAAGGACAGTGGAATTACATCATTCGACCCACTCCGCCGGTGGCGGAGAGCGCCTAGCGAATCCGCCCTCGGCGGCACGTCCCCCCATAGCGCGACCATCCAGTCTCTGGGTTTGCAGGGGTCTCGCCGAAGGCTCGCTTCTTTCGCGATCCATGGCCGAATTATTTGGTACGCACTCATAATTAACGTCAAATGACACTTGCTTCTGGG
>DAHXNH010000437.1 GCA_027365485.1 Clostridiales bacterium
CGTGCCTTTTGGCTCAAGCGTGTCAGGGCGATTTCGCTTGTTACTGGTGACGCAGTTTATCTGGGTTTGACGGTAATTCAGCATGCACTTCCGGCCTAGCTCCGGCCAGAATTCGCCCTATCTGGCGCGGCTACATTGTGCCGTGGGCTTCACAAGGCCTCGTTACCAAGGCTCCATGCCACGGTAGGCTCGCACTCACCATTCAGAGTGGGTGGATTCGAACCACATGACTCCCAGTGCCTTCGTGTCACACCCACCGCTTCATGGTATTGTGGTTGATCGCCATCTCCTGAGCAATCGT
Organism: Clostridiales bacterium; assembly: GCA_027365485.1. GTDB lineage: Bacteria > Bacillota > Sulfobacillia > Sulfobacillales > Sulfobacillaceae > JAMCVM01. The sequence continues at coordinate 302 of DAHXNH010000437.1, forward strand.
CTTATTCTTTTGGCCGCTGGCCGCTAAGAGCACGACTGTGGCGCGCTGCTGAAAATGCTGAGCCACACGCGTTCCCCGTTGGAGGGCCTCCAAGATCGTTCGCTGAGCATCGCTCAGAATGATTTTGGGGGCCTGTAACCCCTGTAACCCCTGAAACATTGGAGCCAACCTTTCCATACTTAGGACTGACAACCTTCCACCATCCACCAAAGATGGTGGAACAGCCATGGCCTATGATGGCAAACGGTGGAAGATTGGTCCACGAGCGTTACCGTGATGGCCGAATGCGTCGCACAGCACTAGTTCCACGGGAGCGATAATCGACAGTAATCTTTGTATTCGGAATGGGGCGGAGTGATTAAGGACTTACGTCGTCGGGTACTAGGCGCTGCAAGAGACTTCGAAAGTAGACCTGTCCGTTAGGGTCCAGACAACCCAAAAGCGCCAGGGTCGACAAACAGTCTCCCTTAGCCCGGTGAGCGTCCTGGGCTGGAATTCGGTGAGCAGCCAAGAGATTTTGTAGCCCACGCGATGGAAATCCATAGGTATACCAAGGAATGTGGCGCATGGAGCATAACCAGGTTTTCGCGGCCGCTTGAGGATAGAGCTTAACCATAAAACGATAGTCGAATGCAGCGTTGTGAGCCACGATGAATTCGGCTTGGGTCAACGCGGCGACGACCCGCTGGTCATCAAGTACCTTACCTCGCACCATGGCGTTGGTGATTTTGTGGACCATCGTGGCCTCTCGAGGAATCGGATGGCTCGGTTGCCGAAATTCGGCATATTCCTCCACGACCCGTAAAATGTTCCCACTTCGCCGATCAAAATCAAAGATCACCATGCCCAATTCCACCACTTCATTTACCGCTGCACTGAGACCGGTAGTCTCTACATCAAGCACCATAGCTCGCCCTGATGGGTCGGAAGGCGGAGTTAAGGAAGAGATTCGTCCGGATGTAGCAGCCGCCATAGTCAGTCGTTCTCCTCTCCGGTATGCTGGGATGGGATGCCAAGGGTTGGTTTCGTCGCTCAAGACCTGAGTGTCCAATTTGATTTTGGCGGGTTTCTGCTTTGAGTGTAACCGACGGGTCGAATGCGGGCAATCGTATCGCGGTACGAAAGATTGGCACCGAGGCCACTGAGGGATCTCTGCAGAGGCTTGTTTGAGCACGACAGCAAGCCTCGTCCGCTTGTGGGCTCTTGAGGGTATGGTATAACCGGTTGTCTCCATTGGATGTGATCGCCTCTGGCGGCCTTAAAGTCCATGACAGCCGAGTGCACCGTTCCCGATCCAGGGGCAGCCTCGCTACCATGGGGCGCTGACTAGGGGAGTCGGGAGAACCGGGATCTTTCTCTTCGCTAGGATCAAAGGGCCATGGCCGGCACGGGGTGTAATCGTAAGGATTGACCACCCGGTCCGTGTGAACGACAATGGCGAGGACGGGCGGAGGCTCGCTAAGGGGCTATGAAATGTTAGCCTTTGATTTTTGGATCGGAATCCGACTTAGCCTATGACGCGAAAACACGGCTCGAAAATCTCGTCGGTTAGGCAGGAATGACCCTTTAGACACGAATACAGGCGAACTCTGCCAGCGAAGCGCTTCATATGTGACGGCGCGCCACCTACCATCGTGGCTTGGAGCCACAAAAGGTTCCTGAAAAATCGCGGCGAAAGATTAGGTGCCCGATAAGTGCGAGCATGGTGGCGGCAGGCTCGACGCCGAACTGGCGCTTTTGATCCAATGGGGTGGGGGCTCGCCGCGAGGTGACAGGAGCGAGAGCGTGGCTCAGAAGAATAGCTACGCTGAAGGCGACGGAACCAAAACCCGATGGGGCGGTCAGAGAAAGCCCATCGAATACTCGCAAGGCGGCGAATCCAGGTGCTAATGTGAAGATGGGGCAAGCCATTTTGGGCACAAAAACTCCTCGGGGCGAACGTCACGATGAAAAGACCGGAAACGCGGTGATTAGGAGCGGATGCCACAATGATGCAGGACCAAAATCATTCAGAATCTATCACCCTCTCGGTGATTGAGATGGCCCGAGCAGGACAATTTGCGGAGATACGAGACAAGTTTTTACCTGCGCTACGGGATTCTGTTGCCCCCGAGGTGCTACAGGCCGCGTGGCAGGCAGAAATTGGGCGTGTAGGGCCCGTCGTCAACATTGGCCAGCCAAGCCGCCAGACCACCCCGACAGGCCTTCAGGTGGTGACGGTGACTGGCCAGTGTGAGAAGGGAACCATTACCTTGATTGCCCTTGTCGACCAAGATGGGTATTTAAACGGACTCGACCTTCGCAGCAGTGAAGTACAATCAAATATGGACCACTTTACTGAGGAAACCATAGACATTGGACAGGAGCCGTGGAAACTACCTGCGACCCTAACCATTCCGCGAGGCAACGGCCCGTATCCGGCCGTGGTGTTGGTGCATGGATCGGGCCCTAACGATCGCGACGAGTCCATCGGGCCTAATAAACCGTTTTTGGATTTGGCCTGGGGCTTGGCTTTGCGTCAGATCGTGGTGCTTCGCTACGAGAAGAGGACCCGAGTCTATGCGGACCCCTGTGAGGACCCAACCCAGTTTACCGTTGAGGACGAAACCATTGATGATGTGGGTGCGGCGATGGATGCGCTCCAACGCGTCGACAAGGTAGACGCTACCAAAATTTTTGCGCTTGGACATAGCCTGGGCGGCTATGTAATGCCGCGCATTCTCGAGAAATTCCCGAAACTGGCGGGAGGCGTGTTCTTGGCTGCTAGTTATCGACCACTGCCAGTGGTGATGGAAGAGCAAATTCAATACATTCTTGCCTTGCCTGAAACCACCGACCAGGCCAAAGAATCTCTGCTAGCAATGAAGGCTGAGATTCCCAAAATTACCGCACTGAGCACCCACGATCCTCGAGTCGATGCGCCGCGTCCGATGGGCGTGCCGGTCAGCTATTGGCGCGACTTGGCCGAGTACAATCCCGGTGAGGTATTGCAATCCATCGATCGCAGGATGTTCGTCTTACAGGGCGAAGCGGATTATCAGGTGACTTTGGACGACTTTCACTTATGGCAGGACGCGGCTCAGCGGATGCCGAAGGTTGTCTTTAAACGCTATCCGAATCTGGACCATTTGTTTATGCTAACAGAAGAAGATCGGGCCACGCCTGCTACCTACACCCGGCCCCGTCAGGTGTCGAGTCAGGTGATTGAGGACATCGCGAATTGGTTGACCAATAGTTATCGGTAGATGCGAGGTAAAGTACGTGTCGGGGATCTCGCCTTCGGCCCAAGCTCGGATCCGACTGGGCCCGATCCATTTGGTCGTGACCAAAGCCTCTGGCCCGTTGGGGAAACCATGCGAAGGGTATCGGTCGCGCATAACAGCGCTCACAGCTGGCCGCATAGCCGCCGATTCGACCGTCCGGCAGTATAATCGGGGAAGACAAGGGTAGGCGAAGCGATGGCGTGGTCGACGGAGCCGCGTTTGCTGGCCGACGCCTAGGCGTGAGGGAGTAGGGGCTCTTCACCTCATGCCAGAGATTGAGGATGGCGACGGGCAGTGTAGCGGGGCGTCGTTAAGCGCAGGAAGTAGGAATGCCGGATGATTTTAGTGATAATCGCGAGCGGGGTGGGCGTAGTATCGGCCGCAGTACAATATCGAATGGCCCGGCAGTGGGGACCTAGACTGCCAGAGCGGCTGCGACTGAATTATGGAAGCGCCGGACCGAGCGAATCGCTGTCCAAACCCACGAGTCTGGTCCTGGGGTGGATTTTGGCCTTGCTTATTGGCGCACTTAGTGTACTGGGCGTCAGTCTGACTCGCGCCGAAATCTCCATCCCGCTGTTGATTGTCGCTGCTTTGACCGAACTCGCGGTGTTTGGGGGTATACGTTACCTTTACGCTTCCAATGTGACGAAAAAAAGAAAACGCTGACCGCACCGACGTGGTGACGACGGGATGCGGATTTTAGCAGCGATGGCCACCGAAAGTCGTAGGACTTGACCGAACCCACGAATCCGGTGCGCCGAGTTTCAACGAACGAAGCGTGGTTAGACGCATCCTTCATGATGGCGGTTCGATGAAAATTCCAACGCACGGATCTTCGCGTCGGACATATGATGGCCCACGCCCAAAGACCAAGGCTTGGTTTCAGCAAACACACCATCGAAGCGCACGTCGAAGGCTTGAAGTCCGTCGGGGATTGGCTCCCGAGTCGGCCGTATGAGGCTTCTCGGGAGGCCAAGCAGGGTTAGAGGTGTTGGTCGTCATCTTCTGCCACCGAATGCTCATCATCACCGTCGTCCTCCCAGAACAGATCATCATCATCATCATCATCGTCGTCGTCATCAAACCAAAAGTCGCCAGATTCTTTGTCATCCGATTGGGCGAACGGATTGGCCAATATTATCGTGCCCTCTATACCCCGGTCCTTAAGTTGCGCAAAAGATAGACCGGGAGTACGCGTTTTTAAGTCGTCGGGGAGGAAAAGTCCGTGGGGGTTGCCATCTTGCCAAACATGGCAAGATCAGGAGGATGGGTCGGCTCGGGTAAAAACGCGAGGGCGGCTGGGGTTTCGTCGGGGATCTTAAAATCCCAACCGGGTGTTGGCCCAGGCTTTAGCCCCATCGACCATCGCTTGGGTTTCTTCTAAATGGGAGCGACGGTAAAGGATGTGATCCCGTCCTCCGTCCAGGATCGCCTTCCACTCGCGGCGTTCGATCTCTGGGCGAATCAAGCCATCTTTTCGGCCCCATCCGCGAAAATCTACGAGATAAACTGCGATGCTGAAACCCGATCTGTCCCCGTCGCCTCACGATGAATTGCGCAACCGGGCCCTCGGATTCGTCACTGCGCCAAATCCGGGCGATAGGATGCAGCTGCCAAACTGGGGGTTCAGACACCGACGGCCGGGGCTTTTCGGCCGGCCAATCGGGAACCGCGGTCTTCTTGGTCAGCGTTGCTTTTGTCGTGTGCGTTTTCTTATGGTCTGCCATGGGGGTCGGTACCTCGTTTGACTGATTCGACACAGAATAATGAA
>DAHXNH010000439.1 GCA_027365485.1 Clostridiales bacterium
GGATCCAATTTTCAAAGGGCGAACATAACGTGAGTATAGCACGAAGTGACTAAGATATGGTATTACACAGACAAAATTTCGCCTGACGGCGAGCGCCTTATATCCCCATAGCTAAAGCTAGGGGTTTTACGGTGCATTCGATAATCGGGTGGCTCCGGCCAGGAACTGCTCGGTTTTTCGTTTGCGCCATTAGCCACTCGAGCGTCCCGGGGGATTCTCAGTGACCGCATGTCTTTCTACGATGATGCAAGTAGATGCGCCTTACGAACGTTGAAATTTTCAGTTAAACGCTAGCCGGGGAAGTCTGAGGCTAGATCATCATAATCGGCCAGACGCTGCCTTGAGCTAATGGCCCCTGGTGGGCAGGGACAACCATCAATCCGCGAGCGTCCAGCCAAGAAGTCTGCAGGTGAGAGTCTTGTCGTCCTGTGGGCCACGCTTTAAGAGTCCCTTCTTCATCGCGGCGAAGGGCCACGCGGACATAATGGCGCCGGTCGCTTACCTCGGGGAAGGCGGTGGCTAAAGGCAACTCGATGGTTAGGCGCTGCCAGCAAGAATCACCCAGCAAGGTGCGAATCAGGGGGCGGGCGAAAAGCTCGAATGTGACCAGCGAGGAGACTGGATTGCCAGGTAGGCCCAAAAACGGCGTTTGATCGATCGTGCCGAAGGCCACTGGCTTGCCTGGCTTCATATCCACCCGCCAGAAATCGAGCGTTCCTTCCCGGTCTAACACGGTTCTGACTAGGTCGTAGTCGCCTACAGAAACTCCGCCACTAGATAATATGATGTCGGCGTCAGCAGCTGCACGGTGAAGAGCTTGGTTCACCGCGTCGAGGTCGTCTGCAACCGGGCTATAATCGATGGCAAGACCACCAGCCTCGATTACGGCGGCGGCTAATGCATAGCTGTTAGAGTTAGGAATTTGCCCGGGCAAAAGGTCAGTGCCAGGATTCACCAACTCATCGCCAGTGGCTAAAATGGCGACTCGAGGTTTTCTCGTCACCGGGACCTGAACGAAGCCCTGGCTAGCTAAAATGCCGATGAGCCCGGGGGTGAGGAGAGAACCGGCGGATAACAAGGGTTCTTCACGACGCATGTCCTGAGCCTGTTGACGAACGTAGAGGCCCAAGGGGACTGGATGGTGGATCGACAAGATGACCCCGTTGGTGTGAACCTCTTCAACGGGGATTACGGCGTTGGCTCCCGGAGGAATGGGGGCCCCGGTCATGATCTTGCGAGCCGTTTTAGGACGGAGGGGGACAGATGTAGGATGACCAGCGGCTTCGAGACCGTCGATCGATAGCGACGTCGGGTGGGTAGGACTGGCAGCGGTGGTGTCTTCCGCTCTAAGTGCATATCCGTCCATGGACGCATTATCGAAGGGCGGCAGATCGAGGCGCGAAACCAAACCGTGGTGGAGTGTTCGTGCCAATGCATCCCGTAAATCCGTGAGTTCTTGGGGAAGGGGAATCTTGTCGCGTAAAATGCGCAGCTGAGCGTCTTCAACGGTGATCATGACCGGTCTCCTTATCCCTATATCGTCGCTTCTTGACTCTATTGTATCAGGCCTAGCGCGAGACCCTCCCCCACTTAGCGGCTCTTCGGTATACTAGCAAGTGATTTATGGGTTGTGAGCCTTAAGCGGCGGCCGGCCAGCGGAGGTTGGTTCGTCTATTGAAGGAGTCAGGAAGTCAGGAAAAAGGCGGAGGCGCTGGGTGACTCAACGACTAGCAATCGATATCGGCAATACCCATATTAAATTAGGGGTGCATAGTCAGTCGGCGGGATGGATAGGCGAATGGCGCCTTTCCACTGATGTGCGGCGGACAGCGGACGAATACCGGGTGGCGATTTCCACACTCCTGTCAGACCTTACGTTAAAACAAGTCGATCAAATTGTGTTAGCCTCGGTCGTTCCCCTCTTAACTCCGGCTCTGGTGCGGGTTGGGGAAGTGATAGGGCGGCTGGCTCCCCTGGAGGTCAGTCCACCGGGTTACGGCTTGGGCGTTCGCTACGACCCACCCGAAGCGCTCGGTGCGGACCGCTTTTTAAATGCCCTGTCGGCCTGGCAGCGCATGCAAAGAAGCGTGGTCATCGTGGATGCTGGAACTACAGCCACGATTGATGCGGTCAATGGCCAAGGCGAATTCATCGGCGGAGCAATTGCCCCCGGGCCCCACTTTTTGGCCGATGCGCTGGCCAACGGTACCGCGAAGCTGCCGCATATTCCGCCGTCCGTTCCCAATCTCATGATTGGTCATAGTACTCAAACCGCGATCCAAGTGGGGGTGGGGTACGGCTTTGTGGGCATCGTCGAAGCGTTGGTGGGGCGGGCCTGGCAGGCGTTGGGAGAGTCTGCACCGGTGGTCCTCACCGGTGGATGGGCGGCTAGGATTCAACCTTATCTTGGATTTTCTTCCAGTTTGGAACCCCGTTTAACCTTAGACGGCTTAATCGTAGCCGCCGAGTATGCGAACGGACAAAGGGGGCGTTAGAGGTGGCTTTGATCGAATTAGAGACATTGGGTACATATGCCTCTAGGCTTTGGCTCAACCGTCCGCGGGCGCTCAACGCCCTCAGCCCGGAGTTGATGCTCGAGCTGGACGAGATATTTCGGCGCTTGGAGATGGACCCAAAGGTGCGCATCGTCGTGTTTCAGGGCCGAGGTGGCAAGGCGCTGGCGGTCGGTGCCGACCTCAAGGCGGTAGCAGGGATTTCAAGTGGTGCCGAGGCGCTAACCTATGCCGCTCAGGGCCAAGCCATCTTTCAACATTTCACCCAGAGTCGGCTGATTACGATCGCTGCGATCCAGGGTTACGCGTTAGGCGGAGGATTAGAATTGGCTTTGGCGTGCGATCTGCGTTTGGCCACTCACAGCGCCAAAATAGGCCTGCCGGAATTAGGGCTGGGGCTCATACCAGGGTTCGGTGGAACCCAGCGATTGCCTCGTTTAATTGGAGAATCTAGAGCGCTGTGGATGCTACTCTCGGGAGAAACTATTGACGGCGATCAGGCAGAACGCTATGGACTGGTAAATTGGGTTGGAACCGCTGCCGAGTTGGAATCTGCGATTGCGGCTACGGTAGAGACTTTAAGCCAAAAGGCGCCGCAGGCGATGGCCAAGGTTAAGGCGTTGGTGCGTGCCCAAAGCGAGACCTCGATGGCACTAAAGCAGGAAGCGGCCGCCTTTGCCCAGCTAATGGAAACCGACGATGCCAAAAAAGGTCTCCAAGCCTTTTTCGATCGAACGATACCAAAATTTGACGACGATTAACTTTTGGCGTGCTGCCGCATAGCGTTAAGCGGAGGCGATAGCGGTGGCCAAGAAATCGGGATCGAAATTGGAGGGTATGGTTCGGAGAATTGCAACTGAGCGCTATCCGGCGAGTGTAGTCTGGTGGCTCGGCGAAGTCCCTAAGCCGATTTGGGCTCCTTGGAACGCTCGTGAATTTGAAAGGCTGAGTGAGCGTTGGCGAGAGGTGGCTCGACGTTCCGCCGCAAAAGGCGGTGATGCCAAAGTATATGGGGATCATAGCCGACGGGCGGTCATTAGCATACTGCATCATCAATCATGGAAACTGGCTCACGTTCCGCTGATGCATTTGCGAACCACTTTGCAAACGCTGTGGATATTTCAACGAATGACAGGCGTCCATGTGGCTTGGGAGGAATGGTTGACGTCGGCCAGCGGATGGTTGGATCAGTTGTTGGGTCAGTCATTGAGTGCTGGCGACCCTTGGATTCAAGCCGAAGTCTTAAGCGAACGAGAACGCATCCGTGGGTTGCTGAATCTAATAGCCGGAGTCGATCCTGGACCCGAGCTAAAGGCGGCGATTATTCAAGTAAAGCGGCCTTTAGCACGGATTCGCGACCAGTTTCAGCGCGGTTGGCGCGAAAGTATGGAACCGCCGGGTTGGACCGCCCCCGCCAACTTGGACAGCGAGGAATGGAAGCGCCGTCGTCAGAGCATTTCGACGCCGGTGGATATTTCGTCGGCGGATTCAGGCAAGGGGTTTGGCTTAGGCGACGTTTTTATCGCTACTCACGCGATCGAAGTGGTGCACGTCGATGAATTGTCAGCCAGTACGTGGGTATTACCGACCGAGGAATCGGTGAAAGTCGCGGTCGGCAGTCGGGGCGAATTGACGCAGTTGGTCACCGACGTGAGAATTTGGTGGTGGCAGCAAGCCAAGCAAACGAACTTACTGGCCTGGGCGCTGGCCAACCCGCTCTATATTGAAGCCGTGCTGATTGCCACCTGGGCACAACTGGCGGACAACCACACTGAACCATTAGATGATGATCGTCGACGAGTGCTGGCTCGTCTGGTGCAAAATAGCGAAGTGCTGGCCTCTGCCGACGCCTGGCTATGGTTGGAGGAAGGCGATCTTAACCAGGTTTTCGACTGGCTTTGTCCGTTCTTTGGAGCGAGTGCATCCAGACGACTGATATCCAGGATTCAGGTATATCCAGGATATTGGATGGAGCGCGAGCGCTTGCGAACCATAGTCCAAAACGCAATGATCGAAGAAGGAGGCGATCTTAGAAATTGGAGTGGATGGCCGCGCGGGCCCGAGATGGATCGAAGATGAGCTTGGCAAGAACATAACCTATGCCGAGAGCCATCGTTAAAATGATCGGTGGATCCGAGAGGGTGAGAACCTATGGATCGGGCGAGATGATCGGTGGCGGATGACAGTCTCAGACTTCCCCAGATGGAATTTTGACTGATAATTCCAACGTCCGTGGGGGTTGGAGTGAGAATTGCAGCCGAAAATCGGGATGGGCAGGATAGCGCGGGTCCATGGCGTTCACTCGGGCCAACCGTGTCCGCTCGGGATTGACCATAGGGCGATTGTCTAACGGGGTGGTGTCCCGATCGCCAAAGGGATTCAAGCCGTAGTCCTGGACTAATAATTTGAAGCTATTTTCTTGCTGCCAACGCCCCCAGAGCG
>DAHXNH010000013.1 GCA_027365485.1 Clostridiales bacterium
GTGGATCTAAGACGGGTCCAACAATCCGATCTCCATCGTCAAGTCGGCGTGGTCTTACAAGAAACGTTTCTTTTTGATGGCACCGTGGCGGACAATATCCGGTACGCCAATCCCGACGCCACACTAGTCGATGTCATTCGAGCGGCTAAGATCGCTAACGCCCACGGCTTCATCATGGGCTTGAAAGAGGGTTACGACACTCAGGTGGGCGAACGCGGCCATCGCATGTCAGGCGGCGAAAAGCAACGAGTGGCGATTGCCCGCGCGGTGCTCCACGATCCTCGCATCTTAATTTTGGATGAGGCTACAGCCTCTCTGGATACGGAAACCGAACGTCAAATTCAAGAAGCCTTGGCACGATTGGTTCAAGGACGCACCACCTTTGCCATTGCCCATCGCCTGTCGACGCTGCGCCATGCCGACCGTCTTATCGTGCTGGACCATGGCCTGATCGCGGAAATGGGAAGTCACGAAGAACTCTTGCGCAACCGTGGGGTCTATCATCGTTTAGTGCAGGCCCAGCGAGAATTATCTAAGATCCGGGGGGTCGAAGGATGAATCGCAGAGAAAATGACAGCGCCCAGGCGTTGACCCCTACCCACCAACGAGATCCTTGGGAGCTCTATGAGATCGTGCCCGAGGCGCTGGTATGTCGTCGTGGTCCGGGGAGACTTTTAGAGATCGTGCTCGATGGTCAGGTCTATCCTGGAGCGACCGTAACCCAAGCCTTTCCCCGGTCTGCGCCTGGTCGCTATTTAATCTTCGCCGATACCACGGATAACGAACTCGGCCTCTTACTCGACCCGACAACCTTAGATCCTGCCAGTCGTGAGGTTCTTGAGGCAGAGCTTCGCCTGCGCTATGTGATGCCAATCGTCACAAAAATTGAACGGGTTCGCCAAAACCCAGGGTCGTGGACGTTTGATGTCATCACTGACCGCGGTCCACTGCGACTTTCGGTGAGAAACCTCCACGAACACTTAGAAGGATTGGGATCGGATCGCCTGATTCTCACGGACGTGGATGAACGCACGGCCGAGATTTCTTCGATCCAAGCCCTCGATTCTCATAGCAAACGGGAACTCGCCAAGGTGCTATAGGACAAAAGGGCGTGAAAAGTGCTGGCTATCGAGCGAGCATAGCCAGCTTTGGCATCTATTGCGCCCGCTCGGCATGAACACCGGTGCTCACAAGGTCTAATCTTTCCAATGAATCATCCTCGTCGTGGGCCAAGGCTCGTTTCCCTCTATGGTCGAGGCTAGCCAACAAAAGGCGCCGATTCCTTCAGATTATTCCTTGATCTAGGGCATCGAGCCTTCGCGGTCGTTGCCTGAATCCACTCTACAATCGGTCTGCGCACCATTGGTGTCAGCAGACTGAGGGGCCAATGTCGCTCCTGCCGACATGATCGGCGATTCACTCGTAAGAAGACTACGACAAATGATCGTCCCACCCCCAAACTGTTTGCCAAAAGAGAACTGGTCGCCCTGACAGCGGACGCAAATCGTCCCCGACCAGGGGAAAACAAACCACCCCCAACTCGTGATTTTTCCGGGGCCATAGATTTCCCGCGGCTTAGCGCGTATCCTTTTTCAGCGCGGTGGTCGCGAAAATCACAGCGCAATTTCTAAGACCATGACCGACTCCCCATTCGCCTTTGCGGTCATCCCACTAAATATGCTACGCGTAACCGGCGACCCTTTTCTGACGTTATTCTTGTGAGAAACATAATCCGGTGGACCCAGGCCCATAGCCGAAATCGATGCGCCGAGTCCACCGACGGGAAGGAAGCGTCAGTGAATGCACCTGAGAGTCGGGACGATCCTCCTTGTGGCCATCCTGGCGGGAACTGGGGTCGGTTCTCATAGGCTCGCCAGCAGCATAAAGCCCCCGCCGTCGGCGAGAGCTCAATCGACGCAGAAACACCCCATCCAGCGATCAAATGCGATACCCTCCGCTAAGACGGCAACTGGCAAGCGTAAAGCCAGAATGCGAACGATGCGGGTAGGCCGTATGACACTCACTATCCCTAGCCACTGGAAGTTAGACTCAGACTTCCCTGGATTTAATTTGTGGAACAATTCGGTCTTCCGCGGTGGTTGCTGTGCACAATAATTCAAATCAATGACCATTCCTGCAATATTGTACTATCAACAGAAATACATAGTCATTATTTGGGCCTTAGTCCCGGTGCCGTCTTCCGACTACCGAAACGCAAAAACCCCAAAGATAAATGATTAGACACTCTAATCATTTATCTTTGGGCATGGCGGTTATACACAGGTTATCAGCAAAAACGCTATGTTCAAAATTAGCCACCCCGCGGTATTTATACCGGTTATTATAATACTCCCTATTCTCGGATTCATCTCCCTAATCAGTCTTCATTCTGATGACGTCAATATCTATAGGTTTATTTTATGACTTCCCCCCTGCATATTGCGTAGCGTCGCACTATCGCCCAGATCCATCCGTGTGCTAGGGTTGCATCCCCCGATCCCAACTGGGGAAGTCTGAGACTTGGTCTCGACTCTATTCGAGACTACGACGTGGATATTTAAAGGCTTGGATGGCCAGGTGCAATTAAGTGCACAAAGCGGCCGGATGAACGCTTTTCAATTACTGTCCATGGTGCCCGTCTTTCCTGGAACTGGAGTACGGCCTGGTCCCACGGTATACCAGGACTCGCTTAGGCTTTCGGGCTCGATCACCTATCAAGTGCTGAGCCCGTCCGGTACGGTGTACGCCATCGAAGTGGACCTACGCCCTAGCGCGACCACGTTGGCTAGCCAAATCCTTGGGAGTTGGCGCCATCCTCCCGTTGCCACCGTGACCCAAGCCGTGTATCTTATGCAAAAGAACCGTGCACCGGAAATCCAAGAAAGCTCTCCCAACCTCAGCGATGCATGGATACTGGCGGGAGGCGCACCGGCCGCAGGGCAAGAAGCCTACTATTTGTTCCGCACCGTCGATGGCGGTAACCGTTGGTCGCTCGAACGCTACACCAGTGCGTCGTGGTGTCCGTCCGAGGCTCCTCAATGCGAGTTTGTAGCCGGAGCCGGGTATCGGCGGATGCTGTTTTGGAACTCCAATGACGGAGTCATTGCGAGCGCTTCATCCCTGGTCGATTCTGCTGTGATTCTCCGCACCCAAAACGGCGGAGAGACCTGGACCCCCACCCGGATAAACCTGGCCACGGCCGCCAATGGTCTCCGCCTGACCGATATACAGGGCGTATTGCTTTTACGCGTCAGTCAATGGAACGACCATCCTCCCGTGGTGCCGCAAAGCATTAATAGCGGTCAATCATGGATATTGGTGCCCTTCGCATCCTCCGTAGGCCACCCTGTTTCTTGAGAGCCTCCGAGTCTTCGCGCATCTTCTGCCTGACCTCCCGAGGCCGGGACTTGGACCGTTCCGGCCGGTGCAGGTTCCCCCCTCGCGATCTTTGCCGGCCTTGGGAGCCACCTCGTCTCATAACCTCTGCAATTATTTCCACGTCCGCCGATTGAAGTCATAAGGTGTATGGTTAAATCACTGAGCAATCTGTAGTTCGGTCTCGCCCGGAGGTAGCACTTGACCCTCTGGGCGCCCAAAACGTCTGCTGTGTGGGAGGTGTTTAGTTCGTGTCGCGCATAGTCGCTCGCTCGCTGGCGGTCTTGGCAGCGATGGCACTCCTGGCCCTTCCGTTCTTCGGCTTGGCCGGAGAGTCCAATCCACCCTTAACCAGTACCAACTGGGCTGGCTATTTTATCCCAGCTGGATCCTATCAGAGCGTTGGCGGACAATGGACGATGCCTCGCCAAATCTTAGATCATGCCCAGGCTGGCACGCTTAGCATTTGGCTGGGACTGCAATCGTCTCCACATTTGATCCAAGGAGGCACCGCTCAAGTAGATGGGTCTCTCACGACTACGTATCTCTTTTGGGAAAACTATCCAGCCACGTTGCCCGAAGACAATCTTCCAGGATCCGACGGGCAAACCTTCGCTAAGAATCAAATTGCAGCCTACATTCGAAAAGACGGTCTCCATTCCTGGACCTTGTGGATCGAAGATCTGGCTACCGGTCGGGTGCTAACTGCAACGGTCAACGCAGCTCATCTAGGGCTTTCATTGCAACCCGAATGGATGGTCGAGGACAGTGGCAACTCGCCCTATCCCCTGCTCCCCTTTACCCCCATTCAATTCTCTCGACTCACGGTCAACGGCGCCGTGGCTGGGTTAAACGCAGATGACGCCGAATCCGAATCCATGGCCCAGGGGACCACCACCTATGCCACCACATCCTCGCCGAGTTCCAACGACAACGGTTTTGCCGTGGGTTTCTCCGCCGACAAGCCATCTCCAAAACCCGGTCCCGCTCATCCACAAGCCGCTATCGACGTGGCCGCTCCGCTAACTCTTAGCACCGGTCAAGTGCTAACCATCTTGGGTGGCGGATTCGGTGAGCATAAGGGTCAGGTGTTGCTGGAGGGGCATTCGACAAGGATCCTAAATTGGCGTCCAGGAATAATCCGTGCCCTCGCCCCCGTAGTTTCTACCTCGAGACGCGTCGACCTCGCCGTCGTTTCCCGAAGTGGTATCCAGGTCCGATTTGATGGCATCATCACCCTCGACCCGTAACTAGTCAGTGTGCCACGCCGGACTGTCCCGCTGCAAACCGCCAGGCGGGTTTGATGGCACCCGCTTCGTTCCTATGGTAGACACCGGGTGTTTGGCGTCCGAAAAGCCCGGCGACAATAGGGCTATCTGGAAGACAAGGTCGACGCCAAAGCCCTCTCTTCTTGAAATCAAAAGAAAGGATAGCAAAAGCGAGCCCAAAAATCCAGAACTATTTCCGAAAGGTCGAACAGATCGCGGGCTATTCTATTACTTTCGTTAATTCCGTCATCTCCTTAATCTGACACCATTGGCCGCGCCACTGGGTCGTGCGTCGTTCGTAGTGTGTGTCCGCAGCCCATAGTGGAGGCGGACTGGCCGAGACGTAACCCAGACCACAATAAGTCCCTCGACGAGTACGCCAATCGCACCGGACCATTGCTGTGTCATCACGATACGGAGCACACCTGACACCAGGTTAATGAATAAAATCCCCGACTCCAGGAACCAGGCCCACCGACGACGCCGCAGCCAACCGACGATTGTCGATGCCAGCACAACGGATAGGATAGCGAAGCCTCCGCCGGCCACCGTCCGCACCCGAAGCAATTGGTGATACTCTGTCTCTTTCACGGACCACACGGCACTTAGCGGGCTATGCGGCCACAGTACAGTCAGGGCGCCCAGGCCAGAGACGAGCGAGCTTACCAGCAAAAAAATATCGAACATCCGTCGGGGCCATCGACCACCGATGCCCCATTCCGCACCCTGAATAGGACTAGACATACGCGGCACCCCTCCATTTGGCGAGGTATTTCGGCAACTGCAGCCGTAGCTGTGTGCTTCCGTCCGTGCTCCCGATCTCGTTCAGCCGACCATTCGCCTTTCGATCCGGTTCCATGTTCTCACCACGTGCTCATCGTAAGCATTGTACGTCACGATGGCTCACTATTTGGGTGTAGTGCTACCCCGTTCCTTAAGGGGCTCTCGCTCCCGATCCAGGCTATTCACTCTGTGAAGTATCGGCTGAGCTAAGTGCCACTCTGAGGGTCCCGGTCTGCCCACACGGTACCAAAGTCACGCCGGCCATGAACTAAGGCGATGACCCATACCGCATCCGCTTCGATGCGGTAGATGAGACGGTAAGGTGGCACAATGAGTTCGCGCAGATGCGAGTCGGCCAGCTCGGGCACCTGTCGCCCTCGCTGAGAAAGAAACGAAAGGGATCTGCCGGCGCCGAGAATTTCCGTAATCAGAGACGCAGCATAGTGAGGCGAATCACGCTCAATGTATTCGGCAACGGCTTCGAGGTCGGCCAACGCTGCCAGGGTCCAGTTTACTTGTCGGTCCATTTGGCCATCCGCCGCTCAACCTCTTCCTGGCTCAGAACCCGGCCGTGGCGCACATCCTCAAGGCCCCGCCCCACCTTCTGCTGCACGTACAGGTGATACTGGACGTCCTCCAGCGTGCAGTCATCCGGCAGGCGCTCGATTAACTCTCGAAGCTGTTCTTTGGTGCTCGCCATCGCCAAATCCCTCCTAACGTGCTCTCAATTTCTACTCTAAGTGTACCACGCTCCTCACTCCCTGCTGTAACTCTGCTGATGCGTTTACGCCCCCTTTAATTCATCGTAACTACTCAGGGGGTCACGTGCGGGTAGTGGTCCAAAAAATAACTCTGGTAACGACTCAACACCCAATATTTTGAAGTGCTAGTACCGTACGAAGGCATCGGCGAAGTCCAGTGGTCCTGTTGCCGATTCCCGTATGCAACAAAATGGCTGTTTTGATCCACTGACACGCCGCTCTCCTTCGTGAAGATGATGGGAGGTCACACCACGCGCTGGACCATTGAAGTCCTTTTCAAAGAAATGAAGCAACATCTCAGGCTAGGATCGTGTCAATCCCGGGATTTTGATGTCCAAATCGCCCACGTCACCGTCGGTTGTATCGTTACATGGCTCTGGCGTCCCGGCACCGGGTCGAGGCCTACAAATCCTTAGGCAGCCTCTTTGAAGGGGATAAAAACGCGACCGAGTGCCTGGGCGTTCTTTGAGGCACTGCTCCAGGCCCGTCCTCTCCGCGCCGGCCTCAATGTCCTTGGCGGAGTCCAAGGATGGATCTCCAGCCATTTCAATGTTAGCCCCCATAAGTCGCCCTCAAAGACTGGTCTGAGGGGTCCTTCTTGAGCCATCCATAGCAAAGTCTCAATACGGTTGCCTAAATGGCCAAAGTGGAATCGTGAGAAGTAAAGGAGCCCAAGGGCTCGCGGGATCGATGGCGTAAGCACCTACCAGATGAGGGGTGCAAAACTCACGTTTCACACCCCATCCCGTCCGCAAGGAGACCGATGCCCCTATCGGGAACATTGGTATCACACACGTTCGGCAGTGGCCCGGTTTGGGGGAGATATTGCCTCCATTCCAGAAATCCCTTATCCCGACCACCTGCCACCTGCCACCTTTAACTAGCACTAAACCACTCAGCCCTTATGGGTGATCTGAAGGACCCAGTGATACCCCAACGTGAGTGCTCGCGGAAAACGAGAAAGGGATAATTCCCGCGCCTTCTCCTACCCGACCATTGTCTAGCATTTTACCGCAGGGTTAACCTCAACCAGAGTCACAGACGATGCAGGTCTCTATGAAAACATCGGAGACCTGCATCTCAGTCAAGCGGACATTTGGTTCAAAATCTGCCGCCGTCTTAGCTATTGCGTCACTTCTCCGACCAGGTCCAGTCCGTCTCGATTCAGCTGCACCCCAAATCCAGGACGATCCGGCAATCTGAGCCGTCCATTTTCAGGAATCGGCTCACCGATGAGCAATGGAGAAAACATGGGCACCACTTTGTCGGCCTCGGGCGCCATCATCAAAAATTCGGCAAACGGACTGTTGACACGGGTAACCACAAAATGATAGCTGTAAACGCTGGATCCGTGAGGAATGGTCCAGGCGCCATGGCTGTCGGCTAAGGCCGCAATCTTCAATAATTCAGTCATTCCTCCGCACCAGTTGACGTCGGGTTGAATGAAATCGGCCGCCTCCGCCTCTAAGAGACTTCGAAATCCCCAACGAGTCGCTTCGTGCTCACCGGTGCTGACCAAGATGCGTCGACCTAACTGTTGGCGCAAGGCTTGATAGGCCCAGAGATCATCGGCCGGGAAGCATTCTTCAATCCACTTGGGATGATACGGAGAGAGCCGTTCCGCCAATTGCACGGCATAGGGCACATCGAGGGCCATCCAGCAATCCATCATCAGCCAGAAGTCGTCCCCCACGCGTTCGCGCATGGCTCGGAACTGGTCCACATTCGCCTGGAGCCCGGCTTCGCCCGACCCTGGACCATATTGGAGAGGCATTTTCCCTCCCAAAAACCCCATTTTTTGGGCCAAGTCAGGCCTCGGTCCAGTGGCATAAAAGCGAATCTCGTCACGCACCGCCCCGCCAATGAGCGCATAGACCGGTTCCTGGCGAAGATGGCCTAAAAGATCCCATAGCGCTAAATCAACGGCAGAAATCGCGTTCAAGACGAGCCCCTTACGCCCATAGTACAGCGTCGCCCGATACATTTGATCCCACATTCGCTCCAACTCGGTCACGGGTTGACCAATCAGGAAGCGGGATAGATGCTCTTTGATAATCCAGGCCGCCGGGGGCCCACCGGTGGTGACACCAAAGCCTACCGTACCGTCACTTGATTCGACTTCCACCACCACCGTGCCCAGCACATTGAGCCCCCAAGACGACCGGGTGGCCCGATATGCAGGATAGATAGACATAGGTGTCGCGATTTCGCCCACGATCCAATGCTCTGTTCCCTGATCATGGTAATCTCCACCGCCGCTTCGCACGACATGGACCCGAATGGCTCGAATTATTTGTCGATGAGTCACCGTTATCGCTCCTCACGTTTCGTTTGCTATTGCAAATTCACGAACAAACCACCATCCACCAAAATATCGGCGCCATTGATATAGCGCGCGTCATCTGAAGCCAAAAACGCTGCCACTCCAGCAATATCGTTGGGCTCGCCCAACCGGCCTAGGGGAACCCGTGCGCTATCCTTGGTCAAGACCGCAGGATCTTGGTAATGGGCTTGGTTGATGTCGGTCAAAATCGTTCCCGGTAAAATAGAATTGCAGGTGATGCCGTAAGGGCCGAGCACAATCGCCAGAGACTGCATCAGTGAACGAATTCCTGCCTTGGTCGGTGTGTAATGCGTCTGAAAACTCCCACCCACCAGGGCTGAAATCGAACTGAGACTAATGATGCGTCCACCACGTCCCTGATCGCGCATGATTCGCGATGCAGCTTGAGAGCACAAAAACGCGCCTTTGAGGTTGACCTGGTGTACCCGCTCGAACAGATCTTCGGTCAAATCAAACCATTCGACAAAGGGACAGATTCCAGCGTTATTCACCAAAATATCCACTCGGTTCCACCGAGTCAAAGCAGCATCAAACATCTGAGCCACCCGGTCGGCATTTGAGACGTCGGCATCGGCGACCATCGCCTCACCGCCTTGACGAACAATCTCGGCCGCTACTTGCTCTGCCATCTCGGCTTCGCCAGGATGATTGACCACCACCCTAGCCCCCTCCGAGCCCAACCGAATCGCAATCGCTCGGCCTATGCCTCGTGAGGCTCCAGTGACTACCGCCACCCGATCTGCAAATCGCACCACTCCACCTGCCTTTCGTCTGTATTGTGTTCCGGAAGCGCTTGCTAAAAGTGCCCATTGACCATGCGCTTAGAGGGTCAAAATAATCTTGGCAAAAGGGGCCGTCGCCGTCGCCTGTTCGGCAAATGCAGCATCGCCGACCTCTAACCCGCGGACATCCAACCAGCCACGGTCTGCAGGCAATCCTTCGCCGCTATTGATAAGCGCCACCGCACGAGAGAATTCCTCGTCCCGGTAACAAAAGCTTCCGCGAATAGACACCTCGTCGCGAACCACTGCATTACCGGGTACCGTGGTCGGATCGTGATGCAGACCGATCCACACTGCCCTCCCGCCTCGATCGAGAGCGGCCAGGCTCTCGCGGCGGGTCTGATCGAGCCCGACGGCGTCGACCACCAGGTCCAATCGGTCAAGATCTCCCACCGTCTCCACCGCCTCGGTGGCTCCCCAGACTGCGGCCGCTCCTCTTCGCCTGGGATTGGGATCAGCGACGATCACCCGGGTTGCGCCCGCCAATCGCAAAAGTCGGGCAGTCATCAATCCAATAATCCCCGCACCCACAACCAGGGCCTGGTCGCCGACGGCGACCTCCGCCTGATGCACTGCCCTTAGGGCACACGCCAAGGGCTCCACCATCGCTCCATGAATCGCATTGTCTACGGGATAGCACTGGTCGGCAGGCACTGCCACCCACTCAGCCATGGCGCCTGGGAAGTTGATGCCAATAATCTTTCGCTCTGCACAGCGTTGACGCTCCCCAGCCCGGCAATGCCGACACGTCCCACAACTGACTAGGGGATTCGCGGTCACCCGCTCGGCCACTTTGACCCCGACCACGCCGTCGCCCAAGCTTTCAATCACACCGGAAAATTCATGTCCCATGACTAATGGAGGCACGCGAAGACTGTTGTGTCCTAAATATCCCGAAATCTCTGACCCACAAATGCCGGCCGCCTCGACTTTCAATAAGACCCACCCTGAGGGCACCACCGGTATCGTCCCCTCTTGAATGGTCATTGCCCTGGGGCCAGTCCACGTCAACGTCTTCATCCTTGTCCGCCCTTTCCTTGTAGGCCTCGATCCTTAGCCACGCTTACCCGCCCCTCCGGGAAACGATCCAGCGTCGTGGGATCGTAGGCGGAGACAAAACATGCGGTGCTCGTACGCAGCCGCTGGTATGCGATTTTGCACTCTTCCAGACTCTCTTGAATCCCAAGGGGTCGATCTTCTTCCAGGTTTTGATAATAAAAGACCACGTCGCTGAATCCGACCGGCCCTCGTTCCGTGTCCACGGTCACCGCGAGCGAACTGCGGTGATGAGTTCCAGCCCACCATGTCCGGATCCCTGGCGCTATCTCTTCTTCGTCGTCCAACAGACGTATACGCTGCTCAGGCCATGCTTCGAAGAGAAGATGTTGCAGCATACGGTCGGGCACCGCCATATGACGTCTCGCATCAAAGAAACGTGGGGCAAACAAATCGACCCATCCCGTCCGCGACACACAAATTTTAGCCTTAGGAAATCGGTCAACATTGCCCACCGCATATGCCTGAAGTGGAGTCAGGACCACTGCATCCACCATTTCCGGCGCTATCTGATGACGGGCCAAAATCGCATCGATGTGTTGATCCGGGCTCACAGAAATCTGTGTGGCCGGACCCAATTCTTCCCGCCACACCGCATTCATATGATCCAGGTAATCTAGCGGTGGACCCGTGTTCACCAATATCGTGCGACCCTGACCACGAATGATGAGAATGTGGACAGCAAGATCCAACGATTCGCCAAATTGATCCATCCAAAACACTTCCGGACCAGGCACCCTGCCTAGACTAGCCACACGTTCCACCCAAACTTCGTACATCCCCCACCTCCACTGTTCTCTCTTATGAACTTGAGTTCTTAAAAATATCGACCTAATCTTCGAGCAACAGCTCGCATTTTCCTGCTTGTAATAAATCTTTTGCCCCACTATGCTACGCTAAACGCACGTTGTACAAGGAGGAATTGGTATCCATGCCTCTAGTCAAATCGGCGACACGAGTCGCAGCCTTGTTGGAATTGGTCGCCCGTCACCCTCCTGGGCTTAGCTACTCCGAACTATTAGAGGCCAGCGACCTTCCCAAAAGCAGTCTGCATGAACTCTTAACGACGCTCGTTCATGAACAACTGCTGCGCTATGATCCGTTGAGCAAACGCTACGGCTTAGGTGGCCGTTTGTTTGCTATGGCTTCCATGTTTGCCCAACAGTTTCAAATCGCTCCTGCCGCTTGGCCGTATATGACCGCCATTCGCGACGAACTGAATGAAACTGTCCAACTCGCCGTCTTAGACGGCGCGATGGTGGTTTACCTGGCCAAAGTCGAGTCGCTCAGACCTCTGCAGCTAGCCTCATCAGTCGGCAGTCGTCTTCCTGCTTACGCTACCGGCATCGGCCAGGCACTTTTGGCTACCCTCACTGACACCCAATTGGCCATGCATTCGCCGCAATCCTTCGAGGCATTCACTCCGGTCACAGTAACCTCAAGTACCCAACTTCACGCCAAGCTCGAGGACACCCGTCGCGTGGGCTATGCTTCTGACCTCGGCGAGTATTCCATCGACACTCGCTGTGTCGCCGTGCCGGTACTGGGTACCGATCATCAAGCGGCAGGTGCTCTGAGTATTTCACTCTCCGCATCGCGCTTTGATAATGAACGCCGCGATCAGGTCGCTTCTATCCTTCGCGAGCAAGCCAAGGCACTGTCCTTGCAGTTAGGTGCCTTCAATCCGGATCATTGGCGCCGACACTAGCTCACTTGAGTTTCGCACCCTCAGAACATCAGGAATCTTCGCCATTTGACGCCGACAAAAAACGGAGGAAACCCGCATGAATACCGGGGTTTTGGTATTATTTGAATAGGATCTAAATAAGCTTAAAACCGGGGTTATCATGAGCCCAGCGGTTTCGGGGATCGGAAAAATCCTAGAAAAACACCACGGTTCGATGGCAAGCGTGTGAATGGAGACCGCCCACGCCTTCAAATGGCATCTATCGTGCGGAACGCGGACTTCGAGAAGCCCCCCGGCCATCGTAGGGTCGAAACGATGACCTGGATCAGGCGGCTCCCGTTCCTTCGGCTCAAAAGCGTCCATAGCTAGGATAATGGTATACCACGCGCTGAACCACTGAGTCTTTTTCAACGCAATGAAGCAGTCTATGCGGTGAGGACGGTGCCAATCGCGAGATTTTTAATGTCCAAATCACCCACGTCACCGTCAGTGGCATCGTTGACATTTCTCTGGCGTCCTAGTGCCGGGTTGAGGCCTACGAATCCTTAGGCCTCCGGTTTTCCCGGATTGGGTTCGAACTGGGGGAGAAAAACGTGGCCAAGCGCCTTTGGGCATAGTTTGAAGCACTGCTTGAGGCCGTCCTCTCCGCAGTGGGCGACTCTGGCCCCAAAGCCTCTAGCCATTTCAACGTTCGTCCCAATACGGTGCGTCTTCCTGGGAGGCTTTCATCCTGTCCATCGCGTGCACGGAATGTGAGACTGCGATGGACAAATAAAGGGAGACTTGACACCGGTCGCTTATCGTGACGCAGGAGATTCCCAAAGCGACTACAACGGCCAGGGCCAACGGGACGATTACCTTTCAGGGGAAACCCAGGCCCCGCCCAGTAGAGTGTATCCCGATCGCTCATAAAGTAAAATCGCCTCCGTCTGAGCGAGTTGGGCCGACCGACGCTGGGCGTCCGTCACCCCACCCCACCCGTAATTTTGCTGACTGAGCTTCACTGTAACAGATCCCTCGGTGACGACTCCCCACGGCTAAAGCCGGGGGCTTCTCGGCTCATGGCGGTGGCGTATTCTCCATCCGCTCCCCGAAGGCTCCGTCCGAGCCTGATCAAAGTGGTTAGCGAAGTCTAACCACCGTGGGTTAGCCCGCCAACGCTCGCTGTAGGATGTTCTGCGCCGCATTGATGTCACGGTCATGCCAGATCCCACAGTGCGGACATTGCCAGGTTCGGTCCGCCAACGTCAGATCGGTCTTGCGGTACGCACATCCGTCCGTGGAACAATCCTGGCTCGTATAGCGCGGGTCTACCAGCACCACCCGACGACCGGCACTTTCAGCCTTGTACGTCGTGTATGGGACGAGTTGATGCCATCCCGCATCCGCAATGCTCTTAGCGAAATGATGATTCTTCACTAACCCTTGGGTATTCACATCCTCCAACGCGATGAGGCCATAGGCATTAGCCAAGTTA
>DAHXNH010000043.1 GCA_027365485.1 Clostridiales bacterium
GATCACGGCAAGACGAAAGTCCAGTTACTTATTGATCACATTGTAGAACGATTAGAAATAATAATATACATACGTATCTAGAGTAGATACAATACTTGTATACTTGAAAAATAGTAATGACAAAAAGTGCGTAAGAGCCGGAGGATTTTCCACTTGTCCATAGCTGTGTTGAACCTTACTTTATCTCGCTAACGTGGTGAATTGCACAGCTCGCCCGGAACGGGCTGTGCTGATGGCGTTCTCACCGTACGGACTTGTTTGGTTCTGGTACCTGCTGACGCAGGGAGACCATCCGACGATGATCTCGCGACCGTGGTATCCATCCAACCAAGCGGACCCCGCCCTTTCTCGATGTGCTGGCGGCCTTACGAACCAGTGTCTGGGTGGATCGTATTTATGACGAAGCGGGGTCCCACCCCATTTCCCAAGAAATGGCTGCCGCATTAATCAAGATCTTAGCCGAAGCGGGATGATCATTCCGCGATGTTCTCAAAAAAACAGCAAACTCCACCTCACAGAACTTGCCAAAATAAGTGATCCCCGAGACTCGATGTGCCTGAACGAGAATTTTCAGATTCTTTTGCTCCCTCAGGAAAAAGATGTGGGTAAAGGTAGGCTGCAACCCTACCCGATCTAAGGTGTCAGGCCCCCGGTCCGAAGAGGACGTTGACGCCCTCCCATCCGACGGGGGCGACACCCTGAATGGGCAGAAATCTCCATGAGAGTCCCCGTACAACTTATGGTATATGTCACGGTATATGTCACGGTATAAATTACGAATATTGTGTTCTGAATATAATTCTATATTCTTGACTACAACACTTTTGGATAGCTAAACTGTGTATGAAATTAGTTTCATCCCATGTTTGCCACATCTTCAGGAGGTGAATTCCTTGGCGCATCGTCTCTGGCGCGCTGCGTTAACCGCCGGGCTAGGGCTAGCTTTGGTCGCTTGGACAGCGGGGCCGTTAATGGCCCAGAGCACACCCACGGGCTCAGGAGCGGGGAGCACGTCGCTCTATCCCTCGACTCCGATTTTCTCCGACACCTTTTCTTCCGGCACGCTGGCTCCCTTTGTCAGCAACAACGGGCTCAGCCCGGGAGGAACGTGGAGCATCACGTCAAACGGCCTTTCGGCCACAGACTACGGTAGCACGGCGCCTTTGCAAAATCAGATCGCGACCGTACCCAACATGCCGACCAACGTCGTGTTGGACACGACCTTTACCATCAACCAGGTCAATACGTCTCAGTATTACCGCATCGGCCTTTTGGCCCACGGCAGCGCACCGCATACCGGAGCTTCGCAATGGGCGATGGTTCTGGACCGTGGCAACCTCGAAATCATTGACCAAGGCGTGAATTACCCGGCTTCGTTGCCATTTGCCATTCAATCCGGTCAGTCCTACCAGATGATGATGGTGGTAGATGGCACCTGGATTGGGGGAAAGGTGTGGCAGGTCGGCACCACTGAGCCGACCCAGTGGAGCATTACGGGCGTCGTCGAACCGAATTCGTTCACATCGGTCGGGGTGGCCGGGGCAAATGCGGACGTCACCTTCCAAAATTTTGCCGTCTATCCGGCGCCACCTATCCTGACCGTAACGCCCAACAGTACGAGCGCCGTCTTCTCAGGTAGAGGCCCCGCATCGTACACCGCCACGCTCAAGGCAAGTGACTCTAGTGAGAGCGGACAGTATTACGTCAACTATCTGCTCACGGGGCTGAACGGATCGACCGTGACTCAGGGTCAGGTGCCAATCGACCTGCCGGCCGGAGGAAGCGCCCAAGCCACGCTGACGATGCCTCACTTGCCCTACGGTTACTACAACGTTTCGTATAGCTTGACGAACGAGCGGACTAGTCTTCAATACGAGCCGGAGTTCCCGGGACATTCCAGCGAACCGTCTCGATCCAAAACGCCACCGATCGGATTGACGCCGCCCCCAGGCCACACGCTGACGTTCTTGCCCTCGACTCCGGGTCAGCGGGCAATCCCGCCTCAAGACCTCGCACAAAGTACCTCCCCGGCACCCGTCGAAAACAGCACCACGAGCCTTGCGACCGTACCGGTGGCGGCCAATCTGAACACGCTGGACCCGAGTTCCCCGTTTGGCATTAACGGCCAAGGCAATCGCCTGGGAGTGATTACCCCGGCTAAAGAGGGCGCTCTGGTCACAGACGATACGCTATTTAAGAGCCAAGGCATCGAATGGATCCGGACCGAGTTTATGTGGAACTACGTCGAGCCCAATCCTGGCATCTACACTTGGAATAACGACGACGGCCTAGTGGAGGCAGCGCACACGGCGCATGAAAACTTGCTCGGCCTCCTCGACTACTGGGGCAATTACGCCAATCCGTTTCTCGCCAATTCCAAGGTGAGCTTTGCCACGGCCGTCCAGGAATATGACCAGTACGTGCAATCGGTCGTCCGCCGTTATATGCCGGGCGGCACTCTGGCCCAACAGATGGACTGGAAGCACTACGGCATCACTGCCTGGGAAGTCTGGAACGAGCCTTCCACACGAGCCTTTTGGCTCTCGCAAAACCCCACCGAATATGCCCAATTGGTCAAATCAGCGGCGGCGGCAATCAAGGCGGTCGAACCTAACGCCACCATCCTGGCCTACCACTGGCATCAAAATACGCTCGTCAATGTCGCAGGCACAGGAAGCTTTACCGGCATGTCCATCCACGACTATCCCGGCCCTGTACGGCCAAGTGCCACCGAATTCTACGACGGCGTCGAGCAATTGCGCCAATTCTTCACTGAGAACGGGATTGGCAACGACCCCATCTGGATGACGGAAAGCGGGTGGAGTTCGAACAGCGTAACCCAGACGCAGCAAGCGCAATACCTTGCCCAGGCTGAAATCGAGAGTTTGGCGGGCTCGCTCAATAAGTTCTTCATGTTCTCCTGGAACTACCCGGGATCCGGATATGGAGAACTCAACGGCGCTCTGTTGCCGAAACCGGCGTATCCTGCACTGGCCGCCGCGTCCGATGAACTTACCGGCTATACCCCGGCCGCATCGGTTAACCCGATTAACATGGGATCGGCCATCCGCGCGTTCGCGTTTCAAAACGGATCCTCGTCGCTTGTCGCCGTGTGGTCGACCACCGGAAACGGCACCCTCACCGTACACCGCGGCGATGTGCAGGCCTTCGATTGGATGGGCAATTCCATTTTCCCGCAAGGCCCGTCGCTGACCGTGCCACTGAACGAAAGTCCGGTCTATCTCGTGGCACACACGTCCCCCGCGAACCTCGCCGCAATGGTCCAAAACGGCACCGTAAGCGGCATCGCGCCGGTGGCCATCACCATCCAAAACCTGCCCAATTCGCCATCGACGCTGCCCAACCTGACGCTTACCGTTACCGACCAAATCAATACGCCCCAAAGCGGGACGCTCACCGTCAACCTACCCTCAGGTTGGGAGGCGAGCAGCAGTACGACGACTGCGGCCACATATACGCCCTCAGTATCGTTCGGACCGCTGGCTGCAAGCGCCACCACCACCGAGTCCTTCAACCTCGACCAGTTCCAGGCGAATCCCACGAATCAATACGTCATCTCGGCCACGGCCAGCCTGGCCTCAAATTCGGAATCCCACGGTCCAGGCCAAAGACCTGCTCCGCCTTCAGGCTCAGCCAGTGTGACGCCGACGGTAACCACCAGCCTTCCGGTTTCGACATATGAAACGGTCTATGGTACCCCGCCGTTAACCGGCACGTTCCAGAATTGGGGAAATGCCGTGCCGCTTCAAGTCAATCAATCCAATCAGAACGTGGGGATTCCCAATTGGAGTCCTTCGGTGGAGTCGGCAACCGCGTACACCATGTGGAACGCGAAGTACTTCTACTTTGCCGCCAAGGTGACAGACTCGGTGTTTTACGAGCCGTATACGGGCTTTGACCAATGGGAGGGGGATAGTATCCAGATATTCTGGGATCCGCAGAATACGAAGACCACCAGCTATGACGCGGCCGCCGGCGACGCCAATTTTGGCATTGCCAAGACCCCGGCAGGCAGCCAGGCCTATGAATTTGACGGATCGGCTCCGGGGCTTCACTCCGATGTTAAGATGACCATCGTTCCCGGCCCGAGCGGAGGAGACATGTGGTATGAAGCGGCAATTCCCATGGTCGACCTTCCTGGCCTTACCGCAACCAATGGCCACCCATATGGGTTCGACTTTCTCGTCAACGACAACAACGGGACTGGACGCCTTGGTTGGATCTGGCTAACCCCTGGTGTTGGCAACGGGTTCACTCCTTCTGACTTCCCGACCTTCACCTTGGTCAACTCGGCGACCTTGGGAGCCACACGCATCGACGCGGCTGAGACTCAGGGGACCCTGACGTTTACGCCCAATGCCAAGGGCGCTCTGCTCAGCGTGAATGACAATGGGGTGGGACCGATGACCGTGACCCTATCCGACGGGACGACGCTCACCTTGACGCCAACATCTAGCGCGTCGGCGAACGTCACCCCTACGGGGTCCAATCCCACGGTACCGATCTTGGCGAACGGGACCACCACCATCAACCTGGCGTCTTACGTGACTCCGTCGACCGCGATCAGCCTGAACGTCTCTGCTAGCCCCACGGGCAGTGCGTCGGCCATCGTGGCCGTCGACAACGGCGTCCAATAGTCGCAACAAGTCTAGTAAAAACCGCGGCACATATCGTTCGTGCCGCGGTTTTCTTGGTTTCACGGTTCGTGAGTCAAATAGGCCAACTATCCTTGCTTCGCCGCTTTTGCGACCTTGTTGCTGCTGCGAAGGTTTACAAGGTGTTTTCGACCTCACGTCCTTTTGGCTTGAAGGCGATAATCTCCCGATCCCAGGAAGTCAATTTTACCCGGCCCTGAAACCCTTGCCTACCGCGGCTTTTCCAGCAACAGAAAAAGCTCAACACGACGGCGTTCTCCCAAAAACGAAAACTATGACCCGAGCGCAGTATAATTCCATCGTGGCATCCCTCCCAAATCCACCGTAAAGGAAATGGTCTGGAATGTCCATGATGAATTAATAAGAGGAAGTCTACCGTGGTTCGTCAAATAGAGCAATCAAGCCGAATCCAATTGTACAGCTCGAATGATTTCCAAAGGTCCTGGGTGGATTCTTCCCTCGGATTTTCTATGGAGTCCGTTCTCAATGCACACAGATTATTGGTACTAGAGCTAATATACTGCGCGCGGGTGAAATTTGACGATTTGACGCCAAGACTGTGGGCGTCTCAACACCTTGCTGCATAATGGTTTCCCAACACAATGGCGTGCTCCCACAAACAAAAACTATGACCCGCGCGCAGTATATAACAATAATAATCCGATAAAGGAATTTTCGGTGCTCAATGAAAATCAATCTCCATCCAAATCTTTGGGGAAGGCTCGGATGATGGCCGTGGGACAAGAATTCCGTCAATTCTTAAGCCGGCAGTATACAAAGATGGGTCCCGTGCTCAACGAAAAAGTGAAGCGTTTGTGGGCCGGAGCGACGGCGCTCGAACTGGGCTACGGTGGTTCCGAATCGTTCGCAGAGCGCAAAGACCCAATCGGCCCCGAATCTCAGCAACCGGTCCTGGTGCGTAAGCACTAGGCGTTCCACTCTCCCCGCGCAACCGCTTCTCAGCAGATCTTGCAGCCCCTGCTTTCGGTAGTTCATCCCCGACACGAGATCTTGAATCACGTCAAATGTCCAACCGTTCGCCGTGCAAAAGAATCGCAGGCGTTCCACCTGCCGGAAAAGATCATCTTTTGGGTCATTACTCGACACGCGGGCATACGCCACCGTCGTACGGGAAACCGCTACGCGTTTCGGAGCGACTTGACCCAGTTGATCGGCATCATCACGCCGCCTGCCTCCAGGGGTTCTCAAAGGAGCCGGGATTTTCCCCTCTTTCTCCTACCTCCGGATGGACGCCCAGTGCTTTCGCGGCCTCGCCAATATTTACTAGCATACCTGCATTATAGACTTTATGATGCGATTGACATAGATATCATGGGATTTGTTTGAGCAGTTATCTCCCTCCAAAGCACCAGAGCTCTTCGCGCGCTTAGAAATCTCTCGCTCGAAATGGCTTGGAGGGACTTGCTCGACCCCTGCCACTCATCCAACGAGTTCAGTCATGGATAGCTGTGCCTTTGCTGCCACCAGACAGACAGAGGAGGTTGATGCTCCCCAAAGGGAAACATCAACCTCCCGCACCACCCGTTGGTAAGCCTCCGCTGGGAGGCACTCACGAGCACATTGCCAGTGCCGATAAAGCTAGGCAGTGTTGTCACCCATAGGCTAAATTCGGCCTGCCTGACAACGCGCCTTCGCCACTGACCATCCAAATCGGCGATGTAGCCGCAAAATTCCCCCGCCACCGCCTTCAGGCTGCTATTAGGCGGCAGCAATGTTGAAAACGCCTAGTTCAAACGAATCTTTCCACGAGTCGACATCCTGGCGATTACTCCGATTGCCACTAAATGGGTCTCGTGTTACCCATTTATCCGATGGCCTGAACGATGAGATCGCCCATTTCTTTTGTCCCCACTTGACGACGGGTTCCTTCAGCGGTCATCAAGTCCACCGTGCGATACCCTTGGGCCAGCACTTCGGCCACTGCCTTCTCAATCACCGATGCTTCTTGTTCGCCATCAAAGGAGTAACGCCACATCAATGCTGCACTTAAGATGGCACTAATCGGATTGGCAATGTCCCTCCCAGCGATGCTGGGAGCAGACCCGTGAATCGGTTCGTACAAGCCAAAGCTAGAATCCCCCAAACTCGCCGAAGGAAATAGTCCAATCGACCCCGAAAGCACAGAAGCCTCGTCCGACAAAATGTCGCCAAAAATATTGTTGGTTAAGATGACATCGAACTGACGGGGATTTAAGACCAGTTGCATTGCTGCATTGTCCACATGGAGATAGTCCAATTCGATATCAGAATAGCGGGCCGCGACCTCCGTTGTCACCTCACGCCAAAGCACACTGCTGACGAGCACGTTAGATTTGGCGACCAAAGTCACCTTGCCCCGCCGCTTGCGGGCGTAGCCGAAGGCCTTTTCGGCGATGCGCCGGATCTCAGACTCACGATACACTTCCAGGTCCGAACTTTCCCGCTCGCCGTCCACGACACGTCGTTCTTTGGGACCAAAATAAATGCCCGAAGTCAGTTCGCGTACAATCAAGAGATCAATGCCGCGCACAATCTCCGGCTTAAGCGGTGATAAGTCTTCTAACGCCGGTAGCACTCGCGTCTCGCGCAAATTGGTATATAAGTTGAAATGCTTTCGCAAGGGCAAAATAGCTCCCTGTTCCACATTGGCCCATTTCGGATGGTTGAGTTCCTCAGGCGGTCCGCCAAACGGACCTTTGAGCAAAGCATCACATGCGGCGGCTTTCTCTAGCGTGTGCTGCGGCAAGTGCTCCCCATATTTATCGAATGCTTCTCCGCTAGCTTCCAGATACTCGAGTTGATAGTCATGCTGAAATTTTTTCGCCACCTGATCAATGACTTTAATCGCTTCCGCAATAATTTCAGGACCTATATAATCGCCATTCAAAATCCCAATCCGATACTTTGCCACGTAATATCGCTCCTTGTTCTAGTTCACCCTAGCGGTGACCTCTCGTCGCGTAGTGAGCTCAAGCCAGGGATCAGCTCCTCAGTCCACCACCCTCTTAGGTTCATTGTATCGAAAAATATCCGTTGGTGGGAGACAGGCTGCCGCTCTGCCCTGAGCTTTATCAGAGAAAATCGTCAGAGCGCGCACCATTCCAACGCGTCGAACACCACGCCCTTTGACCCTACCTTCCTCCCATAAGAAACCGTAGGTCGCCTTTTCTCCCATGCAATCATGCTTTGGAACCCAACGGGAGCCTCATGAACGCTACTCCCGATCAGATTGGAGGGACAAGAGCACCGGACCAAACGGCCATTTGGCCATCTGCGGCCGGCTCGCAGCCCGAGACAATGCCATCGCCACCCGCCCACCTGAGTCTTCGGTCCACTCCCAGATCGCCTCTTCGCCTTGAGCCAGATATCGATCGGGGACAAAGGCTCCATGCCGTCGGAACAGAGACCAACGTCGTTCGTAGGCCCAGTTCGGATCCGGTAGAGCCTCCGGACTCCAATCGATCGCCAGCCACGGCTGACGGGAAGCCTCCCGAGCCGACGCCCGGCCCGCGTTGACCAACGCACTGGCGCGAGTCCAGCTGCATTCCACCGCCATTTCCAAAATCGCGGTGGCTGCACGAACCGATCCCTGAGGCAGATCGCCCAAGACCACCAACCAATCCGCCAGGGGAAGCTCTATTTCAGGATTGGAAGGAAAATGGGGATTGCGCTCGGCGTCTAAATTCGCCTGAAATCCGGCGATAAGATACAAAACATCAGAGCCGAGAATCACCATCATCGTTTCCTGCTCGCGGCCCACCACCATGGGGACGCGCCACCAGTAATCATAGGCGGCCAAAGCGCTTCGCTCGGGCTCAGAATTGAGTCCTGCGACTGCATAAGAAACGCCCGCTGGCGTCGTCAGCATAGCCATGCGATATGGTGCGCTAGGGTTGGCACCAGCCAGATGCACACCGAACAGGGTCAGCCCGACAAGATAGCTATGGCTGTATCTCTCAGCAAATAACGACAAAGTACTTAAGAGCCGCTCAGAGGCCTCGGGGCCAATTGCACTAAGGTCAGGCAAGATATAGAGGGCGTCGGGCGCCAACGTCGGTAGGCGGCATTCCAAGTCTTTGAAGAGATTTTCGCCCACGGTGACTGCCAGCGGAATAATGGGGACCAATGGTGATCACCTCCAGATCAATACAGGCGGACCTCTTCGAACTCCGTTCGAAACCTTTGCCACGCGCTAGTCTCTGGATCGAGATAGTGTAAAACCGCAAATTTCGGATCTTCCGCTAACCACCCTGCCAACTCCCCAGTGCCGGCCAATAGTTGAAAAAACGAAGGTTTGGAAGATGTGGGCGGGGCAATCACAAACTCTTGGGGATACCGTTCCATCAAGAGCGCCATGAGTTGAAGCGCCGACGCGACCGGCTGAACGCTCAGACGATCGCCAACATGGAGTTGTATGCCCCCACACACTTCGCCGGACCATTGGGAGTATTGGGGGACGAAGTAGGTCGCGCGAGCCCTAACCCCAGGAAGATTTTGTCGATTCAATGCCTCAGCTAGTCGATGGCCATCGATAAAGGGAGCTCCGACCACTTCGAACGGATGCGTGGTACCCCGCCCCAAACTCAGATTCGTGCCTTCAAAGAGGCATAGTCCGGGATAAAGCAAGGCCATGTCTAGATGCGTGGTATTGGGGGATGGACTGACAAATGCGAGTCCCGTCTGATCCCAAAGCATGGTTCTCTCCCACCCGCGCATGGCTATCACGGTTAGATCGACATCGATCCCCTGACGGCGTTTGAACCAAAGCGCTAGTTCTCCCATGGTCATCCCATGGCGGTTTGGCATCGGGCCGCCCCCCACAAACGACCGAAATAGCGGCTCAAGAATATTGCCCTCTTGACCGATGCCGCCAATCGGATTCGGTCGGTCAAGCACGAAACACGGTACCTGACTCTCGGCGGCTGACTCTAACGCCAAGGCCATCGTGTTCATATTCGTGTAATAACGACTGCCAATATCCTGTAAATCCAGCACCAGCACGTCAATCTCCGCCATCATTTCAGGAGACGGCTTACGCGTCTTTCCGTATAAACTATATGCTGGCAGCCCGCTATGAGCATCAATGGCAAACTCTACCTG
The DNA here is from genome assembly GCA_027365485.1 of Clostridiales bacterium. GTDB lineage: Bacteria > Bacillota > Sulfobacillia > Sulfobacillales > Sulfobacillaceae > JAMCVM01. Next base: position 9,777 of record DAHXNH010000043.1, read on the forward strand.
TTCACCTTCTCGCGCGCTATTTTTGACCCCGTGCTCGGGACCAAAGAGCGTGGTCAGAGTGAAATCATCCGATTGTAAGAATCGGTCAATCGTCGACCGCAATTCACGATCGACCACGGTATAGTTGGATATCAGCCCGACGCGTGCCCCTTTGAGAGCAGTCGGCGCCTCTTCAAGCAAACGATCGACTCCAAGCTCGAGCATCATGGTCTCGTCCTCTCGGTTCCTATTTGGGCCGCACTCCTCAAGAATCTTGCCACCATCGTGCTCGTCTGGTCAGCAGATCGACAATCACCCTCGCAACCGGTTCTTGTTGAATAGGTGGCAACACCTGATCGGCCATCGCTTGCAATTTTGTTGGGGCACTGGGCAGCACGTACGCGAAGTCCGCGACTTCGAACATTTCGCGATCGTTCCAATCGTTGCCAAACACGATCAGTTGGTCGGGACGTCCGTATCGTGCGCAAAGCGCACCGAACCCACTGCCCTTGCTGCAATCCGCTCGAACCCACTCATTCGAACGCACGAATTGGTTGACTCGTCTCATCCGTGGCCACCGCCGCACGGTCATCAACTGATCCAACCGCTCTGGCTCACCTAAGACCACAACCTTCAGGCACTCATCGCGGTCGCCAATCTTGATAACTTTTAGCCCCAGCCGATGGGCAACAGCTGCTAGCGCGGCCACGTCCTCATCGGCCATCGGCAACCTGGACACTACTTCCCCGTCTACGCCTTCCACCAAAGCCCCGTCCAAAGCCACTAGCGGAGACAAGAGTCCGCATTCTTGACTGATCCGCTGAAGATACTCGGGGCGACGACCGCTCGCCAAAATCACAAACACTCCGGCCTCACGCGCTTGGCGCAAAACAGCCCGAGTCCAAGGCAAAATCTCCTCGCCCTCAGCAATGGTCCCATCCACATCGATTCCCAGCCACAATGTCTCCATAACATCCCTCAATCGTTAGACCCTTCGTTGGCGAGAAAGGGCGATGGCGAAAGATTCCTAGCCCGCCCACAACCCTACTCTTGCCGCTTTATTCACCTTAACCCGTCACGATGCTCGGGGTCAATTCGGAAGCGATTGATTTTTCCCATCACGCTTTGGTGAAAGCCACGAAGCCAATTAGATCCGGGAAGGGCGTTGCGAGAAAATCCGAGCGGTCGAGCGCATCTCATCAACCCGTCGGAAGCTCATCTTGGAGCCTAAAAACGCTACAGGTCCCAAGCTCCTTGGATTCCTGCGATGCCCGGTTTCTTTAGCGAAGGTCAAGGATAAGCGATGGGCATTTTAACCGTCCTCAGTGGCAAGAAAGGGCTGCAGGTGGTATCAGCAGCTGCCCAATTCTTTGGACAAATATGGACAACCGTTGTTTTGGCAGCCCCTTTCCGGGGGATCTCCCATGGGGGAAGAGCGGCATATGAAGCCACCATCCGCTCCATCCCGGTTACTCTGACCATGACTCTCGGTTTGGCTAGTTGCAGGGTACACATCAGGCGCTGTTCGGTACGAAGCCGATGCCCCCACGCCTTTCAGTCTGCCAGAGGAGAACCACTTCCCCCTCGCACTGCTCGGCCCGCAGGGGCCCTACTCTCCCATGGAGCAGGTGCGTGCGGTACGTCCCCGGGCCGCTTAGCCCTCCCATGAGGGTCATCGGCTGGTCCGTTTGGAAAGTTAGCCGCGGCAGTGACCGCCCGATTCTGGTCAAGTCCGGTCGGCGGCCTAAGCCACCGTCCGGTTCGGGCCGGTTTTCGTCAATGCTCTGGGTTTCCTGCGGTTGGTTCTTTTGCCCTGAGCCTCCCGCAATCTCTGCTCATGTCGGAGTTTGGCGATAGACGGGAAGATCCGGAGCCATTTCTTGCGCAGGTTTAAGGCTCCCACCAGGTCGGCATTCCCGCTCCAGCCACAGGCGTAGCAGCGGAATACATCCTTGCCCCGATGGTGATCCCCTTTGGCCTCACAGAACCGCGCTCCCAAATGGCCGCATCGGGGACACGCCTGGCTAGTGAACTGGGCACCGGGTCACCACCAGGATTCCTTCGTGCAAGGCCATATGGCGCACCCAATGCATGATCTTCCCTCGGATCCAGTAGGACCGGCGGAGGTTCTGCCGCTTCATCCAACCGGAGCGTTTGGGATTGCGCATACGGCTCAGGGCCTCAAGCACGATCACCCTGCTGCCGTTCTCTTTGACGAAATCCACGATCCTGCGGGCCGTATGTTTGGCTACAGCCTCTTCCCCGTCGCGAAGGCTCCGCCAGATTCGGTGGTTGGAGCCACGTTTCGGTCGGTTCCTCGTCTTTCGTTGCCGGACGGCGATGGCGTGGAGCTTGCGGAACCTCCGCTGCTCGTGCTGTCGTCCGGGGACAAACCGGGTACTTTTCACCTTGGCTCCGTAGAATGCCACGGCTACCACCAGATTGTTCACGCCCAGGTCCACCGTGGTCAAGGGAGATCCGGGTTCTCGGCCAACTGATCCTGGGCCCGTTTGACCCGAATCGGGGTATACTGCGCGCGGGTCATAGTTTTCGTTTTTGAGAGAACGCCATCGTGTTG
>DAHXNH010000047.1 GCA_027365485.1 Clostridiales bacterium
GGTTGATAGCGGGTCTCCCCGGTCATCAGGTGGATGGCTAACGAACGTCGCGGGCTCTTGGTAGTATTGGGTCCGCTGCCATGAAAGGTGAGACAATGATGAAAACTGACTTGACCGGCTCGCAACACCACTGGGACGGAGGTGGCTTCGGGATGGGCTTGGTGGATGGCCTGCATCTGGTCATCGGTCGCTTGATCAAAGAAATCGCCCGTGGGACTAAGCCCCCAGCGATGACTCTTGGGCACAAACTGCATACACCCGTTATCGAGAGTAACGTCGTCAAACGCTACCCAGGCGGTCAGGAGCGAGGGGGTCTCGGCACACTGCCAATATTGATAGTCTTGGTGCCATCCCACTTTGGTCTGACGTGCGCTCGGATCCTCACCGGGTTTATAAAGCAACTGATCGTGCCAGAGACGAATCGTCGCCGTCCGCATCAGCCTAGCCGCAATTTCCCCGATTCTTAAATCCAGAGCGAGTTGTCGAAGGGTCCGGTCGGCCCAGTGGGCATTGTCGGTTTTGCGTAAGACGTTACCCTGGTCCGGCCTCCAATATCCCTGCCATGGCGGTCGACCGGTTTCGAACTCGCCCTGAAACACCAATTCCATATGGGCTCTGAGGGCTTCTAGCTGCTCGCCTGCAATCAACACCGGGGCAATCCAATACCCTTCGGATTCAAAAAACTCCACATCCTTCAATGTGGGCAATCCCTTTAACGTCATTGCTTTCCTCCTTTAGAGAAGCGGCTCCTGATGCCAAGCAGCCCATTATTTTACGGCCAAGGCCTTGGAAATGGACTCCAACCACGCTCGACCATCGCCCGTGCGGGTCCCTCTACCGGGCGACTTTGTCTTGGTCGTGCACCTCAATATCCATCACCAAAGTTTCCTGGGCTCCTCCCGCCAGCCGCAAGGCGGTCTGGTTGTCGATCGCCTCTAACAGCCCGTGGGTGGGATATCCTCGAAAGGGCTCCAATCCGATGTTATAGTGCCGGCCATACCAAGGGTACCCGGGAGCGCCGAATTCTTGCCAGTACCAACAATGGGTGAGAACCGAAGCATCCCACGACACTGCGAGTTCTAGCCCGTGTCCAGGATGAATCAAACGGTAGCCTCCGTGCCCATCAGGGAAATCCGTCAGGTAGACGATATCGCGGGTTCCATCCCGGCCCGGGACCACCCTGAGATCATGGCGCTGACCCTCCACTCCATCCACCCACGGCCATTCGTAACGCCCCGGCCGGTATCGTCGAAGCTCGCTGGCTCCATCCACCACCAGCACAGTACGCGCTTTCGTATCGATGCGACACTCAGGGGTCAACAGAGGCGAGCCAAAGGCTAGATGCTGTCCCCACATCGCGTATTGGTCCTCGGCGCTTAAGTTCAAAGCCGTTTCTTCCATCCTGAGTCCCGAGTCGGCTCGTAGGGTGAGCACCTTTTCGAGCCGAAATGGGGTTTTAATCAGGTCGACTGAGAGTTTTACCTGAACGCAGTCTACGCTCTCTTCCAGCACCTTCCAGTGCCAAGGCAACCTGGCTACTTCGTCGTGTTGGCCCAACTCGGCACCGCGATAGGTGACCGAAGTCCCTCCATTGGGAAAGACTTCTTGCCATCCCCCTTCGTATTGCTCCGTGAAATTTCGTTCCAAACTGCCAGCCCGAAGTCCCCACACCGTACTCCAGGTAAAGTCGACATCCTTGGGCTTGTACAAAAACTGGACGATATCCCCGCCTTTGCCCGGGAGAATCCAGATCGCAAGCCTGCGATTTTCCATAATCATGGCCTCATAGCCTTGAACCGAAAGTCCCGTGACTAGGCGACATCCCGTTTTTCCAAGCACACGTTCACCCCTCACTTGACTAGCGTCGATCCAAAACCAAAAAAATCCACCGCTGGTACTAGACTCGTTACAGCCATAGCAATATCCGCGCATCCAAGAAGTGCTCTGCGATTAGTCCGGCTAGAGCTATCGGACGAGTGCCACGGGAACAACATAACGATCCGTAGCCTCTTCGCTTAGACCCGAATCTCAACCCGAGCCGATATCAAAACATCCATCCCAACCCACTCAACCATATCTTCCGAAAACGTCAGGATTGCTCTACTCTCAAGGCCATTGATCACCCTTCATTCAGCCTAATACCGAATAAATATATCGCAATGTCTTGAACAATACCTATAGTACGTATTCATTTTAGAAAATACAATCCGTTCTATGCTCACACCAAGACATTCTCCACTTTGGTTCTCTACGGCTTTTAGCAAATGGTTCACTCTTGTGTGTTCGCTATCGTTTCCGAAATGCCATATATACTGCGCTCGGATCAAAGTTGATGGGAGCAACCCAGGCCATGGTCGGCCGTAAAAACCTGTTCTTCAAGGGCTCCACACCTAAGGCCTCTCGCCTAACAACCGACAACTTTGACCCGAGTGCCGTGTATTGTGCTTCACCTTCTATGAAGAGGGCCGAATGCCACGGGCGTTCTGCCGAGGCGCACCGTGACACCAGGTTGCCCACTTAATTAATCGTGAACGGCTAGAACCCCGATGCTGCCGGAGGGGATCGACACGTGCCAACTGGGTCCGTAGACGGACGCCGTGGGCGTGATGACACCTAGTAACGCATGTGACGAGATCGGAGCCTTATTTCTTCCAGTATGAGGGAACCATGTTTGGACGATCGCGGAGGGCACGGTCAGCGTGCCGGTAAAGCTGGATGCGCCGATGTTCGACAATACGATATAAGCAGTCTGGTGATCAATACTGGCAAAGGCTTCGACGTCAGGGTCACTAGGTGTGAGAGACATTTGCGCGGGCACCGATGGCCTGCTTAATTCGTTTGGAGTGAACGTCTGGCTTTGACCATTCGCACTAACGGTAACCGAAGAGACCGCGAGCCCCGGATGTTCAGCGGCAATGCGAAAGTCGGCTCCACCGTTTTCTCCCCCCTCGAACAGTGCGTTGGTCACGGCGAACTTAGCCGTCGCGTACTTACCGGTATCGGTCACCTCAACCGGCGTGGTAGTCGCCACGGGGTAGGCCGTATCATAGGCTCCATTGACCGGTGCGGCGGTATCCGAACTGTCGTACTGCAGGAAGAATCCGTTGTTGGTCTGATTGTTGGCGTAGGTGACGCTGACGGTCACGTCGGGTTCCGTGGATGGCACGACCGTAGATGGCACCTTGAAGTAGAGATACTGCGCATAGTCTGCTGTACCTCCCACCCCGAGCTCAGAGACGACGGCTTGTTGTCCTAAGATGGTTTGCACGGTATATTGTCCGTCAGGCTGGTTTAGAAGGGCGAAAGCGTTGGCATTGGCTGAAGTTGGCCCTGGTATGATGGTGCCGCCATGTTGCTCAAAAACGTCTAGATCGTGCTTTAGTTGAGGATTAAGATTCGGCGAGACCAAGTCCCCATTCCAGTCGATAATGGTGTGAAACTGATTGAGCGAGACTGCGCCATCGAGAACCGATAGGTCGGTGAAGACATTGGCTGCGGGTCGGTAGGTTCGAATGTAGCTCCCGAGCTGACCTACTCCGCCGGTAATACCTGCCCCAAGGTCATTGGTTAATACCTGGTCGTAGCCCACCATGATGCCTACTGGGTAGGAGGGCAGTTGCCCCTTCACTTTGGCCAGAGTTGCGTGCCAGGACAAATAACTGGGATAGGTGGCGGGCTCGAAGGTCGGTTGATATCCGGTACCTCCATAGAGGTAGTAGTCTTCTCCGTCTCGATTTTGCCCTTCTAATGGATACTGGCCGAGCCATTGTGCAAGTTCTTGGAGGTTGCCGGGGACCGGCGTCCACTCGTTCAGTAGCGGGACCCCATAGGCTTCCGACAGGCTTCCGAACAAAGCGTCGAACGCGGTGTGACTCGCCGTATCCATGTTCACTACGGCATGGTAGCGCTTAGCTAGTTGAAAGACGACGTCGGGCAAATTGCCTAGCGACCCGACATCTGACATACCTCCGCCATAATAAATATAAAGAGGCTGATTCGTTGCCTCGCGAGCCGTTTTGAGTACTTTCCCTAACAGAGTTCCATAACTCCATGTGCGAAACTGCTCATATAGGGGAAAGTGGGCTTGGCCGGGGATAAAGGCGGGCACTGCCGAGAAACTGGCATAATCGGTGCCTAGTTGGTCGTTCAACGCGGTAATGGTATGGTAACGATCTCCTAGCCATACGTGAAACTCAGAAACATCCTGAGGAGCATAGCCCGCGATTCCAGACGACTGTGGTCCATACCCGGCGTCTAGCCATCCATAATCTATATAGGCGCCGCCGAATCCAGGATTTTGATTCATCATGGACAGGGTGTGCCCGATGTAGGCCGCGTAATCTTGAATGTTGCGCTGACTCCAGAAGGCGGGTTCTGGCGCCAAGGCGCCGGTGCTGGTGACTTCGTTGCCGCCCGGTAGCCAAGTGGGTGGATTTCCTGCATATCCATATTCCCAAAAGATGGGTACTAACTTCAAATGGGTTTTCTGGCAGTAGAGGAGATAGGTTTTGAGCGTCGACCAATTAAACACACCTGGACTGGGCTCGACCGCATCCCAATCCATGTTGATTTCAACATCGGTGATGCCTTCTTGGGCAAACTTTTGAAAGGTCGAAAGTGTCCATGGGTCAGTTCCCTTATCAAACAAGATTTGAACCATCCAGTGAGGAGTATGTTGAGGAGCAACGGCCGGTTGGTTCGGAGCCCCTTGTGCTCCTGTGGTAAACGCAAACAGACTTGCGGATAACAAGACGACCATCGATGAGAGCAGTAACTTTCTTTGCGCATGAGACTGATGCATCGCGTGTGCCTCCTTAATTAGATAGTTCTCTGCATTTGCTCTAACCTAAGGCGACCGGTAGAGACAAAAGAGTGAACGAGTAGTGAGGCTCCGCCTTTATCGTTTCTCAAGTACCGATGACTCGAAAAACGATGGCGCGGAGCCGATGACAAATCCAGTGAGTGCCAACAGAAAAGACGTGGCCTCTAGGCCTGCCATGACGTCCGGTCGCCCACATCATTAATGGTGAACGGCTAGAATCCCGATGCTGCCTGATGGGATCGGCACTTTCAAACTTGGACCGTAGACGGACGTAGTGGGCCCGGTTGGCGTAGGTAATGGCGTCGTGGGCAGCGTTGGTCCCGGATTGATCTGGAGCACTGCCACACTGCCGACAGGAAGACTGACCGACCACGAATCCACTCCGTTAGGCGTCCAGGTCCCTTCTAGGGACTCGGTGTTGGGACTGGCCGCGCTGACGAGGTAGCCCGGCAACACTTGCTGCATTACGGTCGACGGAATCGCAATGGATCCGGAAAAGGACTGCGAACCGATATTCGAGGCGACGAGCCACACTTTTTCGTGACCTTGGGTCAAGAAAGCCTCCACGTTGGAAGCATTTGGGGTTACGCTAACCGCAGGCGAGACCGACGGCATAGAAAGTTCCGACGGAGTAAAGGTCTGGCTTTGACCATTCGCGCTAACGGTGACCGAAGAGACCGCGAGCCCCGGATGTTCGACCGCAATACGGAAATCGGCTCCGCCGTTTTCTCCCCCCTCGAACAGCGCGTTGGTCAGGTCAAACGTCGCCGTGGCGTATGCGCCGGTATCAGTCACCTCAACCGGCGTAGTAGTGCCCGCGGGGTAGGCCGTATCATAGGCTCCATTAACCGGTGCGGCGGTATCCGAACTGTCGTACTGCAGTAAGATCCCATTGGTTTGATTGTTGGCATAGGTGACGCTGACGGTCACGTCGGGTTCGGTGGATGGCACGATCGTGGGTGGCACCTTGAAGTAGAGATACTGCGCATAGTCTGCCGTGCCTCCCACCCCGAGCTCGGAGACGATAGCTTGTTGTCCCAATACCGTTTGTACGCTGTATTGTCCATCTGCCTGATCTAACAGGGTGAAGGCATTGGCGTTGGCCTCGATCGGACCGGGAATGATCGTCCCGCCCCGTTGCTCAAATTCTTGTAAGTCTCGTTTCAACTGCGGGTTTAGATTAGGAGAACTTAGGTCTCCATTCCAGTCGATGATGGTGTGAAACTGGTTGAGTGAGACCGCGCCATCGAGCACCGATAGGTCCGTGAAGACATTCGCCGCCGGACGAGCGCTGCGCAAGTAGTTTCCCAGGAGACTAAGTCCGCCCGTAATGCCCGCGTCCTGATTGCTGTTAAAGACTTGATCGTAACCGAGCATGATGCCCACGGCATAATTTGGTTGTGAGCCTCGTACCTGCTCCATGACCGATTTTTGAGCCAGGTAGGTGGGGAATGTAGGTGCATAGAAATTGAACTGATGGCCGGACCCGAGGTCTGCAAAGTAGTCTGCGCCATCTCCGTAGGACCCCTGTTGGGTAATGTGCCCCATCCATTGGGCCATCAGGCTGACATCAGCCGAAATAGACCCCGTAGGCGTCCATTCGTAGATAACCGGCACCCGATAGGCTTGCGACAGATATCCGAACAGTTCGGCGTACCCAAGATGTCCCGCCGTATCCAAATTAATGATGCCACCAAAACGCTGGGCCAGTTGAAAATCGATGTCGGGGATATTCATGAACTCTCCGGCCGTACTCATGTTCCCCCCGAAGTACATATAGATCGGTTTTTGACTGACGGTGCGGATCGAGGCATAAATCTGGCTCATAATCGTTTCATAGCTCCATGCCCGAAACTTCTGGTATACGGAAAAGTTGGTTTGGCCTGGAGTGAACGCGGGGACGCTGTCAAAAGCCGTGTAGTCTGCGCCCAGTTGACGGTTGAGATTCGCGATAGTGCCATATTGCTGCTGTAGCCAGAGGTGATATTCCGTGACATCAGGGGCGGCGTAGCCTTCGATACCGGTTCCGCTCGGAGTCGGTCCGTACACTGCATCCAACCAGCCCGCATCAACATACCCTCCGCCAAACCCAGGGACCGGGGATAGGGCTTGAAAAGCAGCAGTGACGAACTGCTTATAGGCACTAAGGGCTCGTTGACTCCACATCGCTGGAATGAGACCGCTCGGGGCCGGTCCGGGGCCCACATAGACTGTGATCGGCCAATTATCGATTTGGCCAAGACTCGATTCTTCTGGCGTGTAGTCGAGCCACGAAGGTGGATTCCCTGGATGCCACATACTCTCCCAAAAAATAGGGATGAAGGTTAGGCCGGCCTGGTGAGCCTCTTCGGCGTACTGCTCGACTTGCGAGAAGTTAAATACCCCCTGACTGGGTTCCATGGCCTGCCAGTCCATGTTCATTTCCACGCCTGTAATACCTTCTGAGGCCCACTTTTGAAAGTTGGCTTCGGTCCACGGAACTCCGGTCGGGGTTCCGATGATGCCAGTCGTTCCAAAAGGGCCGCCGTTGGTATAGGTCACTTGCACCAGCCACTGTTTGCTGTGCGGAGGAGTATGGACACCTAAGCGTGGACTAGGGCGAGTCGCTGCGCTGGCCGGCACTATGGCCATAAAGCTTAGAGTGGCTCCCGCCGTGATGGCAATGGCAGATCTCACCCATGAACGGGTTGAGTGTTTCAATCTGATAACCTCCCTTTAAATAACAACAATACGAATTATACCGACTAAACCAATATAATCAAAGTATATAGCATTATTTGCGGATGGCTAATTAAATTATCTGTGCAGGTACCTACTCAGATGCACTAATATTGTCATGTTCTAATATTGTCGCATGAGGGGCAGGCGAGGCGGTCTGAAGCCAGTTCAGCCTAACTATAGTGGCTCGGCAGGATCCTCACCCTCCAATCATGAGGGTGAGGATCCTGCCGAGGAGCTTGATCTAGATAACAAGACACTGTCACGCCCGGTTCTTAGCGGAGAACAGAGTTGCAGTCGCAATACTTCTGATATCCCCGACCTACCATATGCAGAGTCTAGCGAGCCTGGATTTGAATCACGCCGATACTACTAGCCGGTAGCGAAACCTTCCAGGACACACCACCGGTGGAATCAGTCTCTGCCATTTGCCCTAAAAGGATCTTAGAGAGCACTGTCCCGTTCGTATCATTTGGCAACAGCGTCCTCACTTGCTCTTCAGGAATCTCCACGCTTCCCGAAAACGCAGTGGTGCTAAAGTTGGATACCACAATAAACGCTTTCCCCTTGCTCACACTCGCAAACGTCTCGACGTCGGGATTGTTCGGACTGACTATGAACGGAGACGCAATTATTGGAAGTCCGCCAATGACTGGGGGTGCCGCCGGATTGGCCGCGGCGACCACACTCACATCTTGAATATCCACCGTCGTATCCTCGACTGTGGATGTCACGGCTTTGGGGTGTAGTTTAAACCTGTGAGCAGAAACATCAGTTCGCATATGAATCTGCCCATTTCCTAAGCCGTGGGCGCAACGGGCGACAGTTGGAGATCAGCCCAGATGGAAAGCACCTGACAGGAAGGCTGCGGCCTTCCCAACGGATACGCATATCTGTTCTACATAGCTCGTCCGCGCTCTGACTCCCGGGTGGTAGGCTAGGCCACCTGCGACGACGACTCCGACAGCGATCGAGGATCTGGCCCCGAGCGATGGCGCGGGACGGCGTATGGACGATCCGCCCAAAATTGGCACCACCGACCTACCCCTGATCGATACAGGGCGCGCGAGACGCCCGAGATTTGGCGCCTGCCTTGGTCCACGACATGCCTCCCCAATCCAATCGTTCTTTGACTAAGGTCTTACACGCGCCTTCGGCGATTCCGGATCCAATGGCTAATTTCATCGCTCGACACCGCGGATAGTCCATCTGAGCAAGTCTGAAGAACCTAATTTGGAAGTGCCTCTAGGTACCAAGTTCGACAATGCGCAAAAAGATTCTCGAATACAGGCCTAAGTCTCTGCAAGGAACTGGGAAATAATTACCAATGGAATCGTATGATTGGCCGACTCCTCCTGGGAGGAGTCGACCAATCCAGGATACGGGGCAATGATTAATTTGATGGACTCGCATCTATCTCCGTGCGACGGGTGCATTCCGCCGCACCTTAGCTGAGTTTTTATCGCCAACCCAGAAAAATTTCATGCGGATACCTATCCCAATCGTGAAAGTCCTGATGAGTCCGTGGAAGAACCCAAGGCTCGGGAGGCGGAGGCTCTCACTGCCTGGTTCACCGGCATCCTTGTCTGGTTTGGTCTCCTGATGGGCGCGTTTCCCGGGACTACGCCCAGGCCCCTATGCAAAGTATCCGGAGGAAAGACTTGAAACTACTGCGTTTCCACCCGTTTTGCTTTGCATAGCGTTTGTCGATCTACAGGTTTGTAAGCCATGAAATCAACGTGGCATCGTGCTTCCAGTCCTGGAATCCGAGGCCATTGAGTTCATCGATATCGCCTAATAAATCATAGCTTTCGATGAGGATAACGACGTTCTAGAGAGAAAATGCTCGTTTCTGATGCTGAAACGATCGATTGCATTGCCAGCACTGCCGGGTGATAGAGTGGGATACCTCTCCGAATCTATCACTGCACTATGCAAAGTAATGCAACGCGAAACGAACAACAATCACCAATTTAAGTCTCGTTCTTTGCATAGTCACTTGCTTTGCATAAGGCGAGGTGATTAGTCCCTTGCTGCTGAACATCGCCCTGCGTGGGGGATGAAAGCAGCTACCGGAGCGCGATATCAAGCACCCAATCAGCCCCATCCCGACGCGCCGGGGTTGATTCAATATGCCGATGACTTCGTCGTCCTCGGTACGAGCCGAGAGCCGATCGAACAGGTGCCAAACCGCCTGGCTCCACGCGGTTTGTCCTTGAACCCGGACAAAACCCGCAGGGTGCCATTGGCCGACGGGTTCGATGTCCTCGGATTCAACGCGCGCCGATATCGCACCAATTTGTGGATGAAACCCAGTGTAGCTGCTCTGAGTCGCCATCGGCGGCACTTGCGGACCGAAGTCCACGCCCTGCGTTGGCTCAATGTCGCTCAGGTTATCGATCGGTTGAACCCGTTGATTCGGGGATCGACCTGCTACTATCAGTCGGTGGGCTCCAGTGCCGCATTTGCGTCGCTCGACTACGACCTCTGGCCGTGGCTGTATAAGTGGGCCACATATTCGCACCCGCATAAGCCGAAGCGGTGGATTGTTTCACGCTATTTTGGCTCCTTCCACCCAAAATGACACGACCACTGGGTGTTCGGCGATACGGCCACGGGCCGCTTGGTGGTCAGACATGCTTGGACTCCCCGTCCGCCGTCACATTCTGGTACGAGGAGGGGCTAGCCCGGACCATCCCGCCCAGGCTTACTATTGGGCGGCCCGTCGACGCCGAACAAGTCATTCGACGGAACGGCCCGTTCCTCGAGGGCAAAGCCACTCCGGCCTGAGTTGCGAGATGGATTCCTTTCTGACGCGGATAACACTGGCTTGAGCCGGATGCGCGGAAACGTGCACGTCCGGTTCTGAAGGAGCCCGAGCACCGTGTGGTGTTCGGGCTACCTGGTGGCGGTGAGCACATGGGATGGTCCAGCATCGGTATCTGATCGCGATCGATGGCACCTTGAAATGGAGTGGCATCGTGCAACATGCCGAGGAAATGCTGCAAAAGCACGAGGCCAACGGCACCACGATCTATCAGGTGTATGGGGTCGAAGCCGTGTTGGTGGGCCCCCAAGGCATTGCCATCCCGTTTCCCACGGAATTTTGCGCGAATTCTGAGGAGCCCACCGAGGAGACCAAACAAGATTCGGAACTTAAAGCCTTTCGTCGAGTGGCCAAACGGTTGAAAGCGCTGTTTCCCAAACTCCGGCTGACCCTCCTCGCCGACGGCTGATATCCGAATGGGCCGCTGTTTGTTCTCCTGCGGCAGGACCGTTGGGATTTTATGATCGTGCTCAAAGCAGGGAATCTGCCGACCTGGCAGGATGATGCGCAGCACATGCAAAACCTCGATCCCTAAAGCCCCGGGGCGGCGCCGTGGGGCAATCGATCGCACAAGATCTGGTTCGTCAATGGCGTGCCCTATGACTGGCAAGATCCGAAAACCGGTGAGTGGCACACGACTGTGCTCCATTTCGTACAGTGTGTCGAAACCTGGACCGATGCCGACGAAAGCCCTCAGAGCCCCTCGACGTGGCGTCGGAAAAGCCGTTCACTCGAGGCAATAGATTAGACCGGTGCAATCGGATGGCACGTCATAGCTGGGATATTGCAGAATACATTCTCGTCGAAAAACACCTTCGGTATGCGTACTAGCCCCTCGATTCTCACGAGTAGAACGCGCCGCAGGGATTTCATCCTCTGATGCCCATGGCGCATCTCCTCCACATCTTGTCTTGGTGCTCCACCAAACGGCCTTGTGGCCCACGGCTTTGCGCCTGACCCTACGAGAGACGATGGTAAAACTGGTGGAAGCCGCACGGGATTTCGGTGTGGATAAAGCCCGGATCGCTCGCCTACGTCTATCATCGCTCCGCACTTCGTGCGCAGCGTGTCATCCAGCACTTCGGGGGTAAATGCACCACCGTCCGAACTCTCGTCCCCTTAGAATTTAGAGAAATGCCCCCCGGTAGAGGCTTCAAATCACTCCTTCATTCTTCAGAACTGAGATGGAAAACCAAAACTATACAGAAGTTCGCATAATACATTACAATGGGTCTAATTCGTCGAAAGGAGTTTCGCGCATTGTTGAAGCGGATCAAAAAACGTCGATATAAAATATCGTCGACTATGTGGGCGTGTCGAAGAACACCGTATCGTTAGCGCTCAATAATAAGACCGGGGTTAGCGACAAGCGCCGCACCGAGATCCTTCAGGCCGCTCGTACTTTACACTATGGCGGACTCGGAATCGCATCGGATGAGGAGCGTGACAGCGTTTTGGTT
>DAHXNH010000087.1 GCA_027365485.1 Clostridiales bacterium
CGGTGGATTTGGGGGTCAATCGTTTGGCCGTCATGGGGGCGTTCCTCAACGGCAAGCTGATGGCGACAAAATTTATTCACGGCGGACAGGGTAATCATCCTCGGCATCAGTGGTTGAACGTGATTGCGAACAAACGGAGCAACAGTGGCAGGCTTCAAGCAAATGTACACGATAACGTCGATCTCTGGGAAAAAGTGCGAAACCTCGACGAGAATGCCGCGCGGCAGGTTGCCCGCCAGATCGTCAATTTCTCCATCGACAACCAAGCCAAAGTCATTGTTTTCGAATATCTTCGCAAGGACCAGTCGCCCAAAGAACGAATGAGCCGATCAGGGCGCAAAAATCACTAACGAGCTTATGGCTCCGTGGCAAGATCATAAAATGGGTGCGTTATTTGGCGTTTCGCGAAGGGATTTTAACCGTCGAACGCAATCCGGCGTACACGTCGCAAATGTGCCCTCATTGTCACACACAAGGAGAACGAAACGGTCATCATTTCACCTGTCAAAATCCAGCCCATTCCTACCATGCGGATGCGGATGCGGATTTTGTTGGCATGATGAACCTGTACCGAAAGTGGAATGGCACGTTCCTCTATCCGCGAAAGAAAAACCGTGCGGATGAACTAAAGCCTGCGCAGGCGAAAGTGGTCAGCGTAGTCTGACCATGGCCTAATGCAGCGCAGGTCTATCCAACAGCCAGTGGCTGTGGGATAGTGCTAGTGTGGTACGAGTGGAATCTGAACACTTCTCTTGGGATAACGGTTTACCGAAATGGGAGAAGTGTACACGCCGATAAGGGGTCCGGTTCTCAAGCCCCTCCACGCATTTGCGGGAGAAAAAGGTCAGCCCAACAACAGTGAATGATAATGTTTGAATATGTTATCGGGCAACTGTTGATACCACGGATGGTAAACGAGGGAGTGAACTTTATGAGCAAGAAGCGTTCAAGGGCTAAGGCGAAGCACAAGAAAAAATCAGCCCGGGGGGCACGAGCGGTTCGGTCGGTAACGTCATCGGCAGAGACAACAAAGACCTGGTATAGCGTACTAGGCGTGGGTGTGCAAGCTGATCAGGAGACTATTCACGCACGATATTTGGAGATGGTGCAGCGCTTTCCTCCTGAGACTCATCCTGATGAATTTGAAATGATACGCCAAGCCTATGAGGTATTGAGCGATGCCCGACAGCGTCACCGATACGACCGTGAGCGGTTTTATGGAACCACGGTGGCCAAACTTGAGGATATGTTTGCTCGAAAGGTCCAGGAACGCCGACTGGACGAGGCTCTCCAAGTGATGAAGCAATTGGTGGATATTGATCCCGTAATGACGAACCTGGCCGGTGTGGCCATGTTGTATCGCGCCCTGGGGCAGACAGCCGATGCCGATCTATGGTTTCGACGAGCGGAAGAGGCCAGTGAGACCGTGGAGGACCAAGTTGACGTCTTGATAGAGAAGGCTCATCTGAGCGAAGGAGACGAAGCGATTATTGACGCCTTGCTCACGATAGCCAAAGAGTATCCAAAAGTCTCCAAAACCAAGATTGCGACGGAGCTCTTGACCCATTACGCGGCCGTGGATCAGTTAGATAAAGGGATGGCACACTTTCGAAAGTTGATTTCCCGAAAGAAGTATCTCACGGTCGAAGACTTTGAAGTATATGTAGATTGGCTGGAAGCGTTATCGGAGATAGATCAAATCGAGGCGCTGCGCCAAGTGTTTCTCGGGCAAGTCAAGCCAGCGGCTGAGCGCGCCGCTAAAGGTCCCCACCATCAAGCTATTGCTCAGAGGTTGTCAGCGCGCTTGGAAGACATTGAGGTGTTTGACCGGGCTCAGTTTCGACTTCGTACTATGATTGCGGATTTGGCGCGCACGGTGGAACCGAATGACCCTGAATTAACGGACGTTTGGCGAGCGTATACCGTCATGTCAAGTCTGTTTAGTCAGTTCGAGCGCTTGCTCAGCGATGAGCGTATACCCACGTCGGTCATGGCGCAAATCGTCGGACCATTGTTTGAGGAACTCGGTGCGGCTCGGATGCAAATAGCCAAAATGCTCCAGGAACGCATAAACTCCCCAATGGCTTTGTCCGAAGCCGAAGCGATTGCCTTGATTCGACAGTTTTACCCTAGAGTGTTTTCGGTATTCGGAGAGGCCTGGCTCTCGCGGTCCGCCGCAAGCCCTTGACTGGGGCGTGGCGTGTTTAGGGGTTGCGCTATGTTGAGACCATGAGCAGTCCCTTTTCTTTCGAGGTTCAGTCGTTGGAGATTTTGCCCCATTCCCAAGATCCTCCGGGGTGCCAACGATGGACGGTCGATGCCCGGGTGGACGTTTAGGGCATGCAAGAACCACCAAGAGGCTTAGGCCAACCGCTTCCATAAGGCGTGAATTGCCGGACCACTGAGGGATGCCGCTATTTATCCTGCGCGCAGGTCACATTTGACGGGATGATGCCAGGCTTTGGGCGTCTCAATCCCTTGCTGTATAATGATTTGCCAATAGGTGGCCTGTCCACAAAAACGAAAACGCTGACCCGCGCGCACGATAGCGGTTCGATAACCTTGGGTTTCGGATTGTCCTAAGTCCCTGTGCTAATTCTTAAACGGGATAGACGGTTACCATTTGGGCGTTTCGTCGAGTTTAATTCCATCCTTATCGGTCAAGCTGCCTTGGTTGGCCTGAATCACGATGCAGTATAGATCGACTGTCCCGTTGTTGCGCCAACCTCGTTTGGCCTCGGGGGCCACTCGGACGATGGTGCCGGGACCCACGGCAAAGACGTCATCATCTACTTGAAATTGCCCATGGCCGCGGAGAAAGAGGTACATTTCCTCGTGTTGTCGATGTTGGTGGATGAAGGGCACCGCTTGTCCTGGGGCAAAACGGTTGAGCGAGACTTCCATTCCGCTGAAGCCGAGAGCCTGGCCGACAAACAGTTTCCCGTCTAATTCTTCCAAAGGGCCAGTTTGGCCCACGCTGTAGTTTTGGCCAGTACGAATATCTGATACGGCTGCCATATGCTCTCTCCTTCTCTGAACTGTGACTGGGTCCTGATACCTAAGTCAGCAGCAGGTGTTTTTTGACGGTCGGTCACCTCAGCTAAGAATAAGCCACTAGTGGAAAATTAGCTAGGGCAATTTGCAATTCCTCCCGTTGAGCGAAGCCAAAACGCTCTAGCCGCCACGTTGGCAAAGTCAACGGCCAGGCCGCCAAAGCTAAGGCCAAGCCCTCGGGACGAGACGCTTCACCTGTGCCGATGATGGCAAATTATGAGAGATAGGCTGCAGGGGGCCGATAGGGTCTAGCTGGGGCGCTTAATGTCATCGACTTCGTGGGCTTGGCCATTTTCTTCGCTGGGTGATACTGAGATCACCGAGGGAGCATTCGTGGGCTTCTTCCACAGGTGTTCCACGGTTTGCAGCAGGATCTTTAGATCCATCCAAATGTTGGAGTGACGCGAGTAAGTTAGGTCCATCTGTAATTTTTCTTGTGGCGAGGATAAGTAGTGGCCCGAGAGTTGGGCCAGGCCAGTGATGCCTGGCTTGATTTGGTGACGGAGATTATACGGCGGAATTTCCTGGCTGAACTTCTCCACATAATGAGGCCGTTCTGGTCGCGGCCCGACCAAAGACATCTCTCCGCGAAGGACGTTCCACAGTTGAGGAATTTCATCCAGGTGGCTGACCCGCAAGATGCGACCAACGCGAGTCACACCGGGATCCCCCGGAACGGTGAGACCTTGACCATGCGTTTGTTCATAGTCCTTATCCAGGGTTCGGAATTTCAACATGGCGAACGCATGGTTTCCTGCGGTTATCCGGTCTTGGCGATAGATGATTGGGAGCCCATCATCGAGCACAATCGTGAGGGCGATGAGGATATCGAACGGCAGGCTGAGGATTAAGAGCAAGCCGGCAATGACCGTATCCAGTGCGCGCTTGCCTAGGCGACGGACCCAGGGACTCGGAAGGGGATCGATAGCTAAAAACGGAGTTTGGCCGACTACGGTCAATTGTGCTTGCGCCACTAGCGTGTCGTACAAACTCGGCTGCCAGAGGCAGCGGATGTTTCGGCTCAAGGCTTCGTTGAGCACTGCCAGTTTGATCGGATCGGTCAGGGAGTCGTCCAATAAGAAAAGGTCGGCTTCGAGGCCTGTCTGAAACGCCCCAGCATCAAGAACGGTGATTCGAGGATGCGGGCCAAGGCTAGCCACATCGTCGGGGAGGACCACATTGGGTCGGCTGGTGAGCACAATGATGCGAGTCTTTTGTCGACCGAACAATCCGAATTGCCAAAGACGCCGAGACCAGTAGAGTAACGGCCAGTCAAAGATCGCGCTTAACACGAAGACCGAGCGCGGAAAGCCGAAGCGGTCCAACAAGAACGACGTGACCACGGTCAGTCCGGCTAAGAGGACCACGACCGGAAAGACCTTGCGGGAAAGTTGGGTCGGACTAATCCACGACACTGGGTAGAGGTCATAGGCACCCAACAAAACCACCACCGCTATCGAAAGCCAAGGCGCTACGCTGACATAGGCCTGCCAGTTGTAAGCTGGCGGAAACCCAAGAAAGCGCACCAAAAAAGCCAGCATCACGGCCAGATTGACCATGGCTATATCGGTAATCATGGTACCGACACGCGACCAGGGTAGCCTTGAGCGATTAGAATTCACAACGGTTCACTCCCTATTCATTCCACATATTCGCGGTGAGGGGAGGATTTCCCTGCCTTAAATGCCTGGAAATTGGGGGCTCAGGGAAGGTTCAGTCGATTGGTGGCGAATCTTTTGTTGAAGATGGTGATAAACCGGGTCCTTCGGATGGCGATGCGCATACGACTGGCCCTCTTAGAGTTTAGTAAGCATCATCTTTCGCGGGGCACCAAACCGATAATTTTCCCGCTCGACCTTGTTGGAATGTCTGTACGGGAACTCCCTCAGACCTGCGATTCACCCAAAGCGGCATACGAGTGAGTTCCTGACCAGGTGATGCCACGGTTTTGACTCGATTCGTCAAATGTATAGGGCAGGCGAAAAGCTCGGCCGTTCTCGTCAGAGGCTCCACGCGTTTTGACGCGAGGCTCTGGGGGTCGTATCGATGAAGAGTGATGAAGTCTTTGCTGTCTCGGGAAGTTAACGATTTGCAGACGGCGCAAGTGGAGACTGACGGCGCGGTTGCAGCGACGGCTTCTTGGGGCCCCGTGCCAGCAGTAGACCCAACTTTCGCTGTCGGTGGGACATTTTGCAGGGGGCATCGACTGTGAAATGTCTTGTGTTTCGTTGCGGTCTGCCAAGGTGATCGCGTTTAGGCTCGGGCTTTCGGGAAAGAAAGACTGCTTCATAGCGTGCTCAGCGCTGAGGTGGTCGCGGTTCGCCAATGACTTTTCCTCTTCACACCGCTGGCCGCATGGGCGTTGGCTGCCCACCGTGAAGTGAGGCGTCAACGATGGGGCTTTGAGCACTGGCGGTCCATCGTTGTAATCCAGCGCGAACCCGTCAGGCACTAAATATCCTGGATACGGATCACCCCGTGTTCGCGAGCGAGCAAGGCCACCAGATAATGTGTGGATCGCTCATTCGAGCCGCGTGTCGGGCGGAGATTTCTTTATCCCAATCCTTCGGGTGGGAACCGGGCGCAGTCGTATAAGCACCCAGGCAGCAAGGAGAAGAGCCTAGGTCGGAGTCCGAATCAGGGTCCAGGATTCTTTGAAGCGCTAGACGGGTAAAAATTAGCTGAATGCCTCGGATTAGGATGCGGCATTCAGTGGTTAGAAAGCCTCTGCGCCTTAGTCAGGGGATATTGAGATCGCTCAAGGAGATCGACCTGGTCGTGGATGCCTTCTGACCGAAGCTGGAGCGCGTTTTGACAACGGGTGGACACGCCTGGTGGGTCTGGACCAGGAGTTAGTCCGCATCTAACAGAAATCGGGCGGCCGCGGTCAACTGAGTCCGGGTGTCTTCTCGAAGGTACTGACGTTGATCCGTCTGTTGGGGGAACCGTCGGTCGACATAGGCACAATGCAAGGCTCGACGGTGGTTCTGGCTAAAATTGCGAGTGCCACCGTGCCAGGTGTGGGCATTATATATCATGACGGTCCCGGGCTTGCCCAGGGCCAAACGCTGTGTGGGATGACGCGCATCAATGTCCTCTAAATGGTCGCTTGGCGTACCTGGTAGGCGCTGTGAACCGGGGACAATTCGGGTCGACCCGGTGGTCGGGGAAAACTCATCGAGCATCCATATAGAGTTCACGATGCGACAGGGTTCGTTTTCGGTGCGAGGGCCCCAATCCGCATGTAACGCTTGTTCGCCCTGTCCTGACAGGGCATCGCGGGCATTTAATGAAAAAAGCTTAAAGGGCTGGCCAATGAGAAACCACGCAGCCGCAAGCACGCGAGGATTTAACCAAACCGGGGTGAACACCATCCCTTTATTCACCAGGTCCGCCAAACGGCGAGTGCCCGGTTGTTGATGGACCTCGAGCCCAGCGCGATCCCCTTCCTCTTCCCACAGGGCTTCCATGCGAGCGATCAAACGCTCCACCGTGGATTGGTCGAATAGGTTGGGGATGACTAAGAACCCTTCAGTTGCCAGTTGGTGCTTTTCTTCGTCGCTGATCAGGTTGGGCGTGACCCCTAATGCTTGTAAGGCGCTCAGCATGTCCATCACTTTCCTCCTTACCAATCCGGTTGGCATCCCCGGCGTGTTATCGAATTGGACCTGGGAGTTTCCAGCGGGGAATGGGTTTATTTAACAAGACTCGCATAGAACACTTCGTTCGATAGGCTAATATCGTACTCTCGATCAGATAACGACGTCTTGGTCATAGATTTAAGATACAACATTGCTGAGCCGAATGGGCTGACAAGATGAAAGGACAGCGCGGATTTTGACTCATGGGATGGCGGAACTAGCGCACCGAGTCGTCCACCATTGGCAGCCATGGCCGCGCCTCTTGGACGTCAGCCGAGAGCAATGCCGGCAGCAAGCTCTGATTTTTAGGGCTGATCCTAGCTCCATCATAGTGTAGGAGGCTCTTGGGCGATTTATGAAATGGCCCAGAATGTTTTCGGATGGCTTGAGCGAGGGACCTAGCGTGACCCAATTCCGGCGCTGTCTCGGGGACTAATCCAACGTCCGGGGCCTTCGTTGACTTTTTGGATTCATCGAGGGATTCGCCGCTCGACTACTTTCGGAGTATACTGATAGCTATAGTCAATTGAGCCCGCTCAGCTAAAGGAGGAGTCTAGCAGATGTTTCGCCCTTTTCGTCGTCACCGTCCAGGACTTCGTCCCCGCAAGGGGCGGGCTTGGACCATGTTGCCCCGTCAAGATGGGTCAGAACTCTGGCCTTGGCAACAAGAACCCGCGGCTGAACCCAAATCACGATCCCGCCGAGGCCGGTTACCACGGCTACGCCACCATCGCCCGCCTTCTTAACGGAATCTCTTTCAAACGTATCCACTGCCCATTTAGGACAGTCTTAGAACAGTATCGCGGCGCCGATTGTGATAATCTCTGAAGAAAATCGTTGCGATGATCCGTCCCCGGCTTCGTCGGCCTCGCGCTCCCAGAACTCTAATGGAGGGTTGGCGGTCGCTGGCCTTGTCGTCACTTTCATTAACGTTCGTTTCATCAAGGATGCAACCGACCAGGAACCGACGTAACGTCGAGATCAGCCCAAAGGGGATGGATTCGACCCGGACCCTGGAGTCCTCGCTAGGTCCGGGTCCGATTGACGTACCAACAGTACTGCCAGCACTCGTCGTATAGCTCGTCGCCGAAAAGCGTACCAGAAAACCCACTGCCTGAGCCAATCAGCAAATGCTGTGAGGACACCTGGGGGAGTTTCCGGACAACCGGTACCTCGCGTCGGGAATAGGCTAAAGAGGTTTGCGGTGGGCCGACGACCATCTCGCCACGGGACGAGGAGCAGAAATTCAGCCGACCCTTATCTAAACAAACGCACATTCTTATAAAACCTGCTGGGTTCCGCGAACCAGGGCCATGCCGCAAATTTTGATGCCGCTTTGTCACCGCTTTCAGTCTTTTTGGTCGAGGATCCGTCATACGAGCTGGGACTTTATTCGCGATCGACGATTCCAATCGCACATTGCAAAAAGCTCACGTTGCTTTCTTCTTGATCAGATCCGCTCGCCTTCCTATACTATTCGTAAGAGGTGCGACGATGGCTGCCAAAGATGTCATGATGAAATTACTGATGCGGGCGTTGTCTCAAGGGGCTTTGGGGGCCGTCGGCATCTTCAATGTCGAGCTGACCGAAAGTTTGCCCAATGACTTGCCGGCCAACACTCTTTCAATCGACACGGCCTGGCGGATGATGGATGGTCGAATCTTTCACTTAGAGTACCAGAGCACTCGAGAAACCACTCTACATCGGTTTCTCGAGTATGATGCCCGCCTCGCTCATGCGTATTCGACGACGATCCGCACGGTGGTCTTGTACCATGAAGCCATCCACTGGGCCCCCAGCACGCTCGATATTGGGACCGCGCAGTATGCGGTAGAAAATGTCTTCTTGAACACCCTCGATGGCGATGAGGCTTTACGCACGGTGGCGGCCCATTTGCAAGCAGGGCAGTGGAATACAAAAGATCGATTGCGTTTAGCGCTGGCGTTAAATATGCACGTGGACCAAATGTCGACAGCGTTAGAGCAAGTGGCGTCGTTAATCGGCCAGGTCCCCGATCCGGATGAACGCGATCTGGTGGTCAGTGCCGTGTTGGTCCTGGGAGAAAACGGCTTGACAAAAGCCCAACGAATCCGGTTGCGAAAGGAGTTGCGACAGGTGTCTAAAATGGTGGAGGAACTGATGGAAGAAGGGCGTGAAGAAGGTCGCCAAGAAGGGCGCCAAGAAGGGCGTGAAGAAGGAGAACGCAGGAGGGCAGTGGCCATCGCGCGCAAACTGTTAGCGCGTGGCGAGTCGGTCGAAAAAGTTGCTGACTTGACCGAATTGCCCCTGGCAGACGTACAGCAGCTTCAAACCCGTTGACGGTCCATTGCTCGACGCCCTGACTTTCCCGAAACGGGCACC
>DAHXNH010000090.1 GCA_027365485.1 Clostridiales bacterium
TCTTTGGGGCTGCGGTGTGGGTTGTTAGGGCCGTGTGCACCTTCCCGCCATCCAATGGTGTCAAGTTAAGGTTATCGACTATTTGGCTCTTACGCACTTTCTGTTATTGATAATTGACGGATCAACGATAAAATGAAAGGCAATGAGGGTTTATCCCACGTTTCGCACCCTTATACCTAGATATTGTATCGTGCCATGATCACCGGGCTACATATTGAGTTGAAATATTTGATGGGCACAATAGATTGGGCTGAATTGAACGACTTAACCCCAATATATGGGGGCGCGAAACGTGGGGTGAAGTAAAAACTGCGAACTTCACACACCAATATCCAACGGAAGAATCGGTCAGACGAGCCGACTTTCTGAACGGGAATGCGCTTCCGTAAAGTCAGTGGGTGGAGGCTCGATCCTATCACCTGACTCATCTGCGGATGGATGTTTCAGCAAGCCCTGTCCGGACTTCGGCCCCCTGCTTTCAGGATCACCGGATCGTTCGAATTTCCATGGTTTGTGCGTCGATTATCAGGTTGGCGGCGGAAATAAAATCAAACCCCAAGATGCCATCTAATACATATCCATAGTCCATCAGACCGATCTCTGCTGAAAACGAAGGAAGCTTTATGGACTCCAGAAAAACGGCATCAAGCACTTTCGAATAGACAAATTCCGTACCGCCAATTCCACGAATCAAATGAGTGATGTCTTGGGGCTCCGGCTCTAGACCGATGTCAGCCAATCGGTCGGAATGGAAGATAGTCCCTGCTGAGCCCGTGTCGAGCAACACATCGCCAAGACGCAAAGACTTGCCCCTAAAGGCGATCGTGACCTCAACAAACGGGAGCCCATCAATGATCCGCAAATTCATCGGGCCCCCCGGATACCGGACCACCACCGTTCGATCACTTGAACCGAGGGTCTAGACGTGTGGAAAAAGTAGTATTCTCGCATGGGGCTTTCTTGATGCAACTCATGCTGTCGCTTCATGGCTTCTCTGCCGTTGGCGAAGGCGTCGATGACTGCAAGGTCATCGAGTTGGCGAACGTGACCGTCAGTGTGTGCCTGGAGTGCTTCAAGCACGACCCACTGTTCTGGAAATTGCCGACGCACTTCTGCCCATTTCACTGTACCTACCTCCAACACTTACGATGGATTGTAGCACGGAGCCTTCGGGAGCCACAATCTAACTAAAACGAGCTTTTTGCAATGTGCGACTGGAACGGTCGAACTCCGGTAAAATCCAAGGCCTTATTGGGAGCATTTTAAAGGGATTCTCGGTTAAACAGACTGAAAATCGTAGCAAAGCAGGGTCGCAATTTGGACATTTTTTCGACCTGTACAATTGGATTTGGCCTGACCACTTTATTTGACAATCAAGGGGCGACTTCCCCTTGCAAATTCATCCTGGACATTCGTGAACATTTGCCTTAGGGTGGATTTGGGAGGGATACCAGGGTGGAAGTAATCCTGCATTTACATCTCTGCAGTGCGATGGGTGAAACGGAAGTCATGAACCAAACGTTCGAGTTGCCTGGTGTCGAGAATGATCCGATGAATGGTGGAGAATGGGTGATCTTGGATACGTTCACGGTAGCGCAAACGCAGGCCTATGGACCATATTTAGCCACGGTGGTCGCGAGGCCGCCCAAGCAGAGTTTGGGGGTACGGTGGTTGAAAACGCGACCGCCTAACGCGTGGATGGGGAAATCGGGCGCGTCACATTCCCCACCTATACGCTACGCCAAGAGGATCAGATCGTTTGGAATAGCGTTCCGGGTAGAGTGATCGGGATCATCGGACCGAGGAGGACGACAGGTCGTGCACCGTGGAGAATTTCATCGATTTCTCCCCAGCCGATGCCACCCGATTACTCTATCGGCCCCGATGAGTGCCCATGCGTTGGCCAGGAGCGCCAACGTTTCTACGATCCACAGTATCCACAAGGGGTTTCCCCCGCACCCCAACGGTGTCAGGTTATTAGTCTCCAGATAATACCGAATCGTCGATTAACAACGGACGTGGGGATGGTGTGGGCTGCAATGTGTTGGCACGGTTGGGTGAATTGGTGGGCAATCGATACGGAGTCACGCAGGTTCAAATCTCAATCCCTCACTTTAGGGTGAACGCGCGCACGCTTCGCACAGCGATGCGAGGAACGCCCATAGGCAACCCTATGGAGGATGGCAGGATCCATGATGGATTGGCTGGTTCTAAACGCTTCGGCGTTTTTTCGGGGAATATTTATTGCCTCGCGGTTTTTTTGCGAGGATATGACCGATCGGGAATAATGGGCACCACGTTGGCCTGTATCGATTCCACCAGGTTCCAATACGCCTGAATTCGACGCTCGGGATCGGGGTCCAACACGATAGTGATCCACCGGTCTTTCCATAAACCCACGGCGACACTCGGGTTGATTTTATAGTTCGCATACGCCAATCAAGGACCGTACACTGGGATATGCTGGCAGTTTCCTTGGTTATCCCTAGAATAGGAGATTAGACGCAGGATTGCGAGCTCACTCTATGTGATACGATGTGAAAACCTTCCCTCCAGATGAGCCACACCCAACTCGAATGATAGTTCTTCTCCTCTCAGCACCAAACCACCGCCAATCTGTTATGATTTCTATCACATAGGATTCGGCCCCACGACCCCCGAGGGGCTACACGCGCCAGCCGAAGTGCGTGGCGGCTGGCGCGGTTCATCTCACCCATCGCGGGATGAGAACAACGCATTGGACTGGCCGAATGACCACTAAGTCGCATCGCCATCATGTTCTTATCGCGGAATCATGCCCCCAAGGTATACTTCGCGCGGGTTAAACTTGACCTTTTTGAAGCGCAGATTCCCGCCGTCGATGCTTGCAATCCGGGAATGTATGAACGGAAATTTTGAACCGTGCCCAGTATAGTGACCCCGCCTGAACGCGACGGGTTGGCGTGCTGGAGTACGATCGGTCGCAAGGTTCTATTCAGCCCTAAGGAGATGGCTCTCATGCAAATCCGTGCCTGACACGTCAAGAATTTCTTGACCTTTTCCGATCTGACGGTTAGCCTGTCGTCCGAGGCCGTCAACGTGTGGGTAGGCCCGAACGGGGCGGGTAAAACCAACGCCTTGCGGATGATTCGCCATTTGATCGACGGCATACAGAAGTTTGCTAACCAGTCAAACGGCATGAGTGAATGGACGGAGACCTTACGACACTGGATTCGGGATCCCTTCCAATCGGCCACTGTGGAAATCAGTGTGACATGGAACCAAGCCGACGAACGGGACCTCATTGCCCTGTTTATTCGAGCCGCGCTCTCTGATGAACAATCGTTTCGGAGAATGTTCCCGTCCCTGCCGGCTGATTTTGAAGCGCGCCTGGCCTGGCAACGATGGCAAAAATCCGTAGCGGCAACCGTGCCCGTCGACTCCCTCTCTTTCCTGTACACCGGCACCATAGGCTGCCAACTTGTGCCCGACAATGATCCCGTGTTGTACTTTCGCCCTGATGGCGACCACCCAGCCTGGTACGGGCTGCTGTATCCGCAGAATGGCATCGTATTTGAGTTGCCCACCGAACGATGGCTCTCGTCGTGGTCGATTCCGTTGGCCTATGCCTGGCTCCAAACGTTATCTCCGCAAGCTGGGGATGGCTTACAAAAATTCCTGGCCAGTGAAGAACCGATCTCCAACACGTTGCCGACGTTACCGTGGGCATGGTCTGCCATACTTGAAAAGCTGAAGGAGTCTCAGAACACGCCGCATAGGGCTCCCGGAATTCTGTCGTGCGAAGCCGGTTCCCGTTGGCAATACCTGGTCCCTGCCCTGAGACGTGACCTCGAAAAAGCGTTCAACATGGACCTCAGTGGAGGACGGTCGGTCACCTTGCTTACGGTCATCGCGCACCTAGTGGCTCACCGCGTGGTCATCTCGGAAGATTTGCCCATGCCTTCTCAGACCAAATATTCTCCCGACGCCTGGTCCCAGTTCGCCGAGCCTTTGCAGAGTCGCCATCTGGGGCCCTACCTCCTGCACCTCAAGAACGGCACCCTGGCCGAACGTCAGCGCTACCAAACGATTCAGAACGTGTTTCACCGGTTGGCTGGTCCCCGGCGTCTCGATGTCCGGTGGCATCTGGCGGATCCGAGTGATTCCGACCAGTGCACGATCCAACTCGAGATGGTCGAGCCGTCTCCCTATGGCAGCCATGCGACTCGCCTGGAGGTCAGGGGATCCGGCCATGTAGAGTTAGCTTATCTCTCCGCTCTACTGAAGGTGCCCGGTTCCCACGTGGTGCTCTTGGACGAACCGGGGCGTACGCTGCATCCGCAATCCATGGTCGCCCTCGGTCGCTGGTTGGAGCAAGAACGAACCGAACTGGCGGCTGAAATGGTTCTCATTACGCATTCGCCCTATCTCGTCCCCACCCAATCGCTGGAACGGGTGACGCGGTGGAGCGTGAGCAACGCTACGACCCAAGTGTATCGACTCCCTCCTCCCGCAGACCAAGGGTCTGCATCTCCTAATCCCATCCCCCCTCCTGATTCGTCCACCGACACCCCGCCCAGAATCCAAGCCAGGGAGCATGACGCACGCAAGACCCAACGCGAAGAACGGTGGATACGATCTCCGGAATGGCGACAGGCCCTATTCAGTTCAGCGGTCATCTTCGTGGATGGGGAAACAGAACTCGGAGCCTTACCGGAATGGTACGCCACGGTCTTCTCCACCCCATTCGAGGCTACGGGTGCCATGGTGTTCACCGTCGGTGGGAAATCGAGCCTCGCGTATCACCTTGCAGAAGCCGAGACCTTTGGCCTTCCCTGGATCGTCTTGGTGGATGGGGACAGTCTTCGCACGGATGAACGGGGCAACATTTGGGATATGCTGGAACGCTCAGGCGTCGTTCCCAAAGGCTGCGCCACCTCCCATAAGGCACAGTGTTTTACCGATCAAACGGCAGCGCTCAAGGGCTACCATGTGTTTGTGATGGGCATTACCATCAAC
>DAHXNH010000096.1 GCA_027365485.1 Clostridiales bacterium
CTGCATGGGGTGGTAATCTCCTGCTTTGCCCGGAAATATTTTCTGAATGGAGATACATGAGCGCCATTGGTCTAGCGGTATAGTGATCTAATGTAAGGATGGATCCAATGGCTGAACGCTCGGATTCCATCGCCATATGTCGTGCATGCGCTGGACGAGCCGATCGACTTCTTGGAGCACTAACGGGGGCGAATATTCCCTAAGAAATTTCGCCCCCGAATTATTCGCTGATACGTTAACGGGCAGGAGTGTGCCCTGAGGCATAGATGGGATCTCATGCCTCTTGGTTTCCTCCAGTCATGTCTAGAAACCTGGTGCCTAAGTCCCGAAGAACCCGATTCAGATCCCCTTGAAGAGGGCTGACCGCTTCATTTGTGCGGTATCCGCCCACCGGCGGGCAGCGAATCAACGCCTGCCGCCAACCAGAATGATGGCCACTAATTCGGAATGGTCAGCGAAGCAATGGAGGTGTGATGCGCGGAGACGGTACCGTTCGCGTAGTTCGTCCACCACAAATTGTGATCGATGATGGTAATCGTCTGCCTGGAGTCTTCGATAGGGCGACTGATTTTGTGCCAACGGGTTTGACCCGGCTTGAGGTATGCCCATCCCCCGCGAACGTCATAGATCTGAGCTAAGAGATCGCCGTTCGGCAACCACTGCACCTGACCATAGGTCTCGTCATAGCTATCCGTACCCTTCAGGATCGTCACGTTCGGCCATGGCACATTGACGGGTCTAAAGCTTTTTCCTCCGTTGACGGTCAAGAGTAACATGGCCGGGTCGGCGGGCGCTACGACTAAGGCCTCTTTGCGGGAAAACTGGGCAATTTCGACCGGGACTAGAGCAGGGGTCACTTGGAGGGATGAACCTAACACCAACTCGTTGGTTAGGCTCAGAAATTTGGATGAAGTGGGCCCAAAATGCAGAAATGTCGTGCTCGACGGTAGTTGCGTACCAATCATCCAGGTTTGGCCGCCGTTCACCGTGGTTTCGACGATAAAAGACCGATTTCGTGGGGCATTGAAGTAGACCTCGACCGCCTGGCCCACCATGCGGAGTCCGCCAAAATCCAACATGGTATAGCCGGCGGGAACGGGGATTGGCTGCCACGTCATGCCCGCGTTCCTGGTTTCGTAGGCGACGTTGTGACTGGTTTGGGTTTGTTCGTCCACGTCCGCGCCAAAGGCGGCAAAGACGCTCTTGGGATAGCGGGGAGCGACGGCCACCTCGTTCGCCCCTTCGAACCCTCTAGTCGGTACCGGATACGGGGTAGCTTTCGACGCCGCGTGCACACGCGCGGTAGGAATCTGCCTCCAGGACGAGGTGCCGTCGCCTTTCAGCCAGATCGTATGATCGGTCGCGTACATGACCAATTGGGGGTCGCCGGTCTTGGTCCAGACATTGAGCGAAAACGACCCGTCGTCAAGGTTGGTCTGGATGGTCTCGACAGAGGGCAGATGCAGAGTCTTCCAGGTCAGCGGAGTCTGGGGATTGATGATGACCGAGGCTACGTCCACGTCATATCCTGGAAGCAGATTTTGGGTTCGCGAGGTTTGAAATCGGCTTTGCAGCCAAATTTGATTGGGCTGCCCATGAAGTTGTCCATAGCCGCCGTCAATCTCTGGCACATGAAAGCTTCCCGCAAATTGTCCGTTGGGCAATTGTCGTACCTGACCTACTTCAGGGTTGAGGCCATCGGGACGGACGCCGTCGGGCGTCATCACCAAATAATAACCGCCGGGCTTACCCGTGCTGTTAAGCGGAGCCCACCCTTTTACCGTCACCGTTTCCCCCACCTTGACCCGAGTTTCTTTAGGAACCAACGAGGCTCTAGCGATGGGGTGTCTGATCGTGAGATACACGTTGGCGGTAGCTTGGACGGGACCGTACAGGCACTGCTTGGTCGTGGATCCGACGCATTGCACGGAGACCGGATACGTTGCCGAAGTCCATGGATGCATGCCCTCGGCGTCGATCCAGGGCTCGGAGGGAACTCGGAACGAAGCGGTGAAATGCCCGGGCCGTGAAGGATTCCAGTGGAGGTTAGACATGGTAATTTCCTCGCCATTGATGATACCGCCAAAATAGACGATGCCGGTCTTGCTCTTCGAAGAGGTGGATCCTGATGGGGGAACGTATCCAACCAGGGAGACGACCGATCCGGGATGGATCATCGCTGGGGACAATTTCACCCAGGAGCGCGGCGCATGATTCGGGGAAAAGCCAACCGAGCCCACCAAGCTCGCCCAAGCCAGTAAAAATGCCAACATCATTGGTTTACGCATCGATTCATCCTCTTTCCGAATAAACTCCTAATAAACGGCGCCGGGACTTTAGGCATGCAACGCCGATAGACCTTCAGGTTTGCGTCTGCTTATTGTTAAACGCCGTCTGCTTTCAAGAGGTTACGTGCCTCGGCCCAAATATTCCAAAATCTTTTATTTGAGCCCATCGCCGAAGGCCAAGTCCTCCAGTTTTCGCACCAAACAGACCCCATCAGTCGAGATTAGGCAAAAGAGCATGCAACTCTAGATTGCACATCGTCGGACTGAACATGGCCTATTTATCTTTGATACCACGGATGGGCCGGCGCAACGCTGCCCGATTCCGTGGTATGTTGGCTATAGTCTGGTGCCGAATGGTATTGCCGAGGAACAGACAAGATCAGGCGGATGCT
Organism: Clostridiales bacterium; assembly: GCA_027365485.1. Taxonomy (GTDB): domain Bacteria; phylum Bacillota; class Sulfobacillia; order Sulfobacillales; family Sulfobacillaceae; genus JAMCVM01. Next base: position 2,681 of record DAHXNH010000096.1, read on the forward strand.
CGCTGCGTTCTTTAACGTTAGGAGTCGTGATATCGGAGAACAGGGTTCGTCGCGGTTTGATAGACCCACGGATGGCGCATCAGCGAGCGGCCATTGCCGCCATAGGAGATGATGTTATGAATTACGCTCCGATTCGACCGCGATGCTCTCAATGTGGGGACCCGATTAACGGCGACTTGTGTGAAAATTGTCGAAGTCGGCAGAGCGGTCTTTTTGGCATCGCTCATCGTCGACTGCCGCGCAACTCCCTGCTCTACATCTTCACCATTATCAAATCGCGGATCTTTCTTGGTCTCTTACTTTTTGCTATCGTCCCTATCCTGCTCAACGACTTCCATCTCAATGTGGTGGATGGGATGATGATATATTTTTCGCTGTTCTGGTTTTTTGTCTTTCAACCGTTAATGGCGGCGCAACTGCAGATGCCATTTGCTTCTGTGCTCGTAGACAGTGGAGCTTATGTTTTCACCGGAAGCATTGGCGCTCTGTTTGCCTTGACCGTCGAATCGTTTTGGACAGCCCATGGCGCCAACCGGCTCTTGGATTCCAGATATTTCGTCCTGTCCGCTCCGGGTTACATTTTGTTTGTGGGCTTGACCGAAGAGTTTGCGAAACAGATCTTCGTGCTGCTGATTTTAGGGATAAATCGGGCTAAGCACAAGATATGGAACCCTTTGGTCTATATGATGGTCGGGATTAGCTCCGGCCTGGGGTTTTCGACGATCGAAAATATTCTCTACGTGCAGCATGGGATTACCTTTGATGACTTGCACCGCGGCATTGGATTAGGTGCCATGACGGCCGTCAGTCGTGCGCTCTATACTCCGTTTTTGCATGCCATTTGGGCTGGCATCGTGGCCTACGCGTTGGGTGTAGTCGCCCAACGCGGTTATCGAGACTGGACTCTGGCCCTAGGCGCTTTGATTTTGGCGGCCACATTCCATGGCGTGTATGATGCGTCCTTGCGGTCGCACGGCGGTTTGTCGATCCTGGATGTCGCGGCGTCCTATCTGGTGTTTTTGAGCTTGCTGTTGAACAATCGGGGGCGTATACGCACTAGCAACTAAGGCAAATACGCCCCCTTATGCGCACTAAGAGCACACCGTTAGTGCCATCAGGAAATTCCACGGAGAGACCTACGGGGTTTTTAGACCTGCTGGCTGAATCTGTTAATCCATGCCGTTAAATCAGCGAGTTCTTGGTCGTTCAGTTCGTTCCCCATGGAATAATAATGCGGCTCCACATCGGCACCCAGAGACATGAACAGATTTGCCGCGTCACCGCGCTGAGGATGGAGGAGGGGATCAGCGTCGCCATGGACGACGAACACTCGCAGACCAGGAAGTAAAATGGATGGAGGAGGCACAGGAACAAATCGGGACAAGACAAAGATGCCGTCAATCTGGCTCGGTGCATATCGCCAGGTGATAGACGCGCGGCGCAGTACGTCCCAAGCGGCCTAAGACGCCCCAAGAGCTGGGTGGTGATGTGCTGATGTCATGGACGGTACCATCATACGCTCCCCGATGGCCAAACGCGGCATCCGCAGTCTCGTGGCTCAAAGTCCTAAGTGCGCAATGACTTCTTCGGGGTCATCCAGACCAATAATCAAGGCGTTAAAACGCGCATCCGCGAGGTTCACTTTGATTCCCCGCTTGTTCCGATGATGGACAATCGCGAACGTGGTTTCCGATCCCAATAGGAATGTGCCCATGGCAAACACCCCAGGGATGCGCGCCCCGGGCATTTTAATCCCATGCACCGCATGAATGACATCATCCAGGACTGTGACGCTTTGCACCGCCGACATCGGCACGCGAATGTCGCCATGGGCGCCTTCCAGCGTCTCGGCAGTGCTCAATTTGAGGATTAAGCTCTCTCCGTCTCGAATTAATTCGGCCATTTCCAATACCTCCGTTGGGTTGGTAGTTCCATCGTACCACGTGTGTTCCCCGCGCTTAACGGCGAGTCCGCCGGGAGCCAGTTATTGAGCATCGAGGAGACCCCCGTCGTATCTCCGTACCGCTTAATGCAGTTTGGCCCCCGTTAATGCCGGAATATCAGGCGAATCATCGGCCCTTGGCCGAACGGACTTAAAAAAGCCAAGGCAGACTAGTATAGGCCAGGGTGTGTTGAATGCCGGTTTCGATGATCTCCGGCACCACAGGAAGGGTAGGGGCTTCCCCTCGCGCGTCTAACACTCCGGCTAAGATCGCGGCGGTGATCAAAGCATTACCGACGACATCGAATCCGCGGGCGATGGCAAACTCAACAGCCGCTGGAATGTCCTCTGGGGAGGCCCATAGCGCTCCGATGACAATGCACAGATTGGGCACGACATGATCGTAGGGATAACCGCAGTAACGGTCACAGAAACTTTTCCAATATCGGTCAGGATCCTGTGCCAGTCCTGCTTCCAATTGCTCCAGCGCCTCTCCAATCACGGTGGGGCCAGTCACCCGTTCGAGCTGTCGGCGCCATTCCCTCTGCACGGTTTGGTAGGCGGGCGACGGCGATGGGCCCTGCTCCACTGCCGTCGTGATAATAGCGACAGCCTGCGCGGCGGTTGGACTCTGATAAAGTACCGTGTCGGTCACTGCAGCGACTTGCTCTTGGCCCCAGTGTCGGCAATACACTAAACTCCATAAGGGCGCGCGTCGCATCGCTCCAGTCGTTTCTCGGTAGGGATGCCAGGTATGGGCATAGGCAGGATGCCGAATCAGCAGTTGTTCGGCACGGGTCTTTTGTACCTGTTCCGGGTGGTGCAGCCACCTATCCAAGACGTGCGCGGGATGTACCTCCTGGCGGGTTTTAGGCGACACCATCAACGGCCAATGGGCGGCGATCGGTAACATCGCCTCGCTGGAATTTGGGGCGGAGGATGGTTGGGCTTGGCGGACAGCCCACTCGGCCCAGAGCCACGTATGACGGACCTCACGGCGCCAGGCGGCGGAGTTGTTGTATACGCCTTCATGGGTAGAGCCCAATTGCATCGGAGGATTTACGAATTTCCATCCTCGGCGTGACGGAGCGGCTCCAACCCGGTTGCACAATGTACGAAACCCGATCGCCCCCGTCAGAAAAGCCTGACCCTCGTCTAACAACGTGGCACAATCCTTGCCCTCCGCGTACGCAGCGCGGATTACATCACCCCAGAGATGCTGCCGCCACGCCATGAGGTCCATGCCCTCCCCCCTCCGCAGTTCGATTCGACGGTACCGTCTACGACGGACCCCTAGCTTTCACTATAGGGGTCACGAGCAATAAAGCCAGTCGTGCGATGAGCGTATGCAGCAAATCCGGGGAATGAAACCTGCGGGGTGAGCCGCACACGGCTCTTCGGTGGATGTCCACCGGTACTCGCTGTGCCGTTCCGCCTGGGTCTGCCATGGGAAGAATGTCTATTAACTAATAGCCCGAGGATGTTGAATACGGGATACCGTAGGTTGATAAAAATGAGATGATATCAGCTCCATCAAATCCATATTCCCGGTTTTGCGACGAACTGCCGTTGGAGTCAATGGCGATCAGATGATTTTCGCTATCAAACATACCGGATCCTGACCATCCAGGTTCTAGGTATCCTTGGAACCTATCATAGATGTTGGCAACGGGATCCGGAAAATACGAATATCCAGAAGGTTGCGTCCCCGTTGCGAGGAGTTGGAGGTCGACTGAATCGGGTTGAAAGTATTGGTTGTTGTAGCTATAGGCCGTATCTTGTTGCGCGGCTGCAGGACTCCGAACGACGTCAATATTATACTCTGAACCGGTGGGGGCCGTGCCCAGAAACGACGCGAGGCCCGTATTGCCTTCTGGTTCTGTAGTCGGGTTTTCCGTCTTTAGTTCATACTGGCTCACGGACCGAGTCACAATAACTTGAGTGGGGATTGAAATGGTTTCGTTCTCGTATGTACCGGAGTAGTCAAATAATACATGATTATCTAATACCCAGTGTCCATCAAAGTCAATAGTGCCACCGGTCTTCGTGTTAAGATTCTCGTAGGTCACCGCCACGGCCCACGTCACCGACGAGCCCTGTGCACTATCGGAGATCGCAGTTGCGGAAGAAGTCCCGGCGTAACTAGAATTGGGTTCGATCGTTTCAATCGTGGGGTCGGTCGATTCGAGGACCATGGGGCCATTGTAACCGTTTACTTGAACCGTCTGTCCCGGATTCACCCTCAGTACCAACATGTCTTGCCAGCCAGACGGGAGGACGGCAGGGACCACGAAGGGTTGACCAACTGGCGCATTGGTGGGAACGGAGGCGCCAGGCTGAAGAGTAATCGCATCGGATGGGAGCGGGGCCACAGATTGTGGCGTTCCACGGAAGGAAACGGTAGCTCCCGATGGGTTGTTTAATACGGCTGAGGCCGATGGTGCAGTGGCATTAGAAGCCGCAACCAACAAGCCAGACACGCCTGCGCATAATGCCATGCCGATAATCGGTGAAACTTTCATAACGACCCTCTCCTTACATTTTTGAACTCTGTAGACGGAATAGTGATTCGAAATAATACCGTAAAATCCCTCTTTTTTCATCACGCGATCTAATCCAGTCTTGTGAGGCATCCCGAACTATCTCAGTTCACACATCCACGGATAACCCAGGTACCTACTTCCAAGTGGAGGAAACGTGCTAAAATTAGGGAAAATACGGGATCTTAGTGGGGAAACGTTTGGTATGACGCTGTTGGAATGGCAAGACCAATGTGGAACGGAAAGTGCATGCCAAGAGTACCTATTTCAGCAACGATAGCCTCAGTGATTTGTCTGCCCAAAGTGCCAGAACACCACCTATTGGCAGATCCAGCGGTCCGATCGGACCGCGCCACTAACTGAAAATGCTCCAACCCGCACCCACCTGAACAGTCGAGTGCCATTTATTCACATGCATCCTCAGATAAGTCAGGTAGCAGGAACCGCGCCGCACTTTTCGCCACTTTTGGGCGCATTCCGACCTTTTCGGAGAGCTGTAGCCCCCAGTTTTACTCTATGTCCTCTATTGGCAGGGTCCCACCTGACTCATCTGGGGATGCATGTTTATTCATGGGCTTGGTTGGTGTGCGTGGTATACATTGTATTACAATTGACGAAAACATCCGCACTTTTCAGGATGTTTTCATGGCTTCTCTGATGACGTTGTCTCTAGCGACTGAGCTATCCCGTCATGTATGTCTCAGTTTGTAGTTCGCTGAGCAGGGCATTTCCCCATTCACGGTATTGTCCTTGTTTAATCCAATCTGACTAGTCTTATGGCGCGCACCTGCCCGTTAATGCTCCCAGACCTTCTGCTCTGGGAGCATTATAACGGAACCGGAACCCTGCGTCATCCGTCACGCGATCATTGGACAAAATACCGTTGATAGGCCTGATGCCGAGCTTCGCCACTCAACACGGCATAGAGTTGCGTCGTCTCGGGTTTCTCATGGCCAAGGCTGGACTGCACGGCCACGAGAGGGGCTCCTTGATTGAGCAAAGTCGTGGCTAAGGTGTGGCGGTTATGCAACCAGTCGCATAATCGCCATTATGGGATTCTTTCGGTTATGGGAAGCGTCGGCGGGCAATCGGCGTCCCGACTCACTTTGGTCGAGAAACATGTCCCATAAACTTTTCCTGTCGTGGTTTCTGCCGATAACGGTTTTAGAACCAACTTATGGGGTCGCG
>DAHXNH010000127.1 GCA_027365485.1 Clostridiales bacterium
GGTCGACCCGCCCACCGAATCAGCAATAAACTATGCTCTTAGTTGACTTCATCCATCCGTATGCCAAGCAGAACGATACCTACTTTGTAGCACTTGCCAAGACGCATCGGTCTTCATGAGCTCGCTAGCCCCCTAGCCACGCGTACTTGCTCCACACGTTTTCAGGATCACGCCGATCCTGTGCGGGTTCCACTCTATGAGTGGTTAGTCTAATGCCTCTTGGGGTGTGTAGCTGAACGATCCCCAGTTTTTACGATGTTTGGTGCTAAAGTCCTTTTATACTGCGTGTAGTCCGATTTGACACTCCACACGGCTAAAGCCGTGGGATTATTGCGAGAAACTCGCTTACGTGAGCTTTACTCGCAAAGGGTGAGCCAAACACCCGCTGTCCAGTCGCCCGAAGGTCTTTGGTTACTTGACGTGATGGTTCGCCGAATCCTGTTAACGTCTGGTCTTGACGACGCGATACATTTTACGTCTCCCACGATTGCGGGAGACAACCGCCAACGGATCCAATTTTCAAAGGGCGAACGCAATGTGAGTATAGCAAGAAGTGACCAACATATGGTACTACCCGGACAAACTTTCGCCTGACGGCGAGCGCCTTATATCCCACGGATAAATCCATGGGTGTTACGGCGATTTTCTATAATTTTGTCTCGATCGAGGCAAGGAACACTAAAAATGTTTGGTTTAGTGGGAGCGATCTGTTGGAAACGGCTCCAACGGCGGTGCGACTGGATGACGCGCAAGCTCAAGCCCACCTGGTCGGGCGAACGTTCGATCCAGGCAAGGACGAAGACTATGGGTCGTATGATTCGAATTAGCTGAGCATCACCACCTCGCCGACCGGCGGGATGCTACTTTGAAACGCGGCTTGATGACGGATCAGATCGCGCCAGTCTCAATCATCATGGGGTTCGAGGCCAAAAGAGCCTAAGCGCCATAACGCATGGGTGCGTTTTTCGGAGGTGTTGGCACGCCAGTTCCGTCCTCTCCCAGGTGTTCGACCACCCATCCGTCGATATTGAGCCAATAATAGGCCCAGGCGAAGACTAACACAATGCGATCCCACCGATCGGCGGTGCCCAATTTCACCGAATTCATGTGGAAGCCGTCCTTGGGCTGATTCTTTTGATCTTTATCCGATTCTTCACCGGTGAAGCGCTTCGCATACAGCGCGACCACCTGACCCCAAGAGCGCCCGGCTAGGCCGGGCGACACGAGAAGAAACCAGGGATCGGTATGGACTTTGTCCGCGTAGATGACTAACCGGCCCGCGTACGATCCTCCAAAGGCCTTCTTACCATCGTCCCCGTGATCATCCCATTGCAGTGGGCGTCTCTTCGCTAGCAGGCAGATCGGACGCCAGGCGTTTTTCCATCGCACGAAGATAGTTTCCTTGCCTCGAATCATACAACCCCAGCCGAGGCCATCGAGAAACCGGAAAACCGCACCGTGCCAAAGCCGCGGTTGGCCAGCAAGATCACGGGACGATCCGCAGGGATCAGCGGAGCCACATACGGAGAGAGGGATTCTTCATCATCCTGCATGCGGCCTTTTCATTCCATTTTTCGCACCGTGTTCCAGGCGATGGGCAAGGTCCGATCATGGGATCGCACAGGCGAATTGACGAACCTTTTGGTCTTCGATGGGGCCAGGTGGGTGAGCGCCAGCGCCTTGGGGAACCATTGCGCCAAAAGTGTTGAGACGCCCACAGCTTTGGCCTCAAACCGGAAAATTTCACCGGCGCGCAGGATAAGCGTCAAGAACCCGGTGTGAAACTGCACAGCTAATCAAGCGAACCCCGCGAGTCGACCAATGGTCTGGTCTTCTCGCGGGGTTCGCTCCACCGACTCATACTTAATTGCCTAACACGTAAACCGTTGCTTGCTGATAGCCAAAATCCGAAATCACCGTGGGATTGGCATTGATGAAAATGTCGAGACGGTCACCTTGAATGGCTCCTCCCGTATCCATAGCTTGTCCGAGGAATCCTCCGGTGGGCAGATAGTTGTCGTGATAACCGGTCACGTAAACGACCGAATGCAAAGGAATTACGCTGGGATCGACGGCGACCATGCCGTTTTCTAACGGTTGACCAAAAGCGTCGACCGGTCCATAGGGATAGTTGTCGGCCAAACTTGGTCCGTAGGAAGAGGCTACCATGTGATAGGCAGCCAAGACCGGCCTGCCATCGATCGTAGTGACGGTGGGGGTAAACTGACCTTGAATGCCCGACGAGGGGCCGGGTAGACTGGGTTCACTGACCGGCGTGCCACCTTGAGGGAAGGAGGCAGGCAATACCGGGCCGGAGACCGATGCGGTGGGCAGGGTGGTGCTGCTGGTGCTCGACGAACTCGAAGAGGTGCTCGATGCACTGGACGACGTGGATGAAGCGGCACCGCCGGCGGTGCCGCTCGTGGGCAGGACGGGCGCACTGAACCCAGGGGGCGGGGGGACTAAGCCAAACCCGGAGAGAATCTCTTGCCATACTGCAGGTGAGGTCACACCGGTAGCCGCAAACCCCGTGGCGGTTTCAAACGCGTCGAGACCGGCCAGCGTTTTGGGCCCGAAGATGCCATCCATCGGGCCTACTTGCGGATATCCGAGCAGGGCGAGATCCGCTTGTAGAGTCATGACCCAGTGCCCTGTCGATCCCTTTTTAAGAACTTGTTGCATTGCCGGATGCGTTGTTTCCAAGGTGGCGGTGCTGGGAGCTGCAGCGGCAAAGCTGCTGGCACCTCCCAGCATCGAACAAAGTGTCACTGCTCCAGCAAGGGCTAGGGCTTTACTCGAAGACATATGCATACGATAACTCCTCTCACAAAGTAGTGCCTCCGAGGTTAGCTGACGGGTTCGGGCACCGAGAGGTCGGCCCTACGTTTCCGATTCACCCCAAAAATGCGGTTTCCCCGGTTGTCATGGTGCCGACAATTAGGCTAGGTCATCGTAGGCGAATTTGGCACGCTTGTCAGATCTCATCCAAGGAGATGAGCGAACGCATGCCGCGATTAACCCAAGACCTGCTTGAGCCAGTGGCTTTCATGGCATAATCGTGGTGTCATTCCAGATACCACCAGAGGGGTGAAGGGGGCCGCGTCGAAATCGCGATGGGTTAGATTCCTTGCGCGGACCATGGCAGGATGTCTTTTCGTGAGCGCATCGGAATTGTGAACCCATAGCATATTATCAAAAAAGCGGGCCTCGGTGGGGACCAAGTCCCCCCGCTATCGGCCTTTCCTGCGAGTCTACCTAGACGGCGGCTGGGCGCCGTTCTTTGCCGCAGCCGCCCGGTGTAAAGAGCCAGCGTTGGATTTAGCAATATGACAATAACGACCAATTTAGCCTACAGTTCCCTGCTCCCGCCAATTCGGCCGGCTCGGCTACGGCGCCGACGCACCCGACTTTAGTAACCTGGATTGGTGACTGCGGTCACCGAGCCTATGGGACGAGTGGAAGGGGAGATGCTCATCCCGATTGCCCCAGCGAGGACGAGGAGTGCTCACCGTCGGTTCGGTGTGGCCCTTTACGGCTCGGATGGATGGATGCATGGACACCTGGGACTATACGAAAATGCCATGTCTTGCACAGTCAGTCAAAGACGAGTGCCGCTTCGACCCGCTTTAGCGAGAATGAGCAATAAGCGTACCACCATCGTGCCCCCTTAAGGACCCGTTAGCACGAAGGAGCCATTGGCCCGAGCGTTCTTTAGATCTTCTTGCAAAATCCGAAGAGCGGGCATCTCAGCATGGCCTCCCACAGGTTCGTACAAGAGTACGCATGCATCAGATCCTAAGCGCTGGAGCAAAGGCCCTGAACCCGGCGCGGGAACGCTCCCCGAAAGACCAGGTTCCGAGGTTCCGAGTGTTGGGCCAGGCTCCTTGGCGTTGGCTAAGGACAAAAACAAGCCGGTGAGCGCTTGGCCGAGAGGCCCAGGGCTTTCGGCGATTGCGAAAGGACCCGCTGGCCCTCAGCGAGCCTCGGGGCCGAAGCATAAAGAGAGCCAGTGCGGGCATGGGCTACCTTTCGCCAGGTCGGGATACCAGGCCTCGGGCTCTCTCTCCTCGAAGCACTCGCAATACATCTTCGGCTACCATCACGGACGTTCGGACGCCAGCCTCTTGGCTGAGGCCCGCGACGTGGGGCGTTAAAATCACGTTGGGCAATGCCTCGAAGCGTCGATCGGTTGGAGGCTCTTGAGCGCGGACGTCTAGCGCAGCGCCTGCTAAGCGACCGTCTTGCAACGCAGAAAACAACGCGTCTTCATCGACAATGCCCCCACGGGAGGTTTGGATTAGATAGGCTTCGGGCTTCATCCAGGCCAGGGCCTCTTCGCCGATGAGTCCCAAGGTTTGTGGGGTTTTAGGAATGTGCACGGAGACGAAATCCGCTTGACGGCACAAAGACTCTAGGTCCATCGACTCGACGCCAAGTTCCATCCACGCCACGTCGTGGGGGCTGACGTAGGGATCAAAACCGATTACGCGCATGCCCAAGGCGCTGGCCTTGACCGCTACCCGCCGAGAACTGTCGCCCATGCCGATGAGGCCCATGGTGGTCCCGAACACTTCGCGACCGATGGCACGATCTCGATGCCAGCCAGTTGCGACCAGATCGCGATGATAGCTAGGCAGCGGGCGTCGGTGATAAAGGCAGCAGGCGATGACGTATTCCGCGACCGCGGTGGCATTGGCTCCGCGCGCAGAGACCACGGCCACGCCGTGGGCAAAGAGCGTTCTTAGGTCCAGATTATCGAGGCCGACGCCGAGGCGGCCGACCACTTTGAGCGCTGGCATGATAAACGGCGATTCGACCTTGGTTTGATTGCGGACGATCCAGGCTGAAGCGGAGGCGAGGACTTTGGCGAGAAAATTAGGATGCTCCCAACCGTCGGGGCGATAGATGACCGAGGCCGAGGAACTCCGCAACAGGTCTAATCCTGACGCATCCATCGATTCAGAAATGACGATAGTAATACCGATCCCTCCCTTACGGGACGCGACCGCAAGAGAAGACCTCGACGGTGCGGGCCCGGTAACGTTTATGCTGGCAGTATAGCACGATCAAAAGCAACAGATTGTGAATGATGAAAAATACGGTGGGTCTGGTGGGTTCGTCAAAGAGAGGCAAGGGGGAATCGGAGGCAAGGAGGGGTCGCAAGGCAAGCGGACCAGCGTGCTTCCCCGGATTCACCGCCATCGGGTAGGCAACGGCATCATCGAATAATTTTAGGATTATTTTAACCAAGATTTGCGCTCGCAGTCGATGTCATCGGCTAAAATGAGGGGGCGTCAACCTGATTTGGCCGGCGCCAAGTCGTCCGCCAAATCGTGTTTAGCGGACAAGTGAGATCGATGAGGGAGGGCGGTAGTTGGAACCACCATGGCAAGGGATCGACCTCCAAGGCAAGACCGCGTTGGTCACTGGGGCTCGCACCGGAATTGGACAGGCGGTGGCGATAGCGTTGGCCAACGCCGGTGCCCGCATCATCTTGCATGGCCACGGCGGAGAGATGGGTGAGAGCGAAGCGCTTTTGCCATTAGACCGTCATCTGGCCACGGTCAGCGTTGACCTCAGCGATCGCGAGGCGGCCAGCGCTTGGGACAGCGTGCTGGATGCTTGGCCCGTGGATATCTTAGTCAATAACGCGGGGGTTATCCACCGTCAGTCCTTTCTTGAGCACGAAAAGGAGCCCTGGGACGATGTCCTTCAGGTCAACTTGACGGCGGTGTTTCATTTGTCGCAGAAGGTGGCTCGACAGATGAGCCAGCGCGGGGGTGGGAAAATTATTCACATTGCCTCGTTGTTATCATTCCAAGGTGGCATCAATGTGGTTGGCTATGCTGCCAGCAAACACGCGCTGGTCGGCTTGACCCAGGCCATGGCTAATGACCTGGCCGGGTATGGCATCCAGGTCAACGCGATTGCTCCGGGTTATATCCAAACCAACAACACTGACGCGCTGAGTCGAGACCCGGTTCGGAGCGGGCAAATTTTGGCGAGGATTCCGGCCGGACGCTGGGGAAGACCTGAGGATATTGCTGGTGCCGCGCTCTTTTTAGCCTCAGACCTGTCGAACTACGTGACCGGGCACACCTTGGTGGTAGATGGCGGATGGATGGGGCGATGAGTCTCACGATTGGACGGTCAGGATCGATAAGGGGACGAGCGAGGAATTTTGGGGGAGGTTGAACCACATGGAACTCAGTCAAAGGCAGTTGCGCGAGTTTGTCGACCAAGGCTTTCTTCGCGTTCCGGGAGTGATTCCTCCGCTACTGTTGGATCGCGCGCTAAAGGCGATCGGACATAGCCTAGGTGAAGGATTTCCGCCGGAACAAGCCCCGACCTATCGGGCGCGCAGCTTTTGCCCGGAAATTACCGGAAGCTCCGAGATCGTGGATTTGGCGACTCGAAGCCCGGCATGGTATTTGCTGGAGTCACTGCTTGGCCAAGGAAACATTCGCCCAATTTCTGGAGGGCAAATTGCACTTCGGTTTCCCATGCTGAGCGAGCCCGAGCGGGTGGCTTCTCCCCATTTGGATGGGATGTACAGCCCGCTGAACGGGGTAACCCAGGGCACAATCCATGGGTTCAGCCTGTTGCTCGGGGTGGTTTTGCGCGACATTGACACCGACTATGCCGGCAATCTCATGGTCTGGCCGCGAAGCCATCACTTGCATGCGCAATATTTTAGAGATCACGGATGGGACTCTTTGCTGCAAGGGATGCCGCCCGTCGACCGCGGTGAACCCGTGCACGTGACCGCGAAGGCCGGTGATATTACGCTCTCCCACTATCTTTTGGGCCACGGCACCGCGCCCAACTTAAGCCCGAACATTCGCTATACGGTGTATTTCCGCGTCTATCACAAAGATCATGACAGCGCCCAATCGGCCGTCTCTCCGTGGCGAGATTTTCCCGGTTTGGTGGCCCGTTTGCCTGAACTGGCCCCGTAGGCAGGGATAGGCAGCAGAGGCTGCCCGGGGGGCAAGCCACCAGGACGGGCGTGCGATGGCCGCGAAGGATCCTTAAACTCCCTCGCGGCCATCGACGCTTTACTGGGAGATGCCTTCGTCGCATGGGTGTTTAGAGAAACCCAAAGCGCAGAGTCAGTTCGTTGGATATCGTCGAGGGAGTAAAGAGGATACGGGTCAGCGTCCGGCCTAAGGGATCATCGATGGCCGCATCCGGCCGCGGCTCGAGGGAAAATATTCCTGGACTGTCGCTGGTCAGTTCCAGGGTGGTCGACGAGCCGATGCGAACCCCGTGGCCGGCATCGATCACAGTCGCCGGCTGGAAGGTAATAAACGCCTCTTCAAGGGTTTGAGGGGCGACGTCGAAGACGAAGTGATCCTCAAGCCACAGATGGTTTTTGGCCGCGGCGAGGGTAAAGATTCGCTCAAAGCGTTTCAGGGCACCGTCTGCATAGGCATGGGTAAGGTCCAGGCGCGCGGTTTTGAGGTCTTGGCCGGTGAGGCCTTCGACCTGCAACTGGGCATAGTACGCTGACCCCGGGGGTTGGCCCTCGCCGTTAATGATGGGCACGGAATGTCCCCAAGAATTGCAATAAAGGCTCTGGTAGCGATTTTGCGAAAAGGTGTCGCGGCGATAGATGGGGCGGCCGGGGTCGCTGATGAAGGTTGTGCCTCGGGCATAGACAATGAAGCTGCCCAGATCGTTGTGATTGTGATTGACCCCGTTATTCCCGCCCATAGCCGTCATGGTAAGTTGGTCGGCTCCATGGTCGCCACGGAGTTTCACCAGGCCTAAATCGGGCAGCCAATAATCACTGCTATCGAGTGGGGTCGGAGCGGTTTCTTCTTGCGACATGGCCAACTCATGCAGCGACGTGAGTTTTAGCTGGCGATCGGGGTGAGTGGGGGCCAAAGCGAAGAGAGCCGGTAACGAAAAGAAACGATTGATGATTAAAACATGCTCAGGGGTGAGATACCCGTCTTGGGCGTCGGAAAAGGTGGCTCGCACCGGAGCGGCGATGTCGGCAGCTAAGGGGAACCGACAGATGGCCAAAATCTTGGCATCGGCCATCAAATTGAGCTCGCCGTTGGTCTTTCGGTAGAGGGCGTAGGCCGCTTTTAGATAGTGGCCGAAGCCGTAGTCCCAGTAGCTCGGACCTTCCAGGCATCCTCCGTCGTCGCTGAAACCATCCAACGCGTAGGTCATATGAGAAATCGCGGGATGAATCAAGTGGGCTAAAACCGCCGGGTCCTCAAGATCGTAAAGCGCCGTGCGTACAATCTCCCCGTTGACCACATGGTTCCAATTATGCCTGGCAGTATTCCAAAAGTCGGGGCGAGTCCAGTCCGCATAGCGGTCATAGATCCGGCGGCGGATTTCGGTGTGGACGCGCTCGATGACTTCGGATTCGAGTCGGCCCGAAAAGAGATGCACGACTTCGGCCAAGGTAGCGGCGAATTGGGCGGCACCGAGGTCAATCGCCCGGGTTTCATGCGCCGGAGAAACCCAAGTAGTCTCTTCGCACGCGGCCCAGATGAGATCTTGCAGGTAGTCTAGGTCCGCCTTCGGATGATTGAGCCACAAGGCCAATGCCGCCCGGTTGAGGGCTCGACGCTTACGGCCCATGGCTTTTTCTCCGAGTCCACGCTCTCCGCTGCGTTGAAAGTCGCGGAATTCCGAACGACGGACGACTTCGATAGGCTGACGGGGATCTTGATGCTGGTCGAGGTCTTGCCATACTCCATTTTTCTGGGCCAGAGCCACGGCCTGAGCGATTTGACCGGGATTAAACAACTCGGGAAGCGGTGAACGATCGCGATGGCGGATTAGAAGCGTTCTGAGATCTTCAATGGTGACGTGGCGAAGCAACATCTCCATGGTGGGCCTCCTTTAATGAGCATAAGGTGGTCGGCCAGATTATCGGCGAGCGACCAGATGGTGGATGAGGAAAATCAATGGACGAGGGGAGTCCGGGCCTACCACAGGTCAAGAGCTTGGCCGCGGAATTTAGCCAGCGCCTCGAGAAAAAAATAGTCGCCGTAAATTAGCGCGACGTCGACGTTTTGCTTCTGGGGATAGTGGCCGGTACCATGCAGGACTAGGCCTTCTTCATCGTCGGCAAAGGAACTGGATGACTCTACGATGGCGTGGAGAATCCGAAGGGCGCCGTCTCGATAGCAGGATCCGGAAGTGCCCGCAACAAGTTGGGCGAGGTCGATTAAGCCACTGGCGGCAATACAGCCAGCCGAAGTATCTCGCGGCATCCCCTGGCGGCTCGGCAATCGAAGGTCCCAATAGGGAATCGGATCGTCGCCGAGCGCAGCCAAGAAGAAGTCGGCAATCCGTTGACTCGCGGCCAGATAGCGGGGATCTTTGGTGTGACGGTAGGTGTTGGCCATGCCGTAAAGCGCCCAAGCGGTGCCCCGAGCCCAGGCTGAATCGGGGGCAAACCCTTGACCAGCGAAGGCCTCGATTCGTTCTCCGGTCAAGGTATCAAAGCTCACGATATGATGACACGCTCCGTCTTCGCGGACAAATTCTCGGAGGACGGTATCTGCATGCCTGATGGCAATGTGGCGGAAGCGCGGGTCTTCGGTTTGTTGAGAGGCCCAAAATAAGAGGCTGAGGTTCATCATCGTGTCGATGATGGACCATCCGGCGTTGTTGGTTTGGCTAGGAAGCGTGCCCCACGCGCGGATGAAGCCCCCTTGGGGATTGAAGCGGCCAGCGAGCAAGGTGGCGGCCAGCAGTGCTCGCCGGCGAGCGGACTCTTGGCCAAACAAGCGGTAACGAGCCACCGCAGTTAAAAGCCACATAAAGCCGACATCGTGGTGGAGAGGGAAGAACGATAAGACGGTTTCGTCCAATTGGTCTTCCAATGTTTCCGCCAACTCTTTGAGCTCCGGGGAATGGGTCTCGGTGTAGCTGAGCCACAACAGACCAGGCCAAAATCCGGCTGTCCACCAGTGAGCGGGTTGGCTTTGATACCGACCATTGAGGGAGGCGTGGGGGAAGGTGGCACCAATTCGCTGGCTGTTGGTTTCAATCTTAGCCACCGACGCCATCCAAGCGGCGTCGATCCAGGCGGGTGCATTCATCGTCAGCAATTCTCCTTTTTGACTTTCATCTCAGCGAGGGTGCTCATGCTCTCTGATGTCAGTCATTGTAGCGCATTGGTGCTGCAGTTGGTTGAGTTCACGCAAGGCATCGACGGCTCCCCGAGGTCTTCGTCTGATGAGCGGAAGCACCATCTCTTGGCTTGGCGTCCCTAGAGCGCTGGCGCATAAGTCCTAGAAGGCAGGGTTGAGGCCCTGAAACGCGGGTGACAGCGTTTCTCCAAAGACGATGGGTCGGGGTTCGCACCAGCCACTAGGGGAGCCATCGCTGGGTCGGGCCGCGGCGGAACGGCGATTTTTCACGGTCAAAACCCGCGACGGCCCCCAAAGCCGCTCATGCCCGCTGGGGCCAGTTACAAAGCAAATTGACCGCCGTCGTCGCCGCTTATGAGGCGGCCCCGGAAACCGTCCCCTTGTGGGACCTCGTTCCCGAAGACCGACGCCGGGCGTTTACCTTTCACAACAAGGCGTTTCAAGACGCTTGTCGGGTCATCGCCATCAACGGAGAGCATTGGCTCCGCCAACAGGTCGCTCCGCTATACCCAAACCCACGGCATGAACGGCAATTGATGCGCTGGTTGCTCCAAGCGCGCGGCCGGATCACTTATCGGGAGGAGACGATTGAGATCGCTTTAGCTCGTCCGCCTCGACCCCGGTGGGCCCGGGTGATCGAGGAACTGTTGGCCCGAGTGAACGCCATGGATCCGCGCTATCCTGCCCATCCCGATTTTCGGCT
>DAHXNH010000008.1 GCA_027365485.1 Clostridiales bacterium
GACCCCCAGGGTCGACAGCCGAAGCGTTCGCGGTACTCGGGGCTCAGATCATGAATCCAGTCGCTTATGGCGATATACGACCGCTTGCCCGCCAATACGGCTGCCATCGCCAATAGTAGAATTTCCTCTAAGGGAAAACGGATACCTCGCCTCTGGCGAGGGTCAATCAAGACCGCAAGTCGGTCCCGGAGGCCGGAAGGCCCAGCCCAGTTCAATGCATCTAAATCGACCATAACGCAAAAGCGCCTCCATCCGAACGAGCCATGGCTACAGAAACCGAAAGTCCATCATCTCGTCCGTAATTTTGCTGATAGAGGTTCACTATAACTGATCGATCGGCAAATGTCCACTCCCTTCAAAAATGGCGAAACCACAGGGGTTTGCGGGACTTTGACGGGGCCTTGACCGGATCCCACCGGCCCGTTGAAACTGTGGGAAAGTTGGACTATCATTTGACCTTTTGGAACGGTAAAATAAGCAACGAAAAGCACCCATGAACTGGATGACCTATTGAGAAGAGGAACGTGATTGAACACGAAGATGGTTTTAGACGATGCCCACCGCATCGTAGCAAAAGACCGCGGAATTTACGAAACGGGTCTCGGCTTGGCCAACGGTGAAGCCGTGATTCTCTTAGCATGGGACTGCCCATCTCTATTGGCGGACGTGGCCGATGGGGACGGCGGGGTATTTCACGCCCGGGTGGATTTTGTTCACCAAAACCAATCGTGGGTCTCACTTAGAGCCTGGTGTTCTTGCCTCACCAAAGAACTCTGGTGTGCTCATGCGCTCGCGGTGGTTATGGTGGCCGAAGCGGAATCGGCGGCACTTTTGGGGTCCCCAACTCTCGAACGCAGGGTGGCTAATCTCAGGCCCGAGCAAATCCAATGTTTTCTTCAAGAGAAGATCTTGGCGGACGACCAAGGCCGTTTCGCCATCGCACGCGGGTTGGGACCCTATGATCGATCTGCTGAGCCGCCCATCGATCGGGAACAAGTCGCGCGCGACATGGCTGAAAGAGTGCGAATCATGGCGGAACGGGAGGCCAAGCGTACAGGCTATGGAGAGAACTGCTACGAGGCGTATGATCGGTTAGATGGGATGTTGCAGACAGTGCAAGCCGCCCTTAACAAAGGACATGTCACGACGGCCACGGCCCTGCTGTTTGGCCTCAGCGAAGGTTTTTGCGACGTGTTTGAATGGATCGATGAAACCGGTGAAAACACCATAGATTTTGCCGCGGATTTGAGCGAAATGTGGGTACGGCTGATTTTCGAGAATATGACGCAGAAAGACAGGTCACAGCTTTCGGAATCAGTCGGGCGTTGGCAAGCGGCTTTGGCGGACTTTGGTTCGGAGATGATGGAGGAGATCGTTTTCGCGCTTACATTTGGAAATGGGGCGGAAGCCCTGCACCAAGGCACCCTCGCCGATGCAAGGGCGATTCCGGAAATGGTAGCCGCGGCTTGGCTCGAGATTCTAGAACGCCAAGGAGACGATCAAGCGTATCAGGACTACCTCACTCTCATCAAATCCGATCCAGCCTAAAGAGCCCGACACGGGCTAGTTACGGGCCAACCGTCTATCAACCGGAATGAGCCCATCTTGGGTCAAGGGAAGCGGTCTACGTGTGGTGGAGGCCCTGAAGGAGAGTTCTCGGCATCTTAGCGGTAAGGCGTGTACCCGTCGAGAGGCGGCCACAGTCCGGGATTTTGGTTGCCTCGCACGAAAGCCTGGTCCGTAGGCTCCGTCCGCTGATTGTTTGAACCTCCCCGCCCTAAAGCGCGGAGATGCTGGGGGAACCACCATGACTGCGTCGCGGGGCGTGGGACCCTCGGAGTGGCTCTCCTGACCGCGAGCGCTTGCCGTATCGCTCGTCGCCACCGCTTATCCCGCCAGCAACATGCCGGGGTGCCGCTGGACTACGCCTTGACGCCCTTTTGAGAAGGACGGGACGGCGCTACGCGTGATTTCACCACGTCAGATTCTCATGCCAATCCTTTTGAGTGGCCAGAAGGGTTCGCATGTTGTATCGTCTGGTCGTGGCCACGCGATACATTTTACGTCTCCCACGATTGCGAGAGACAACCGCGGGAACGTATCCATTTGTCAAAAAGCGAACAATGATATCTTAGCAAAACATTGCCTGACGGCCATGCCTTATATCTCCGCCCTAACCGTGTCCTTGGCATAGTCCAAGGAACGGCGGAGTTTTACGGCGCATCTGATAAATGATACGGCTTTCGTTTGATCGGCTGCAAGGCACCGCTCTTGGAGGTGCCTTGCAGCCCTTGAAGACTGCCATCGTTAAGGGCGGTCGCCAGGGTCGGGGTCGATGGAAAAATGCCACGCCAGTCCAAAGCGCTCGTTGTAGGCGTGCGGAGGCCCAATCTGGAGGGAACGAATATGCCAGTGCGCATCCACATCCCACAATACCGCCAGATTGAGGGAAATTTTGGGTGCATTCATCCAGCCAAAGGTCATCTGTTGATCGAAGAATGCTTGTTTGGTCGAGGATGTAGCTAAGCCGGGAACGTTGGTCTCGTCTGCCTTCCAGACACGGAGATGATATCCTCGATATACGAAAGAGATCCCACTCAGGCCAAGCTCTTCAATATGTTCTACCCCTAGGCCCTGGGCTTCTCGACGCAGGGCTAGGAGAAAATACCAGCGAACGATATACGAGGCAAGAGCAGAATCTACTGGAGCCCCCCGCATCGCAAAAAATGTGGTAGCGATTTGACATCCGCGCTGTAACGTTCGGGTTAGAAATGGGAAAAAAGGGGCCAACGTCTGGCGCACTTGGGCCTCAGTCGCTTGATGTTCCATGCAGCACCTCCACGGTCTACCCTGATCTCGATCTAGACTCTCCCCGGCCACAGGGGTCAGCAATCTCCTTGATGGTGCTCAGGACTATTGGGCAAGCCGTAGCCGAGAGGTGATGAAGATTCACGGGCTGCGTCTCTCCACGGACCCTCATCATCGGGCGCCATCCAGTTCTCGGGCCCATGGTTCGAAACGGTCCGTTGGATGGCACGGCTTGTTAGGGCTTTTGGATCAGCAGGTACTCTGTCACCGCTGAAGCTCCTAAGTCTTCCGGTCGGGCTTCGGCAAACACCTCGGCCATGCGAGTTTGCACGGCTTCACGAACGGGCTCTCGAACCGATGCAGAAAGTCCCTGGGCCATCACGGATAAATGGCCTCCTTGATCCAAAAACTGCCAGGCAATTCGCCAATCCGAAAATGCTAAAGTGGCTTCTCGGCGGGTCGTACGTTCGACCGGCAACCCTAAGTCTCCACAGAGTTCCGCAATCTCACCCGAGCGATGACCCGACACCCGAAAGGCCAGTCCGGCGTCGGTCAATGCCCTTCGCAAGGGCAAGAAAATGTCAAGCCACGCGGGGGAGAAGGATGCATCAACCAAAATGTTTAACGCTACCCGACCTCTCGGCCTTACGATTCGGGTCAATTCGCGCAAGACCGGGGCGGGGTGGCACAAGTGCAAAAACCAAGCGCCCAGTACCAAGTCGGCCCCGCCTGAGGCCAACGGCAAGGACTCCGCCGGCGCGGCTAAGAATCGCACCCACGGGGTATTTTGAGACCGCAGTCGGGCTTGTTGCAATTGCACCGAGGACGGATCGGTGAGCAGCAGGACGCCTTCGGATCCCACACGATTCGCTAACCCTCCATCAAATGCCAGTCGCCCGGTGCCAGCGCCGACCTCGACCACCGCCGTGCCGGGAGCAGCATCGGCAAAGGCCACAAACGCTTGGGCTTCTTCGCTGGCTTGGGTGTACAGGCTGCGTAAGGCCGCATCGAATTCGGCGCCAAACTGGCTAGCGAATTGCCCGGGCTGGACTGCCGACGTTTCTCCGGTTTGCAGGTCGGTTCGGCGATGGCGGCTGATAATCAAGCGCCCGCCGCGCTGGCTGAGCAGCAACGTTCCCTTCTGCGCGTACATGGCATCGTCAGCTTGACGCATGGCGTCCTCGAGATGACCCGGCGTGTATTGGGCGGTGCCATAGCTGACATGAGGGATGACTGGAAGGGCCTCGACCTGTGCCATCGCCTGCAATCGGGCATTCACCGCCCGGGCATATTCGATCGCCTCCTCAACGTGAGCACCGGCACACCATCCGACGAATTCATCTCCGCCATAGCGGACCATGATCCCGTCTCGAAGCGGAACGGTGGTCAGGGCGTGGCCAATCGCGGCCAGCAGTCGGTCGCCGGTTTTATGCCTATAAAGGTCGTTCACCGTTTTGAGATCATCGACGTCCATCAACAGGAGGGTTCCGCTCTGAGCATCCCAGGCTGAGCGGTGTTGATCCCAAAACACACGGTTGGAGAGTCCGGTGACCAAGTCAGTGACCGCCCAAGCTGGCGCAGAATCGCCTAGCATTTCAGACGTTCGGTCTCTAACCAAGCCCAAAAGGGTATAAGTTGCGCCATGATGGACCAAGGGCGCGCCGACTAACGACCCCACTACAATGTGTCCGTCGCGACTGCGGAGATGGCAGGGAATCCGTTCACCACTGACCAGGTCCTGATGGAACGCATCCCAACTGGTCCAGGGGGTCAGGCTGTCCTCAGTGGCCCGGGCGATGGTGAGCAGGGAAAGGACGGTGCCCTGGTGGCGTTCGGAGGGTTCTAGGCCAAACAAGGCCTCAGCTTGCGCATTGGACGCGACCAGCATCCCCTCGCTATCGACCAACACAAACGGGAAGGGAAGGGCATAAAAAAGATGTTCGATGATACTTAAATCCTCGGGGGTCCGAGCGAGCCTATCGCCTGAAAGTGAAGGATGGGGTTGGGGCATCAGATATCGCAACCTTTGCTAAGAGTTTTGGCTAGACGCCCTGGTCGCACGCGAGGACCAGGGCCTAGAGACATGCTCGGTGACAAATCCTAAGAGTTCTTTACCTGTAACACTTCGACATAACCGTGGAGAATCCTCTTGATCCAGCTCTACGGTGATAGACGATAATTCCGGCTGGCGTGAGTGATCAGAGCGGCCGATCGCATGACGAAATCCTTTGGGTCGTGACTCCCATCATGACTCACCGACGTGCGATCCGGCCCCCGAGACAGGAGTTTGGACCATCCGTATTTGTCGGATTGCCAAGATGACCTAGGACTACACAGTGAAAGGCAAAGGACCGTGTGCCCATGCTTTGGTGGCCGCATCACGGGGCCTAAATCCTTTTGCTTGACCCGGGCGCATCGGTTAGGGATTGGGTTAGCGCATTTCACGGAGCGAATTCATAGCCCATGCCGCGACAGGATAGAGGAGTGAACCGGTCGCGGTTTGCACCTCCTTTGACTGCACCAACGGCGGGGGAGGTGACGGATGACGGCCCTTTTTTCTCTTCTTGTCCGGTCAGCCACCAGCGCCATAAAGTAGAGGCTCGATGCAACCTTTGGGGTATCGCTGCCGTTGAAATGAGCAAGACAATACGCACAATCATGACGTTGACTAAGTGAAGGGAGAGGATTTCCGTGAGGATGCGGCCGTGGGGGTTGGCTGGCCTGGTTCTGGTGGGGGTGGTAGGTCTTTCGGTGGCCAAAGCGCGGTCTCCACGAGCAAGGTTTCAGGTGCTTTCGGTTCAGCAACTTCGGGTCTTTATTCCTCGGAACTGGGTAGTCTCCGCTCAAGGGATAGGAACGGGTCAACCGAGCGTGACCGCGATGGGACCGACCCCATTGGGAACGCACTCTAAGATTTTGGAGAAGCTTTCCGTCAACGCCGCATCGTCTAGAACACAGGTGTTCTCGGACCAAAGTCTCTGGCCCGAGGGGAGGCAAACTTCGAACGGTACGGTAACGGCCACCGATCCGTACAGTGCACAAAGGATATCTCGTGTTGACGGACAGGTTACGCTGGAGCGCACGTTACGGGCGAGAAACGACAGTTGGTACCAGGTCACGCTGTCAGGACCAATGGCGGATCGTGTCCATCTGGGGGCACTTTGGCAAGCTGTTCGCTGGCCGAAAGTGTTAACGGCAACCATGGCCGTACATCGGTTCTTGGCGACCGAGAATGTAAAGCCGTATTGGCTGAATAGGCGGGATGGATGGCTACTGGTTCAAGGCGAAGACGAAATGGGATTTGCGCCTTTGTACCTCTATCGCACGACCACAGGCGGCAAGATGTGGAGCTATGCCGCGCCCAAGGCGCCAAATCAACCGTTTCCCACGGCCAACAGCACCTATGGGGGGCCTGCGGTCGCGTTTCAAACACCGATGCGGGGATGGCTGGCACAAATCAATTACGTGGGAAGCTTCATCCAACTCTATAGGACCAGCGATGGAGGCCAGCGTTGGACGGTTCTAAAGCGACAAATTCTGCCGCCCAACCCCTCGGTTCGTGGGTTCCCGACCACCGATGGCCCGGTTATTACGGCCGTACGGGTTCACTTGCCCTACCTTTTCTATACCTGGCGCGAAGGACCGCCAGGAACTAGGCGGATAGTACGAGCCGAGCGTATCATGCTCTATTAGGTGGCGGCCCGTCACTTTATTTTCCGCCGGTTTTAGACCGCCGAACCGGATCCGAATTTGGGCCGTAGCGTTCTCCCTTGGAATCAGACCCGATTGGCGCTGACAAAAAAACCGCGCGTTAGAGGAGGCACAGCAACCAGTTTGTTTGTCCTGTACGAGCTTTGTTCAGTGAGGCGTCACCCTTGACGCCTTGATATTGGACCGGCGCAGGGTTAACCGCATTCTCTTAAGTGCCGGCGGCCAGTGAAGCGGACTAAGCCAGGCTTCGTATCTTAGCTATCCACCAATCGCGATTGTGGATGGCAACCGAAGGCTTATTGATGCCTAAGATCACGTAGCCAGGGGAAAGATCGAGAATGTCCTCAAGACCCGCATACACAAAATGGGCCGTAAGGTGAAAAGGAGAGACGGGACGTCCCAAGTCTTTGGCCACCTTCTGAACGATTTCGTAGATGGGGATGAGATGTGTCCAGTATTGGACTGCGAAACTCCCTCCGCCGGGGAAACTCCACCATCGCTGAAAAGGCTCAAAGAGCTTGGCGCACCACGTCCGCAGGGGATCATCCAGGGAGCGAAACTGATCGGTGGGTGCAAATAGGGCACTCCAGCGCTCTCCACCGCGGGGTTCAGATTCGACGTTTCGGGACTTTTCGGCGACCATGGCCAACCACCAGTCGTGCCATTGATGGCCTAATCTCTGAAAAGATTCTTGGCTGCCAATGACGGGTGCAGCCTCAGGCCAGAGCCCGCGAGATGAAAACATCGGATCTTTTGGCAAGATTCCTAAGGAGCCAGCCACATACATGCTGAAATTTAAGTCGGTCGGGGCGTCATCCACAAAAATCCAGGAAGATTGGCCTGCGATTTGCATATTGCTTCCCTCACTTTCTCGTCATTACAGGCCACGTTAACCATGGGCAAAAAAGCCATCGTACCAAGTGCTGGCCGAAACTACTTAGTATCCATACGATACACCTTTTAACGTTCTGCTGCGCTATGCGGGTTTCCGACCATTTGTTTAGAGAAAAAACCTGAGCCGTGGCTACGTGGGGAGTGCCCGGTCGGCGGAGGGGGTGGCTCTAGAACCATTGACGGCGATAGCCTCCAAAAACGTGGGAGCCTCTAGAGGTCCGTGGGCGCGTAGGCGTTAGGTCCCATCGAGCCCGACGCGAAGGCCCCCATTCATTAGGACGGTGCCGACAATGGCTAGTTCTGCAAGGGCAGCTTGAGCATGACGTGCGGTCTGAACAGAGGGTTGGACGTTGCCATGTGCCTATGTGCCGAGACACCACGTCAACCGCGACGGCGATTCTATGCCTATGCGTTAAGCCAATAGCGTAGGCTGGCAGGGTGTCGATCCACCGGATGATCCGGCTTCTGGCGGTCGCTGACCGACTCCCGTGTCCCTCTCTCAAGCGGCGGGGCCAACCAAGGTTATGGTGTCCCGACATGGCGACAACAAGCGGGGCGGTTAGACTCTCTGGAGAAATATACACGAAGCAGTGATTCCTCTAATTTGGTCGTCCCGCCGTCTAAGCCTGCCGACTCAAATGGCCCACCAATGCAGGCCAATGCCGATCATTCGAAGAGCGTTGGCCAAACCCAAGATGCTCGCTACTACGGTCAGGAACCGAATCGAATCCGATTTCGCCAAGTTTTTCAGTAAGGCCGTAAGAAACAGCAATCCCGAACTGATGCCGCAGGCAAGGTTTGTCATCGGCGTCGGGGTGGCCACGTATTCCAAGAATAGGACGGCAGAGAGGATGACCAGCAAGAGTTGCACGATAAAGAACCGAATAGACCATTTGACCGCCACCTCAACGACTCCTTTGGCCCTTCATTGTTTGACGAGTGCATACCCAACGTGCCATTCAATGCACCCATATCCGGTGGATGTAGTCCGAAAGCCTGTACGATATTGAACGCCGGTGGCGAGAAATTTTTCGCCGCAGGACTGAATAGTCCTCAGATAGCGGTCCATGCATACATATTAAACATAGCCTACTATTCAATTCAATGGAACACTAGGGCCCCATGGGCCAAGGCCCCGTCAGAGTCCCGCAAACCCCTGTGGTTTCGCCATTTTTTTTTTTACGGGAGTGGACATTTGCCGATCGATCGGGTTCTTACGCACTTTGTGTTATACGTCCAGGGTCGGCCATGCTAGCTTGGTCTATATTGTCCCAAGGACGTTTAAAGGAGGAGTGGATCGGAACGTAAGATCTCTTCATTTTTCTGGAGGACCATGGAGTTGAGAGAGCAATTCACCAAATCCCATTCAATACCCAACGCCAAGGCCCCAGCGGGTCATAACAGAAAACGCTAAGAGCCCACCTTCCAGTATGGTGGCACAGGAGGTGGTAATGCTGTCCGTTAAACCCTTGGATCTCATCCATACCGTTGATCAAACACTACATGACTGGCGATATTGCGAGCGATCCACAGAACGTCCCACTGATTTTATCCGCGATCGTGCGCCACGAAGGCGATGGGCCTGCTAGCAGGCCCATGCCGAACTGCGTCATGAGATGAGGGCTGGCCCCTCGAACCCGCTCTCCAGGGAGAGGGTTCAAACCACCGTCAGCGGCTGGGGACAAAAGCCT
>DAHXNH010000157.1 GCA_027365485.1 Clostridiales bacterium
GCCTCCACATAACGGCCGATGGTGGTCATTGACCGCTTGACCATCTGGCTGATCGTTTGGTAGGAATGGCCCTGCACGACCATATTCACCACCTGGTAGCGTTCGTGCAAGCGCACATTCTCGCGGGAATTCAATGCGCCATCGAGTTCCTGCAGAGCCTGGTCTCTATCTATGGTGTCCAATAATTTCGGTGTTTTCATCATATGCCCCCATCCAGCGATCGTTCCCTACACGATACTGGAAAACGGGAAAAATAATCAGTTCCGAATTTGACCGTCGAGTGGACGGCTAAACCATCAATCTTTAATGCCGACCATATAGAGAAAGAGGGTGGGTTCTCCACCCAGATTGTCTTGAGAATCCGCTCGTTTACGATCGATTTCCAATCCTCTAATTGAGGGCAATAGGCGGAATTACGCGATTATCTGTCCAGTATAGGATTGGGGAATAATCATCGCGAAGATCTCTTCATCCACATTCTGGGGTAGGCTCTAAGGATGGTTCTCGGACAGCAAATGCCCCGATTCTTACGTCAGCAATACAACAAGATAGCTCCCGTCCTCAATGAAAAAGTGAAGCGTACGTCGGCTGGGGCGACGGCTATGGAACTGGGCTACGGCGGCATCGCCGCGATCAGCCAGATGACGGGCCTGGCCCCGAAAACGGTCCGCGCAGGCATCCGCGAGGTCCAACATCCAGAGGCTCGGGCAGCCTCCACACGCATCCGCCGGCCAGAAGCCGGCCGCCGGTCCATCGTCCAACACGATCCAACCCTCATGCCCGCATTGCTGGCCCTGGTCGCCCCCGCAACCTGGGGCCATCCCGAACGCCCGTTACTCTGGTCACCCCAGAGTTTGCGCAACCTGGCTAGCATTGAATTCGCGAGGTTACACCCGGTTCCGTCATTTGGCTTTTATCGTTGCGCACACGTACACCGCTGTTTGACCTCTGGGTCGGAGCAAGCTCCGGTTCGCCCCCGGCACGCTCAGACGTCGGGACGCAGACGAGCCAATTCCATTGGATATCAGCGTCCAGGTTGGCCACTATCCACTATGTCGTCACAATGACATCAAGGCACCTTCCGGCATATCAACCGCTGCACGATGTAGGACGGACCCACGCCAATTTCTGTGCGCATCACACGAGCGCCCAAACCAGTGGGAGAGCCATCGGCGTTGCCAATGCATCTAAGGCCGCTTCCGCCAGTCCACACCTGAGGTGAAAGGCACGTTCCCCAACGTCGCCGAAATAATACCCCAGCAGTCCACGATGCATCGATCCCTTAGTCACCTAGGATACAAGTGTCGCCACCACGGATGGAAAGATGCCGCCATGCTGGTAGAGAGCCCATTCACCGGCGGTATCCAACCGCACAATCGCCTCATGGAAAGTACGGCCGTGCATCCGATCAATGATGGTGACAGACAACCGCTGGATTTCCCCGGTCTGAGGCGGGTCTGGAAGCTTGCCCCACTCTAGTTCTTCATCACCACCGATTCCCCATGTCGTCCATGATTCTCCGGGCAGAAACTCGAGCGGTAAAATTCCCATGCCAATGAGATTGCTGCGATGAATTCGCTCAAACGATTGTGCCAATACAGCCTGCACTCCCAAAAGCAGCGTTCCTTTGGCGGCCCAGTCCCGCGAACTCCCCGATCCGTAGCGGTCGCCCGCCAGAACGACCAGAGGCACGCCCTCATTGCGGTACCGCATCGCCGCCTCGTAAATGGTCATTTCCGACCCATCCAGTTGGTGCCGTGTATAGCCGCCTTCGCGCTCCACCATCTGGTTGCGAAGGCGGGTGTTGGCAAATGTCCCCCGCACCATCACCTCATGATTTCCGCGGCGCGAGCCATACGAGTTAAAGTCCTTCGGATCCACCCCAAGCTTCATCAGGTATTGCCCTGCCGGGCTCTTAGTGGCGATCGCGCCAGCGGGAGAAATGTGATCCGTAGTAATGGCATCGCCAAAAAGCCCCAATATCCGAGCCGGTCGGGACGCCTTCGGGAACGGCAGATCCGCCTTGACGAAGGACGGCCGTTGAATGTAGCTAGATTCGGGCTCCCACCGGTATTGATCGGACTGCGGCACGTCCACAGCCTCCCAACTGTCGCCCCCTGTAAAGGCGTTGGCGTAGCGTTCACGAAACCAAGCGGGTTGGACATGACGATTGACGACATCGGCCACTTCTGCGGCCGACGGCCATAGATCCGCCAAATAGATGGGCTGGCCCTCGGAATCCCGTCCGAGCGGATCGCGCAGCAAGTTGATCTGCATGGTACCAGCCAGAGCGTAGGCGACCACCAGTGGTGGAGACATCAGATAATTGAGCCGGGTTTGGGCGTGGATGCGTCCTTCAAAGTTCCGATTGCCGCTTAATACGGCGGCTACAGGGAGGTCTTGTGTTTGAACAGCCTGACTCACCTCGGGTGTCAACGGCCCGCTGTTGCCGATGCAGGTGGTGCATCCATAACCGACAACCGCAAAGCCTAAGGCTTCGAGGCTAGACAAAAGATCGGCCTCCTGCAAGTAGGTGGTGACAACCCGCGAACCAGGGGCCATGCTGGTCTTCACGTAACGAGGCGGCCGGAGGCCCCGGGCCACAGCGTTCCGAGCCAAGAGCCCAGCCGCAGACATGACGTACGGGTTAGACGTATTAGTGCAGCTGGTAATTGCGGCAATAACGACGGCGCCAGCCTCCAACGGCTCGCGCTGGCCATCCGCATAAACGACCTCGGTCGCCGCCGTCTGTTCTTGTGGATACTGAGCCAAGGTCCCGCGGACGGCCACATCCGCCTCGCTTAGCGAAATCCGTTCCTGAGGATTTTTCGGCCCAGCAATGCTCGGCACAATGGTCGAAAGATCCAGCCGCACTGTCTCAGAATAAATCCGAGTCACGCTTGAATCGACCCACATCTGCTGCCGGCGAAAATACCATTCAACCCGACGGACATCCTCCGGCGGACGCCCGGTTTGCTGCAAATACTTAATGGTCTGGAAATCTGGGGGAAACACGACGGCCGTAGCCCCATATTCCGGCGCCATGTTGCTCACGGTCGCCCTCTCGGGCACGGTTAGGTGCTGCACGCCCGGTCCTATCACTTCAACAAACTTCCCGACGACGCCGTGTTGGCGCAGCCTCTCCGTGATAGTCAAAACGAGATCCGTGGCCGTCACACCAGGGTTGAGAGAACCCTCCAGCTCTAATGCCACGATCTGGGGCCATCCGATGTCTAACGGCAGGCCGAGCATGGCCGCCTCCGCTTCAATCCCGCCGACACCCCAAGCGACCACACTTGCCCCGTTCACCATGGTGGTATGGGAATCCGTGCCGATAACCGAATCGGGATAAAGGGCAGCGTCCACCTCTTGGACAACCGGCGTCAAATACTCAAGGTTCACTTGGTGTACGATTCCCCGGCCCGGCGGCACCACCCGGAGACCCGGAAAGTGCTCTTCCGCCCATTTTAGAAGGCCATATCGCTCGTGATTGCGTTCAAACTCACGATCCACATTGAACTGCAGAGCCGATGGATCGGCCCATCGATCCACCTGTACCGAGTGATCAATGACTAAATCAACAGGGACCCTGGGAGTAACCCCCATCGGATTTCCCCCGGCCTCCGCGACAACACTTCGCAGCGCCGTCAAGTCCACTATCACCGGTACGCCGGTAAAGTCCTGCAATAAGACCCGCGCTGGATAGAAGGCGAGCGGCCGCGACTTGCCCGCCGGCCACTGGGCCAAGTTCTCAATATCTTCGGCGGTAACAGTCCTGCCATCTTCTCGCCGCAGCAATGATTCTAAGAATACCTGCACGGTGTATGGCAAACGCGCCCACTCCGGATTAACCGACTGCAATGTCTCCAAGCGCCACAGATGATACGTGCAGCCGCCAAAAGTTTCTTCCGCGGCTGCGCCGAACGACCCAGGCTGTGGTTCCCTCATACCACTCAACCTCCTTGCCATCACAAACGGCCTCCATATGCTGTCAAAGCGCCCAGGAGCACGGAACCGGTGTCCGCCCCATTTCACGCCTGCGCTGCAATCCTCCTTATCCGGCAAAGGGGTGGTCGCCACGGCCATTCTATTGACCTTCCCACCGCTGCCCGGGCGGGCCGCCGCTCGCCCGTTCCACATTTTGCATTGCCCTCGGCTGCGACGTCTATCAGTCGATGTCGTCCTGTGGCTTCGCAGGGAGTTCGGTGGGAAGGTAGCTTTCCACCAACGGGTACTGCATGTGGGGACGATAGCCAGCCCCATAGGCTTGAATCTCCTCTCGGTCCGTTAAGTCCGAAATACCATATTGCAACTCATCCATCCGATCGTGAGTTGCCAAATCGTATTCGCGGGTCATAACAATCGCCTCTTCCGGACAGGCATCGACGCAAAACCCACAAAAAATACAGCGCGACAAATCGATTTCGTAACGCGAAGCCACCTTTTCAATGGCATCGTCAGTCACGGCGGACGCTTCGATCGTGATGCATTCCGCAGGACACGCCGTCGCACAGAGGAAACAGGCAGTGCACTTTAGCTGCCCATTAGGACGCACCGTTAGGGCATGCACCCCTCGAAATCGGCGTGAGTACGGTTTGCGTTGCTCGGGATATTGAATGGTTACGGTATTTCGTCCAGGCACCGAGCGCACCATGTTTTTCAGAGTGACGGCAAATCCCGCAGCCATGCCGGTAACGCCCGTTCCGAGATTCATGGCTTGAACCGAAACGTCAACGACCTGCGAATCCTTCTTGTCCATACGACTTCCTCCCTTCCGGTGGATATACCGTAGCTTCACGGCTTGCCAGGGTAGCGTAGTGCAAGCCCTCAAATGCGCTGATAACGGCAACTCCCCGGTCAAAAATTTGCTCCACCGTGGCCAACCGAGGGCTTAGCGATCCCACGGGTAACAAATCGCGCAACGCCTTCCAGGCGGGGCGGGCCTCCCCTGGAGGGGTTAAAGCGGCTTCCGTGAGTTGGGTGATACCTGCAAAGTTAGTGAATGTCCCTTCCTCCTCCGACCAAGAAGCCACGGGTAAAACCACATCAGCACCGTTCCACCAGCCCGAGACCGTATTGGTTAAGACCACGCTAAAGGCCGCTCCCCGGATGAGTCGTTGAAAAGCCGCGAGCCGGGCGTTGTCATCTTGGCCCACCAGGGGAGGATAGTGGAGAATAACCACGACACCGACCTTACCTTCCTCGGCCGATTGAGCCATGGCTTCGATACCCCGCCCCGCACCGGCGCCCAAGAGCATGGCTCCTCTCGAATTCGGCGCCTTATCCAACCGCCGCAAGAGGTGATCCTCCCGGGCATTGATATCTGGATTGATGCTTTGTAGACGAAAGTCAATCTCTGTTGGCGTGGGCAGACTGTTCGCGCACTGACGCAGGATCCAGAGCGTTTCATTGGTCGCCATGGCCGATGCCACGACGGCCGACACCCTCCCATAGGGTCCTCGCATGCCCTCTTGGCCCAACAGCATTGCCTCTTCCCATGACACGGGCTGAAGGCCCGCTTCTGTTCGCTGTAATGGACTCTCTAGGCGCGGCAAGTCTTGGAGGTTATGGTAACTCAATCGACCTTCATCACACATCCAACTCTTGTTCACTGCTGGATTACGTCGGGGCACGACGCGATCAATCGCGTTCTCAGCATAGTCGATGCGGACGTTGCAGCCCGTGCTGCACCCTGCGCAAATGGAGTTCGCATGACGTAGGAACCAAACGCGGCGCTTAAAGCGAAAGTCTCGACTGGTAAGGGCCCCCACGGGGCAGACATCGGCTAAGTTACCAGCATACGGATCGCGCAATGCTCGATCTTCAAAAGCTTCGATTTCCACATGATTGCCTCGGTGTACAAATTGTAGTTCCCCAGTTCCACTGACTTCGTTCGAAAATCGCACGCAACGAGAACACATGACACATCGCTCAGAATCTAAATAGATCGGTCCTAGGTTAAGCGCCTTACGTTTGCGGACTTTCTCTGGAGGATCGACATCACTAGGGTGCAATCCATAATCGGGGTGTAAGTAAAAATCTTGGAGCGAGCATTCTCCGGCCTGGTCACAGACGGGGCAGTCCAAGGGATGATTGATTAGAAGAAACTCTAAGACTCCTTTCGTCGCTTGTCGGACCTGATCATGTTGATGAGCCGTGTTCACCACCATATCGTCCGTCACGGGAGTGGTGCAAGCCGGGGATAAATTTGCAAACCCTTTGATATGAACGAGACACATGCGGCAATTACCTTCCGGGCGGAGATCAGGATGATAACAAAACCTTGGAATTTCGATGCCAGCGCGATCGGCTGCTTGAATAATCAGCGTATCGGGCTCGACCGAAATTGGGTGTCCATCAATGGTAACTATAGGCACAACGTCGCCATCCTTTCCTGTTTAGAGTAAAAGCGAAGCCTACCAGCGATACGTTGGTCGGCCCGTCACAGGTTCCGACCGAACAATCTCTTCCGCGACCAGACCGTGGCGTGCTGTGCGAGGGCCATGACCATGCGTCTGCCAGTCAGGTGCGTTTGAGGTTGACGAATCGTGCAGCAACGCCTCAAACTCTTGGCGAAACTTCGACACAAAGCTCCGCACCGGCTGAACGGCCGCGTCACCCAGTCCGCAGATGGTGCGCCCTTCAATGTTGTTGCCAATCCGCAGTAATCGGTCGAGATCGTCTACCTGGGGCCGTCCGTCTAACAGGCGATCAACGATGGCGGCCATCCAACCCGTGCCTTCTCGACACGGCGTGCATTCTCCACAAGATTCGGTTGCATAAAAATGGCTAATCGCTCGCAACATGGGGGGCATAGATACGCTGTCGTCAAAAACAATCATGCCGCCACTGCCCAACAGTGTACCGGCTTGCCGCATCGACTCGAAGTCGATGGTAACTCCTTCAATCTCTTCCGCCGTTAAAACTGGAACTGACGTCCCTCCAGGAATTACGGCCTTAAAGTAGCGATCCGGTAACGGACCTCCCCCTTCTTGCTCCAGCAATTGCTTAAGCGGATAGCCCATGGGGATCTCGTAGACGCCGGGGCGACTAATGCACCCCGACAAGCTGACCAGTTTGGTCCCAGGGCTATCACTGGTGCCGACTGCTCGAAACGCTTCCGCCCCATGATGAATAATCCACGGTAGGTTGGCAAGAGTTTCCACGTTGTTGACCACGGTCGGACGCCCATTAAACCCACGAACGGCAGGAAAGGGGGGCCGCACGCGAGGATACGCACGCTTACCCTCCAAAGATTCCATCAGGCCGGTTTCTTCTCCACAGATGTAAGCTCCGGCTCCAACGACCACGATAATATCGAGAGAGTAGTCGGACGACAAAACGTTCGGTCCGACGAGCCCTTCTGCCCTCGCTTCTTCCAAGGCACGCCCTATCCCTGGCAGCAACGAGGCGTATTCTCCGCGAATGTACAAGAATGCCTCACGGGCTTGAATGGCATAGGCCGCAATCAAGATGCCTTCGATAACCCTATGCGGATCGTGTTCCAATAGCCAGTGATCCTTAAATGTTCCGGGTTCACTTTCATCGGCATTACACAATAAATATGGAGGACGTTCGGCATCGAATTGCAAAAACCTCCACTTTCGCCCCGTAGGAAACCCAGCCCCTCCCCGTCCTCGCAGCCCGGAATCGGCCACTTCCCCGATCACGTCGGCTGGTCGTTGGGCTAGGACTTGGTGCCAGGCTTCATAGGCGCCCCGCCGTTTGGCTGCCGTCAATTCTTGTTGATCGGGATACTCGGCATGTTCGCTCAAAATCTTAGTCATAATCCGCGTCCCTCCCGACAATGCCTTCTAGGATCTCCCGAACGTCATCATGATCTAACGGGCCGACTAATGAGTCATCCACTAGAGCAGCCGGGGCGTGATCGCAATGGCCCAAACACGCGACCCGAGAGAGAGCCACGATATTCGTAGGAAATATGTCCTCCATCTGCGTGCCAAGAGATTCCCAGATTGCATCGGCGTCTCGCATCACGCACACGACTCCTTCGCATACGCGCACATGATGCCGTCCCTTCGGCTCTCCCGACAAGAGGTCATAAAATCGAGCCACCCCTTCAATTTGCACCGGAGATACGGCGAACAATTCGGAGAGGGCCTCCACCTCCTTGGGTCCAACCTGTCCCTCATCGATCTGCACCGTGCGCAAAGCAAAGAGCAACGCAGATCGAGGCATAGGCATCTTTTGCTGGGCTTGCTTGATTACCTTAACAGTCGCTTCCGATAGAGCCATTACCGGTCCAACTCCCCTGCGACGATGTTTAACGAGCCAATGGTGGCGATGACATCACTAACATCCATTCCTCGGACCATCCGAGGATATAGTTGATAATGGGCAAAACTAGGCGATCGCACTTTAATGCGGTACGGCCGTCCTCCGCCATCGCTCACGATGTAGTACCCGAGTTCCCCATTGGCCGCTTCGCTAAATCCATAAACTTCGCCCACGGGAGGCTTAATCCCCTCCATAATGAGCTTAAATTGCCGCATAAGATCTTCGATGTTCGTGTATACACGGTGCTTTGGAGCTAGCGTAATACGCGGGTCGTCCCAAAAGATAGGACCCTCAGGCAAGTTCTCGATTGCTTGTCCGACAATACGCAAGCTCTGTCGCATTTCCTCCATGCGCACCAGATATCGGTCAAAAACGTCACCTTGCCGTCCGATGGGAATATCAAATTCCCACTGATCATATCCGGAATATGGATGGTCCTTTCGTACATCGTACGCGACACCGGAGGCTCGAAGGTTGGGTCCGGTAAAGCCAAACTCCAATGCCTCCTTTTGGCTAACGGCGCCAACGCCTTGCATACGACTCCGAGCAATGGCACTACGCGTCACCAACGTTTCCGTGTCCTTCAGAATACGAGGAGCCGCTTGCAGAATTCTACGCACTTGCTCGACGAAATCTGGAGGGACATCGTCGGAAAAGCCTCCGATGCGAACGTAACTCAGGTGAAGGCGGGCGCCCGAACACGACTCCAACAAGTCATAAATCTGTTCCCGAAGTTCCCATAGATAAAAATAGTCCGTCATCAATCCTAAATCGAGCACATTGGTGCCGATGCAAACCGCATGGTCCATCACTCGGCTGAGTTCACTGAGAATCACGCGCAAAACCTGCGCCCGTTCCGGCGCCTGAACACCTAAGAGTTTCTCCACGGCCAGCGCAAATCCCACACTATTGCACATCGGAGACACGTAATTAAGTCGGTCGCAGTAAGGAATAGTCTGCCAGTACGTGTGGGTCTCAGCCATTTTTTCGAAGTTTCGGTGGAGATAGCCCAGTTCCACATCGGCATCGACCACGCGCTCACCGTCAACTTGTGCAATCAGGCGAAACGTTCCGTGCATGGACGGATGCGATGGACCGATATTCATGATGGTTGGATGAATGTCTAGGGGGACCATCTCTCCTCGCGGAGATCGTTCGGCCGCCGGAACTGCCTCGGTAGGATAGCGAATGGGTTGGCGCAGTCCCGGTGGGTAATCCTTGCGCATCGGATGGAGATCTCCAAAACCGTCATGGGTAAGAATTCGCCGAAGATCAGGGTGCCCACGGAACTGCATCCCGTACAGGTCGTACACTTCCCGTTCATACCAATTGGCGGCCGGCCATTCTCCGGTGATTGAATCAATGAGCGGTGCGGCTTCAGATACTCCCACCTTGAGACGGATTCGGTGATGCTGGGTCGAGCTATAAAAATGATAAACGACATCGAATCGGGGATCTCGGGTCCAATAATCCACGCCGGCAATATCCATCAACATGTCCATGGAAAAGGGAGCCTCACGGAGCAATCGAGAAGCCGCAATCAACGCACCCGGTGCCAACCGGATGGTGAAGTCTCCACGAAAGTCCGTCGCGGCTTCAATCGCCGATACTCCTAAGCGATTTGTCAATTCCGCGACCCATGGCTGATTGAAAACGTCCGTGCGTTTCGAAAACTCGATCAGTTCCGGCGACGGTGGATCCAGCGAAGTCACCGATGCGTCTTCGGTGTACGCATGTAACCGCTGGGCCCGCTCGGCAAATTCTCGCTTTGCGGAGGCAACGCCTTGCTGACGAATTTTTTCGTCCAGCATGATAATCGATCGCAAGACCGCTTCCGGCGTCGGTGGACAGCCGGGGATATAGATATCGACCGGAATGATTTCATCAATGCCCTGCATCACGTGATAGGAACGGTAAAATCCTCCTGAGGTTGCGCACGCTCCCATACAAATCACCCATTTAGGCTCAGCCATCTGATCATAAATGGTCTTGAGTACGGGCCCCATTTTATCGGTAATCGTGCCTAGAACCATCAGAACATCCGCCTGGCGAGGACTATAGCGCAGGACCTCCGAACCAAACCGACCAACATCGTAGCGTTCCGATGCGACCGCCATAAATTCAATGGCACAACAAGCCGTTCCAAATGGCATGGGCCATAGCGATCCACTTTTGGCCCATCGTTTTAGCGCGTCCAGTCTGGTCGCGAGAATATTACGATTGGCATCGGCGTCGGTAAGAGCCGATACCGTGTTAGAGACATCCATAAATGCTGCCCTCCTTGAAAAATCCGTCTATCCGTTCAGTATCGTGTGGCCGAGTCATCGAATGGCACATACGTCTGTTTACAAACGTCAGTGTTGGTTCCGAACCCCCCGGCCCATCCGTCTATTCACTGCGATGCGGCGTCTCGTGCCTGCCTCGCGGCATGATAGGAAGTCCGCACCAACGGCCCTGACTCCACGTGCAAAAAGCCTCGGGCCATTCCCTCCTCCCGGAGCTGGCCAAACTCATCCGGGGTATAAAACCGAACGAGGGGCATTTGTTTTGATGTTGGTCGAAGATATTGTCCAATGGTCACAATGTCCACATTGACCGCCCGGAGGTCATCGAGAGTCTCCAACAGTTCATCCCACGTCTCTCCAAGGCCCACCATAATGCTGGACTTTGTCCGTTGTCCGGGACCAATCTCTTTGGCCTGACGCAAAACCTCAAGCGACCGTTCATATGTCGCCCGTGATCGCACCAAAGGGGTCATGCGTCGCACCGTCTCAATATTGTGATCCAGCAAGTTCGGACGCTGCCCAATCACCAGTGCCAAGGCATTCCAGTTCCCCGCAAAGTCTGGAATCAATAATTCCACCTGACAGCGAGGTGCCATATCTCGAATCGTTCTCACGGTATTTGCAAAAATGCCGGCTCCGCCATCTGGCAAGTCATCACGGTCGACACTGGTAATGACGACATGGTCAAGTTGCATTGTCATGACCGCTGAGGCCACACGACCAGGTTCTTCCCAATCGACGACACCACCCACGTGCCCGCTTTTGACGGCGCAAAAGCGGCAGTTTCTCGTGCAGGTATCGCCCAAGATCATGAAAGTTGCCGTCTTGTCCTGTTCCCAACACTCAAAAATATTGGGACAATGAGCTTCTTCACACACCGTGTGCAACGTATTACCACGCATGAGCGCCTTCAACCGTTGATAGTTGGGACCTGCCGTGGCCTTGATCGTCAGCCATGGTGGTTTAATCGAGGGTTCGCTTCTTACGGGCCTTTGGTGCTCTATCATGACTCTCAAATCCTTTCTATCGCCGTATCGCCCGAAAATTGCAGCGCTCTCCTGCCTTCGACGACCTGTCTGGTAATATCTGATGTCAATTCGAGCTGCGGCGATACCGATACTGGGCACGCTCGCGGTACTGAATCGGAGAACGACGGAGATAGGCGAGCGGAAGGCTCCAAATGTGCACCAGCCGGGTGAACGGAGAGATGGCAAACAGCAAAAACGCCAAAACGATATGGATTTGGAATAAGGCAGGAACATGCGCCATCAGCGCGATATTGGGATGCAGAACTACGAGACCTCGAAGCCACGGCCCCACGGTTGCACGATACTCATAGGGCCCAACCACGTTGTTTCGCACGATCGTGAGATAATCGCCCGTGGTTACCACGATAAATAGTAACCCTAGCGCCACCATGTCAGAAACGCTTGAATTCCGACGAATTCGAGCGTTGCCAAACCGTCGGAGCAACAAGATAGCCAAACCCACCCAGGTCATCAGTCCCGCGATGCCTCCCAGAATGTCCGCATTTTGGTGGTAAAAGTGCGGCGTTATCCCTAAGGCTGTGTAAACGCTCAACGGAACCAGAAGGCCCATGACGTGCCCGAGAATCACCAGTAGAATACCCCAATGAAACAGTTGGCTCCCCCACTTAAGCCACCGCTTTTCCAGCAATTCGCTCGAACGGGAGCCCCAACTCATGGGATTGTGGGCGTACCGGTAAAAACTCCCCAAGATCATCACCGCCAGGGCCAAGTACGGGTAGATCAACCACCAAAACTGGTTCATAAGACGCTCCTTCCTCAATCCATTAGCGGTACTCTACAGGATACGGCAAATTGTCCAAGTCTGGATGTTCATCGCGACCGGAATCCACTGGCTTCACAGCGTATTCAAGCGTTCGTAGAATTAAGTCGAACAACGGGCGATAAAGGTTATCGGTCCCAAGATGGTCTCGAATTCGTTGGGCGGCTCGCGCAATGCGCTTCAGCAATAACGCGTTGCCAAGGTCTGGCCGCACTGCAATGAATTCCAGCAACTGAGGAAGAAAGTCGGCGAGTTGGTCATCCGAAACCTCGTATCCTGCTCGACGATAGAGAGCCGTAAGCTCGATAAGCGCCTGCCCACGATCCCGAGAATCGCCTAGTTCATGGGCAGTGATGTATAACGATGCCTTGGGATTGAAGTCGAAGGTGGCGACGTATACTTTCTCCAACTCGACGGTTTGCTTCGGCCGGAATTCGTCATACACCGCCTTGAGCCGTGCATCCAACCCGCCAGCCAGATCCGTATGCTCCCTAACTCGATCCCAAAACCCTAGGCGCCCTGGGTAGTCGAGCAATTCCGAAATCAGCTTCAAAACCAGCCTCGCATCATCGTTCATGGGAACATCTCCCTTATCTCCGTTAGCCATTTCTACTCTGCAGCTGGATCAGCCGCTTCGGAGCCACAATTCCTTCCGCGGGTGCCAATCCCTCTAAGCTACAGGCTCCTTGGGCGTATTCTAAATCGCCATCATGGTTGCGGTCGCCGGTTGGAATGACAAACCGCTCGCGGTGCTTGGCCACGGCCAAAAGTCTTGCCATGTCGTCGATCTGGCGGGAAGTTAGACCCGCTTCTTGTAGCAGTTGGCTCGTCGAAAAATCGACGTCCCCCCCCACATTCCGTGCTCGCATTGAAGCGCGCATGGCCGTTAGCCGCAATAGTGCCTGCCTGACCGGTTGCACGTCGCCCGCCGAAAGAATGGAAGCCAGGTACTCCATTGGGATCCGCATACTATCCACGGCGGTGAGATAGGCATCGGTCTCCATGTTGGATTCATTGGTCAGATGATTCATCATTGGGCTTAGCGGCGGTACGTACCAGACCATGGGCAACGTCCGATATTCCGGATGGAGCGGCAATGCAATTTTCCACTCGATGGCCATCTTATAGACCGGAGAGTTTTGAGCGCCCTCAATCCAGGATTCAGGAATGCCTTGCCGCCGCGACTCATCCATCACCTCGGGGTCGTGTGGATCGAGAAACATCCCGAGCTGAGCTTCATAGAGTGCTTTGGGATCTTCGACCGATGCCTGAGCCATCACCCGATCCGCGTCATATAAGATAGGGCCGAGATATCGAATTCTGCCGACGCACGTCTCGGAACAGACCGTCGCCAATCCTGCCTCAATCCGGGGGTAACAAAAGGTGCATTTTTCGGCCTTGTGGGTGTTCCAGTTGAAGTACACTTTCTTGTACGGACAAGCACTGACACAAAACCGCCATCCCCGGCAGGCATCTTGATCCACCAAAACGATGCCGTCTTCTTCTCGCTTATACATGGCACCCGAAGGGCATGCTGCCACGCAGGCCGGATTCAGGCAATGGTTGCAGATACGCGGTAAATACATCATGAAGGTCTGCTCATATTCAAACGCTACATGTTGCATGAGATCTTTAAGATTGGGATCACGGGGAGCGATTTCCGGGCCGCCCGCCAGGTCATCATCCCAGTTCGGGCCCCAAACGGGCTTTTCCATCACCTCTCCGGTTAGAAGCGAATGCGGCCGCGCGATGGGCTGATGATTTCGGTGCGGACTGTCCACCAGGGTTTGATAATCGTAGGTCCACGGTTCGTAATAGTCATCAATCGTCGGCAGGTCAGGATTGTAAAAAATTCGGGCCAACTTAGACAAGGGACCCCCTGAGCGCAGCTTGAGCTTACCGCCTGACATCGCCCATCCACCGCGATACCGGTCTTGATTTTCCCACTCTTGCGGATAACCCGGGCCCGGCCTCGTTTCAACGTTATTAAACCACATATATTCTGCGCCAGGACGGTTGGTCCAGGTGTTCTTACAAGTCACACTGCAGGTATGGCATCCGATGCATTTATCGAGGTTCATCACCATGGCGATTTGCGCTTTAATCTTCAAGCCAGTCGACCTCCTTCAGCGGTCGGATCCATGCCAGCACATCACGCTGATGACCCGTCGGACCATAATAGTTCATGCTGTAACTAAACTGTCCGTAACCGCCAATCATGTGGGTCCCCTTAGGAATGATGCGGGTGACGCTATTATGGGTGCCGCCTCGGTCTCCGGTTACCATGCTTTTGGGGACTCCGATCGTCCGGTCCTGGGCATGATACATCATCGCCACCCCCTGAGGTAAGCGATGCGAGATGACCGCCCGAGCGACGATAGCCCCATTGCGATTAAAGACTTCGATCCAATCGTTGTCCTTAATGCCGATCGTGGCCGCATCTTCCACGCTCATCCACACGGTTTGACCGCCTCGAAACAACGTCAACATCCGCGGCGTATCCGAATACGTGGAATGAATCCCCCATTTTTGATGTGGCGTAAGATAGCGAACCGTCACGGCTTGCGACCCCTCAGCGGCACTCCGCTTCGCGTCTCCGAGAGCGAACGGCGGATAGTCATTCGGCGGTCGATAAATCGGTAACCCTTCTCCATAGTCCAACATCACTTCATGGTCCATATAGAAATGTTGTCGACCGGTAATCGTTCGCCAAGGTATTTTAAAATCCACATTGGCGGTGAAGGGAGAATAACGCCGCCCTTCGCTCTCGAGCCCGGACCAGACGGGCGCTGGGAGCGCCAGTCGGGGCTGAACGGTCAGGTCTTCAAATCGATAAACGGTATCTTCTCGACCGTGGATCGCCTCCATCAGCGAAAGGCCCGTGGTCTTTTCCAGCGCCTGCCATTCCTCCACCGCGCGATGGCCATTGGTGGGGCCAGACAGTGTCAAAATAGCTTCGGCTGCCTGTCTTCCCGTCCAGATCGAAGGACGTCCGAGTCCGGGACCTTCGCGCTTGCTAGCCCCCACCCGTTCTCTCAGTTCGTGGACGGCAGCATGCCCGTCGATCCGAATTCCTTTGGTCGTTAGCGCCTCGTCGGCCAGAGGCCCCAAGGTGGTCATTTGGTCCACCAGATGAGCGTAGTCTCGGTGAACCAACACGAGATTGGGCATCGTCTTACCGACAATAGGGTCACACTCACCCTTCCGCCAATCGCGTACTTTACCGTGGGGTTGCGAAATTTCTCCGACCGAATCATGCTGCATTGGCACCATGACCAAGTCATCGACCGCTGGCAAGTATTGGGCGGCCATCTTCGAAAAACTTTCAGCCAACGTGCGAAACGTATCCCAGTCCGTTTTTGACTCCCACAGCGGCTCCACGGCGGGGTTGAAGGGGTGCACGAATGGATGCATGTCGGTGCTGCTCAAGTCATGTTTTTCGTACCAAGTGGCCGCTGGCAGAACAATATCGGCGTACAGTCCACTCGATGTCATGCGAAAGTCCACGTCGACCAGCAAATCGAGTTTCCCTTCCGGAATCTCCTTGGTAATCTTCACGCTTTCCGGTTGCCACGACTCGTCAGCATTACCCAACACATGCCCTTGAGCTCCGAGCATGTGCTTCAAGAAGTATTCGTGACCTTTTCCACTGGCCCCCAACAAATTAGATCGCCACACAAAGAAGACCCGGGGGAAATTTCGAGGATCGTCAGGATTTTCCGCAGCCCATTCCAACTCCCCATTCGCGAGCTGATGCGCCGCGTATTGAACAATCTCATCGGAACTTTGAGCTCCATGTCGTCGGGCATTAGCCACCACCTCGAGCGAGTTTTCCGTCCACTGGGGATAGGAAGGCAACCACCCTAACCGCGAAGCTAGTGCCGTCATATCCGCTGGATGGGCATTACGATACCGCCCCGAACTGGGAATACCGGTCAGTGGCGCCACCGGCTCCTCATAACGGAACTGGTCGGTAGCAAAATAAAAGAAGGTAGTGCCGGCATGTTGGCGGGGGGGCCGCATCCAATCCAGTCCAAAGGCGAGCGTGCTCCATCCCTCCAAAGGGCGGACTTTTTCCTGGCCCACGTAATGCGCCCACCCTCCGCCGTTGACGCCCTGACTGCCGGTTAATATGACCAAATTGATAATGCTTCGATAAATGAGGTCGCTGTGATACCAATGATTTGTACCAGCGCCTAAGGCGATCATCGAGCGTCCATGGGTTTTCGCTGCATTGTCAGCAAACTCACGCGCCACTCGGATGGCGAGCCCACGGTCTACTCCGGTAATGGCTTCCTGCCAAGCCGGGGTGTAGGCCCTTTCGTCGTCGTAATCTACAGGATAGTCTCCAGGGAGGCCCCGGCTCACGCCCATATGGGCCATCATTAAATCGTAGACGGTAGTCACCCAGACGGCCTCGCCGCGGCCGTTGGTGAGCCGCCGGCTCGGCACGCCGCGAACGAACGGCTCAACTTCGCCTGCCTGCATGTTGGGAAAGGCTACCGACAACACCGAATCTGGCACCTTGACGAACGACAACTGAGGGTTCAATCGAGTCCCGTCGGGATTCTCGAGGCGGAGGTTCCACTTTTGCTGGCCGTCCCAACGGTAGCCCAAGCTTCCATTGGGCATCTGCGGCGAAGACGTATCTTCGTCCCATACGATGGTCTTCCAGTCGGCCTCAGGAACGTCCATCCCTAGGTCGTTGGCGTTAAGAAACCGAGCGGGGATCCACTCTTCGCCATGCTGCGTAAGCGTAATCAGAAATGGCAGATCCGTATACGTTTTAGCGTATTCTAAAAAGTAGGGTGTGGGATTGTCCACGTAAAATTCCTTAAGGATCACATGCGTCATCGCCATCGCTAACGCAGCGTCAGTTCCCGCTTTACAAGGCAGCCACAGGTCGGCAAATTTTACATACTCAGCGTAGTCCGGGCTTACCCCGATAACCTTGGTTCCATTATACCGAGCTTCAACCATAAAATGGGCGTCTGGAGTGCGGGTCATGGGCAGATTGGTTCCCCAAATAATGAAGTAGCTCGCGTTATACCAATCTGCGCTTTCAGGGACATCCGTCTGCTCTCCCCAAATTTGTGGTGAAGCCGGAGGCAGATCAGCATACCAATCATAGAAGCTGACCATGGTGCCACCCATCAGCGACAAGAAACGGGACCCAGCGGCGAAACTTACTTGCGACATGGCGGGGATAGGACTAAATCCTCCGACGCGGTCAGGTCCGTAAGTTTTCGTCGTATCCAACATGGCCGCGGCAATCATTTCACTGATGGTATCCCAATCAGCTCGCACGAATCCGCCCTTGCCCCGGGCTTTTTGATAGGCCTCACGGCGTACTGGGTCATTAACCAAAGTGTGCCAGGCCAGGAGTGGATTCTCTTCGTGTGTGCGAATCTCTCGCCAAGCGGAGATCAATTCGGCACGCACGTAAGGATATTTGACTCGCCCTGGGCTGTAGAGGTACCAAGAGTAACTCGCTCCCCGAGGACATCCGCGCGGCTCATACTCTGGAACATCATCGCCGAGCGATGGGTAGTCGGTTTGTTGAGTCTCCCAGGTAACAATTCCATCTTTAACATGAATTTGCCAACTACAAGAACCGGTACAGTTGACACCGTGGGTCGACCGCACCACGCGATCATGCTGCCAACGGCTTCGATACACATCCTCCCAATCTCGGGAGCGCACGCTTTCTTCGCTCCATTCCTGGTTAATGCGTTGGCCGCGCTTAAGGTAATCAACGGACCGCAGGAGC
The DNA here is from genome assembly GCA_027365485.1 of Clostridiales bacterium. GTDB lineage: Bacteria > Bacillota > Sulfobacillia > Sulfobacillales > Sulfobacillaceae > JAMCVM01. Next base: position 18,163 of record DAHXNH010000157.1, read on the forward strand.
GCATTGCGTTTATTGGCCATCGTTTTCTTCCTTTCTCGCTAGCTTCTCTGACAGCGTCTTGCGCAAAGGATCGAATCCTTGACCCACAATGCGAAACCCTGGCTGGCACACTTCCGAAATAAACTCAGACCATCCCGAGGCATTGGCAGCTACCAGAATCAGGTGATCGATTTGGCTGAAATCATTAATCGCTGAAAGGGCCGTCATTAGCTCAGACGGCACGGCGCCAAACCGCATTTTCAAGAGGGCAATGAGATCACCCCTGTCCTCATCGGTAATGGGATATGAGGGGCCAACCTCACCCAAGTTCTTGTTATCTACCAAGGCTCGCGCCTCCTTTAAACCATTCTAGACCTCGCGTTGGGACATCACAGTGAGGTACTCGCTTGTAACCGCTTCGGCCATGTCGTAAACCACCTCGGAGAGGAAAGTGGAAACACGCTCTGCTACTTTCGTTAACTCTTCGCCGGTAAATCTTTCTTCCCATGCGTTCGTGCCCCGTTGAATAATCACCATATGATCCGATGAGATTCCACTATCAATCAAGGCTTGATATTCGTATGAATGCACTCCAACCGCTTCGGCCAACTCTTCCAGGTGCTTGTAGCTATTCGGGTAAACCCAACGTAGGGGGCCATTCATCATCGCGGCTCCCCCGCTTGTGCGATGGCGCCGAGAATTTTTTCCTCATGCTGCGAATGAGCGGCAGACACTTGAAGAAGCTCGCTCATCGTGGACACGACGATCTCGTATTGTTGTTGGATCATGGCTTGTTCCATCGCTTGGGCTAGTCGGCGCAATGTCTCGTGCTCTACGACCAGGGAATCAATCAAAGGCTGGTTTTGACCGTTTGCCCGTAACCATTCTTGGTATAGCCCACGCTCTTCTTCGGCTGCGTGAGCCAAAATCCGCGCCTCTACGATCTCCAAAAACACCTCAACGACTTGAACGAATCTCACACCATCCGAGGAAGCGCGAAGTACTTTCGCCAGCCGCAGGACTTCGTCGGCTTCGTTCCAAGCAGTTTCATGAATGGCTTGATGCGATTTCACCGTACGCAAGGCAGGTCCTGACACCCATCATCACGCCCCTTCCACAAGAATAGACAAATCGCCCCATCGTGTGGCGGCCCCAAGAATCCGTCGAAGTGCAAGAACAACAACCGTTTTGTCGACACCAAATATATCGCGTCAGGATTATGCTCCCGTTATTGGTCGGCATCAACTGTGATCATCGTCACATTTCGACGAAGTCATCAGAAATTTTGTCGATATGACTCCCCGTTTGAGATGGGACGAGTTATCAACCGCCAATCTGAAACATCTCTAGTCGTTTGGTCGAACGCGACGCGTCGCCGTTTCTCAGATCCGAGTAGCGGTCGTCCCTGCCTTTCCAGATTGTCCGTACCGTGTCGATGAGATCTTGCTCGGTCGCTCCATGTCGCATGATATCCCGGAGACTCACCCCCTCGTCAGCAAACAGACATAGGAGAAGACGGCCGTCTGCCGACAGACGGGCTCGAGTGCAACTTCCACAAAAAGGTTGGCTGACCGAGGAAATGAACCCGATCTCGCCTCCTCCGTCGTCGTACGCGTAACGTGAAGCCACCTCGCCGTAATAGGCAGGTTCCACGGGATGAAGAGTCCACTCGGTCGACAGCATTTCCAAGATCTCGAGGGCGGGCACGACGTCTTTCGGCAACCAACCATTAGACGCGCCCACGTCCATGTACTCGATGTAACGCACCGTATGTCCGCTGAAGCGAAATCTCTTGGCCAAGGGCACGACGTCCATACCGTTCAATCCTCGCTTGATCACAACGTTTATTTTTATCGGACTAAGACCGGCCTCCGCAGCGTTATCAATAGCTTCTAGCACTCGGTTCACGGGAAAGCCCACCCCGTTAATCCGACCGAACCGATTTGGATCCAAAGAATCAATGCTGACGGTAACGCGCGTCAACCCTGCATCTTTGAGGCTAATCGCCCGGGCCCGAGAGAGAGCAGACCCATTGGTGGTCAACGCGATGTCATCGATCCCAGAAATTCTGGCGAGGTCGCCTACCAACGGCACAATGTCGTGTCGCAATAATGGCTCTCCTCCTGTAAGCCTCACCTTACGCACGCCAATGGTGTCAGGTTAAGCAAATAGCCGAAAAGACAGTCTAACCGGAATGTTCAGTGCGTGGCCCGAGGGGTAAAAAATAGGACTGGACGTGGGTGCCAACATTTGGTATCCTTCCCTTTAATTATTCGATGAAGGGGTTTTTGGCTGATGACCACCGTTCAGTACGTCTTTGACCAGATAGCCGCCCGTCTTGAGTCTCCGGAGTTTCAGCGCACTTATGCTCAAAAGCCCCAGGACTTTTGCACTTCGATGCCGTCGAATCCGGCCGCGATTGCCAGACGAGCTGCCTCGGCATATTCGCCGATCGCACGGCTGATGTCCGCGGCGGTCATCATCTTTGGCGTCGAATAAGGCTGCATGCCCAGAACATCGGTATGCACC
>DAHXNH010000161.1 GCA_027365485.1 Clostridiales bacterium
GATGGTTCGCAGCGAGTCTGGCTGTGTTTTAGCACAGATTTGGCTGAAACACAGCTGGAAAAGTCTTTAATCTTTCCTGCTATCCCTTGCTATGCGCCGAGATCCGTATTGCGAAAAGTCTTCAATAAGTCTGCAGTTACATTTCACTTAGGCTTCAATTCGCCGCGTAGCATTAGGGTTGTCCTACGAGAGATAGGACGATCGAGTTTAGGAAAGGTGTTAAGAAACATGGCTACGGGCACTCCTTATGCAGATTCCGACGATCCCGTCAACTCGGCGATGTACGATCAGGTGACCTCCTGGCAGGGACATTATCCGTATGGTTGGGGGCGATATTTCCTTACCAAGAGCGACAACGGTACTGGAGGCGCGTTTTATGATCCCAGTACCGAGAACAAATTCTTCCATGACAAAGTTCTTCGCCTTCTACCCATTGCGTATCAGGGAATTTACACCACAGCTTACACTAGCGGGCACGATGACGCGCAGTCAAATCTCAAGGCAGTGTTAGCCGCGTTGGGAGGAGATGCAACCACCCCGTTTTATGCAGCCAACGGAAGCCATTACTGTGCGTTTATGTTGGATGTTGGCGCTAACTGGTTTTGTCATCACTTCGACTAACTTTCGTGTCATCAGATACACAACCGATGAGCGAAAGACGTAAAGCCGAGATCAGCCCAAGGGACTGGGATTCGCTGATTGTCGCACCCAGAAAACCCACTGCCTACGCCAATCAGCGAATGCTGTGAGTACACCTGGGGGAGTTCCCCGACCACCGGTGCATCCTCGGAAATAGGCTAGAACTGATGACCACTGACTTAGCTAAACCAAAGACAAAAGGAGTTAGCCATAACAGTTGGATTGCGAGTCTGTCAGCAATGGTAAACAAATCAATCCTCCGTACGTGTTCACCGATTACCTTCATGGGTGGCTGAAGGGAATGATCACCGGTGTGAAGGATACAGCGGGCAACGTGCTCACCGGATGGCCCGGGGTATACAGTTCACAGTCCGCCTGTAATACGTGGACGTCCTTGGTCGACTGTGCAAGCGCCTACGGGATGCGTCCCGAGTTTGTGGTAATAGCGAGCTACATCGACCCTGTTGGCACCACGCCTCCGCCATCGTTGCCGGCGTGGGACACCTCATACACCTCGACAACCAAAGATTGCGTGGGAATCGGTCAATCGACGACCATGAAAGTCGATAATGGAACGTATACGGTGGATTTAGACGTCAGCAATCCAAGCTTAGACTTTCACACTGTGTTGGGTCAGTATGCCCCCATTCCCAACTAAACGCTGACCTTCGGTTCAACACGAGCGAGACGACCAGTCTCGCTCGTGTTCGATCATGCTGAGTGCGGACTACTACGATGTGACAACGGGTTCCCACGTTGTCCAACGACGACCGCCGGAAGCGGTCATCCACAAGCGCGTGCCAGTTGCCGTGGTTTTCCAAACCCATCCTACTTGAGTGCTCACAAAGTCCATACCCGTCGCGTGGCCCAAAAATGCATCGGAGCTTCGATAGGCCCAGGACCGGGCTCCGTTGGACGATCTCCATAAGCGGCCCGAGGCGACGACCCATGCGACTGTACCTCCGATGGTTTGCACGGACCAAAAGTCTCGGGGGTTCACAGACAACGTGGGCGACATGGCAACCCATCGTTGCCCCCCATCGGCACTACGTAGGACGGAAACATATGGGTCTCGAGATACTCCCACGGTGGACGTCGGCAGAAGGTCGTGCGTTCCGCTGGTTGTCATGCCAAAGCCAGACCCTACTCTAGATACCGCCTCTAAGCCCTTCATCGATTTGATGGTGGTGAGGGTCCAATTCCGCCCTCCGTTCTGCGTCGACTCGATCGCAAACAGGGGCCCGCTTCCATTGTTCGGTTCGGAGATCAGCATCCATCCGGTGTTGGTGGTCTTAAAGAACCACACCAGCCCCACCAGGGGAGTGTTTGGCACAAGGTGATGCCAAGACTGTCCGCCGTTCGTAGTCGCATACAACTGGTCAGAACCTGCTACCCCGGATGGTCCAAAAACCAACCATCCATCTCGGGAATTGAGAAAATCGGCTTCGTACAGCACCTCGTGGGGCATTTTTGCCGTGGGGAGCGTGCTGGCAAAGGTTTTCCAATGTGCGCCTCCATCGTGCGTGTAACTGCACTCCACCTGATGCGCACGGTTCGTTGCCGCCACAACCCAGGCTGATTGGGTGTTGAGAAAGTCCCATACGGTGTTGAGGCGTTGAGACGGGCCGCTCGCCGTGTACAGGGGAATAGGCGGGCTTACGTCGGCCCATCGACGTCCGCCATCCGTAGTTCGCACAATCGAGGTCTTGGTCACCGCCCATCCTACGTGGGTCGTTTCCATGGAGATGGTGCGAATGCTCAGCATGTGGTGTGCGACCGCTGATCGGGAAGCGGCAAAGGTACTGGGCATGATCACGAGCATGCCCGCGACAGCGACGGCCGACACACCTAATTTCCGCTGCAACAGGCGTAAGGCGTGAGAAGTCCTTTTCGAAGCACTACGAGACGGATACATGCGTATCATCTTCCTTTCTAGGTATACCAAGTTCCCCAAGTAGCCACACCGGTCGAGAGACTGGCTGCTGTGTTGGCGCAGGCAAGGTGAAGCAGGAGTGTACTCGCCAGAGCTGCGAGAGGGAAGGGGCTCCGACGTTTAATGGATTACTCCGCAGATGGGTTCCTTCTCGTGGACTTTGCAATCTTTTGGTCTAGTGGCAACGCCACTGCTCCGCGTAGATCGATCGTAAGATTCGCCCGCATTGGGGTTGTCACCCGGTATAACGTCACACCTATTCATTTGGTTACATCTTTCGCGGTGTTATTATGAGGTATACCCTAACCGGACGTCAGGATCCGTTCCCAATCGCGTCAGAATAGGGTCTAAAAGCACATTGTTTGACAGATCCTTCGGAGAGTCTTAAACTCTATCCTGACACTTTTCGGACCCAGGAGGCGGTCGAGCATGGGGCATCGGATTGGCTATATTCGGGTGAGCAGTGGCGATCAACAGCCGGCTCGGCAACTGGACCAGGTTTCAGTGGATCGGGTGTTTACCGAGTATGCCTCCGGTAAGGATCTCCATCGGCCACAACTGGAGCAATTGTTGACGTTTGTGCGCGAGGGCGATACCGTCCTGGTCCATAGTATGGATCGCCTGGCTCGCAATTTGGAGGATCTCCGAACGCTGGTGTCGAGCTTGACTCAACGCGGCGTCCGGGTGGAGTTTCTCCACGAACACCTGACCTTTACCGGCGACGACTCGCCGATGGCCCACCTGATGCTGTCGGTGATGGGTGCCTTTGCCGAATTTGAACGGGCCCTCCTGCGGGAACGGCAACGCGAAGGCATTGCCTTGGCCAAGCAACGCGGGGTCTATCGCGGTCGAAAGCGCGCCTTGACGGCGGAGCAAGTGCAGGTGCTCCGGCAGCGGGCGCAAGCCGGGGAAGCGAAAACGGTCCTGGCTAAGGCCTTTGGCATTAGTCGCGAGACCGTCTATCAGTATTTACGACACTCCGAGTCGGATGCCTTCTGAGCGG
>DAHXNH010000173.1 GCA_027365485.1 Clostridiales bacterium
GAAACAGCCCCGCGCCTACGTCTTCAATACCATCGCCCATGTCCAAACTACGGCAGGATGGTACGTCTTGAACGGGTTTGGGACCGTCCCCGTGCTCCAGGTCCTCGTGGCGTTTTTGCTCTCCAATGGCGTGCTCTCGACCCATTATCTGCAATGTTTCGTCGACGGGCAGCGAACGCTGCAGGCGGCTATTGTCGAACGCTTAGCCTGGTTCGGATCGAAACGCATCCTGCTCGACTGGTTTCATCTGAAGGTGAAATGTGCCAAGGGACTCAGCACCCTCTGTCGCGGGACCAAGATCCGCAACGCCGTGCTGGCTCGCTTGCTCACCTTGCTTTGGCGCGGCCGCGTGGACGCGGCCATCGCTTACCTGCGTGACCTCGACCCCGAGAAGATCAAGCCCGGGCAGTCCGTCGAGACACTGATCGGCTATTTCGAGCGGAACCGAGATTATATCCCCTGTTACGCCCTCCGCAAGCAACTCGGCCTTCGGAATTCGAGTCATCGCGGGGAGAAAGCCAACGATCTGTGCGTAGCCGGACGACAAAAACATAAGGGCATGAGTTGGTCCAAAACCGGGTCGGTGGCGTTAGCGAGTGTCGTCACCCTATCCCGCAACCAGCAACTGATACGGTGGAGTCAGACCCATCGTCTGGAATTCCAATGGGTCTCCTGACGCCTCTTCTCTAAGCCAGCGTCCCATAAGGCGGGGCTGTCCGACCGAAATGCCGTACCCGCTTAGTGCACACTCTGGTCCTTAGCGTACTATCGGGCGCAATTACGAAGACGGTATATTCCTAATTGACGGACAATCGATGAATCACGCTTTAGCTCGCTAACGCAGTAAATTGCACAGCTTGGACAAATTCCTATGTCCGAGGCGTCTCTATCGTCCGCAATATTCCCAGCCCATCGCGGTGATTCGACAATTCCAGAGAAGTCACATCAAAAGTGCGGATGAGCCATTTCTATTTGACCATAGACAGTTGGGCCGTCGCCCTTTGTGGCATCCCTATCGGGAAGCAACCGGGGCCATGCGTCGCGCCCCGTTATGGGGCGTTCTCCATGCAGCCATTCCCGCTCAAGCGGGGCTCTGGCGTATCACGATGCTATCGTGGCACATGGGGGGTGGGGGACCTGGACGGCCTACACCGTAGCGCAAATCGCCGCACACTTATGCCATCCGACCAACCAGAGATGTCTAGCCGACGTATTCACCTCAACCATTGAACAGATTGCTGGATATGATGATTCGCAGCCTGCGGCAATCTCGCTTCTAGCCCACTGTAGGACCGTGTGCGTCCACGAACGATCCTGGGATGCCCGGATGCGAGAGATTCGTGAACCATTTACTGGATATCCGAAAGACCATAGCCTACCCAATTTCGCCATTGTGCTCGCGGCCGCGCTGTCGTTCTCTCATGACCTGATCGACAGCGCCCTAGCGGAGATTTGCCATGCCGGATGGGATGCACTTGGCAATTGCTTGGCGTTTGGCGCGTTACAAGGGATTCACGATCCGCCCACACCCTCGAAGGTCTTACCTGCTTTTGGGGAGAATGGTATCGACCGCACCATCGCGTTGCTGCCGAGATCCCCCTCATTGCGCTGTCCATAATCTCTGTCACGCTTACGGCGTACTTTTGCCCGTTAATGCCTCAGAGGGTTGTGCGCAGGCAGCGTGTCTTATGGCACAAACGTCTCCGATCGTATTAATGGTCGAATCTTACGCGGTTTGACCAAAATTTGGCGCGTTTTTCTCCAAAATGGGGGGTCCGCTTCGGAAGGCCCATCCCAGACGCTCGATGTGTCATCCTATCGGACACCACCGCGCAACGGACCGTGAATTCGAGACTTTTCTTGGCCAAATACCGTGAAACCTAACAATTGACCGATGAATTTCATGAAAACAGGCCGGGAATTCGATCAGCAGCCGTGGCTCTGTGACGGCAAGTTGCTGCATGGACATCGTGATGCCTGCCCAGTCATCAAAGTGGTGGTGCGCTGTCCTCAAGTGATAGGGCCATCCGACCTTACCATCTTATGGCGTGTATTCCAGAGATTGTGTTGTTCTCGCAGTAGCGGGTGGCCGTGCTTTTTCTCAGAAGGCGGCGTATAATATTTATGTCAGACATCGGCAGACACGAGGCGACCATCTTTTGTTGAATATCACAGGCTTAGATTGGGGTGATGATCAGGACGCCGAGGGTAATGTCCGTCACATCGCCCGACACAAGGTCAGTGTCGGAGAAGTTACCGAAGTCATGACTAGCGCCCCCGTTTTTGTGCGCGCGGAAACAGAGGGCGACAATCCGTATTTTGTCGCCGTCGGGTACACTACCAGCGGTCGGCTCTTGGAGGTTTGGGGCATCTATTATGAATCCCCGCAGAAGGCGGGATGGTGGCGGACGGTGACGGCGATGACAGCGCGCCCGAAACAACGTGCGTTGTGGAACAAGGAGAGAGGCGGTGGACGATGACAGAGCAGGAATTTCGCCGGTTGGCTGAAGCGGGCGAACTTAAGCTAGAGGTCGACCCAAGCGAGGTCCATGTAGACCTGCGAGAAGAACGGGTGACCATTCGCTTTACAGAAGAGGAAATGCGCGCCATCAATCAGGAAGCGATCCGTCGCGGACTGGGGCGTTCGTCGCTTATCCGGATGTTCGTGCGGGAATCGCTCGAGCAATTGGATGACCCATTGCATCACGCACAGCATGTGCGCATCGTACAAAGTTGGGACGGGCGGGTACGGACTATGCCGCTAACCAAACGAGGGGATGTGGTATGAATCCGTCAGATATCAGGTGCCCGTATTGCCAAAGTCACAATTTGACGCCTACTCAACCTGTTTCTCTGGTTGCGCTGCCCATCGAAAAGAATGCCACGGAATTCGATGGGATTCCGCTTAAAATTGCGCGGTGCCGCGACTGTCAAGGCGTTTTATGGTTTGCAGTCGTTGAGGAGAGCCCGGAGTAGAGGACCGTGACCGCACTCCGTTGTCAAGGCCATTTGCTCTGTGACCAAGCCAAAAAAGAAGTAGTGCCGTGGTGACACGGGGGTATCGCAAATGCAATTGGCTTGACAGTCAGCCGTTGTCCTGAGGGCGCGCTTGCCCCCACACTTTTCACTCTGCGTCCGTGCCGGACGCTCGGGATCCCCACGCTCGTCGAGATCGGGATCGGATGGGTCCTTCGGGGGAAGAGTAATACCAAAGTGAAGCGTTACCGCTTCTACCGTGATGTCGACATGGTCGAGCACGCTTCTGAGGAGCGTTTGCCGCCTGCCAAAATCCAAGGTGGCTAGCGTGTTCAGCACTCGGTCGGCCACGGGTTCCAGACGTTGCAACAATTTCGCGTCGGCTGCTGCCTCGTGCTGGAGATGGGCCAACTGCTGTGCCGCCGTGCGCAACTGTTCTGTTCGAAGTTCGAGGAGATCGAGGCGGTGGTAAAAATCGGCTAACGGCAATACCGATATCAACACCCCCGGCGGAAGTATATCAGAACCCAGCTTCCGCATGTCAACTTTTCCCAAATCAGCGATTTTTTTGAAGTAGGATGCATCAGGCTCTAAGGAAAGCTACAGCGATCGAGACCTTCTCGTTACCCTGGAGGAAATAAGCTATTACCGGCCGCCATCGAA
>DAHXNH010000174.1 GCA_027365485.1 Clostridiales bacterium
CATCTGTCACCGGTGCTATAATATTATTAAAAAGCTCCCAACGGAGCATGTCTCCTGATGTTCTCCAACAGTTCGGGAACCTGTCAACACGCGCAAACAGGAGGTGCGGTATGGCCGTCAACAAGAACACGTTACATCAACTCATCGACCGTCTCAATGAGCCCACTGACATTGAGACGGTCTACGCGGTGGTAAAGTCATTGGTGGAACACGATGATCAATCATGGTATTGGACCGAGTCCTGGCAACTCGGGGAACACGAGGCGGACATCGACAAAGTCGCGGGGCGTATTAGTCAACGATACAACTCGGTCGATGAGTTTATGAAAGATCTCGCGCCAGCGCCACCTAAGGATCCTCGGTGAATCTCCAGCGGTCGGCACGCTTCACGAAACAGGTTCAGCGGCTTTGCCAAGGCAATCCGCACCTCATGAATCAAGTGGAAAAGACGATGCACTACCTTTGGCGATTTCCCCCCTGCCCATCCGGCTCTGCGCATGAAGCGAATACAAGGAACCACGGGCATCTATGAATGCTCCGTAAACATGGATATTCGGATAACCTTCGAATTTGTGGATCCTGAAACCATCTTGTTGCGCAACATTGACCACCACGACCGAGCGCTTTTGCGCTATTAATTCCGAGGTCATACGCCAGGCGGCTGTTGAATCCCGGAAAATACCGTGTCGGATAGAATAGCCTCCATGGCTCCACGTCGTGCCTAGTGTGACGGCCTGCATCATCGCACCGACACCGGACACCCCTTTAGCCAGAAACAGAGCGCCGACGACCATAACGTGATTCCCGGCGATGAGTGGCGCGACGAACAATGGCACCGTGACCAAGGCGGTTCCGGCGTAAGCGTCAACGGAGACGGCTGGTCGGCTACAAAGTGCGGTGAATAGGCCGCGGCAAGTCTGGCAGGGGCATTACCTGGCCACCATGTTGCCGCCATCTTCTTCGATTGGTGTCCTCCGTCCTCTTGCCTGACCGAAAATCCTACGCGAAAATCCCCAACAATCCGAACCCGATGGAGTACGGCAGTAATTCTTGAAATACTAAGCATGGCGCTCTCTTAAATGTTCTGCGCATCCGGCCACCGCCTGGGCCGCAGCGCGGTATCGCAAGATGATGCAGACGAGGGGCCTTCGCGATGCCCCTAAGTTCTCCCGACTGAGGCATCTCTTTGATACGCTGTCACCCCGGTAAATACCCATGCCAGCATCACATCCACCGACGGTGCAACTTCATGACCCAGCGATTGGTGCTGTTTGTCGCAGTGTTCGACGACATTTATCAGGCATTGGATCTCTCAGCCATTGAATAAACGGAAATCCCTGTAACTTAATGGCTTCTCTCTTGGCATGGGATTACTGATCTCTGAGCGTCCACACTACCTTTTCGATTCGCCGAGGTATCCATGCGGTAGTTCTAAACCGCTCATTCAACGATTCCGCCTTTTGCCTATAGAGAAGTGTCATTAATTTAGCCACATGAAGCCGTGACTCTTGCTCATATTTACCAAAAAACTCGTCGGGGTTTGACACCACCTCGTCCGTCAGCCGAAAGAACTCGGTCGCAGGGTCATCGTCCACCGTGAGGAACCCTCTGAGACAGAAACGATCCAGTGTCCCAAAATACTCGGGGAATAACACCGCTAAACATCCGGAGGCCACGGGGATACCCATCCCACCCACAGGAGTCATCCGTTTAAACATCTTATCTACGGCCAACGAGCCCAGTTTTCGGGCAGACGATAACAGGTATTGGCGAAGTCTATCAATCCCGGCAGGTGTGTCCATGTGATATTTTTCAAGGTTGCGTTGCTGTGGCACAATTCTGGTAGGGTCCATTTTCCACGGGTATAGATCCTCAAACAGAAATCGATAAAAGTTATCTTCACTACTTAAAATCTCAGCCCGAGATTCGTGAACCCGATCCATACGCTCCTCGAGTTCCCGCTGCCGCGCAACCCCGGGCCTTGACCAGTATTCCTGTGCCGCGTCTTCCCAGTCCTGCTCCGCACCATGATGCCAAAGCTCATTCAGCCTACTCAAAAATCACCGCCTCCGTTTCTAGAACCCTGACGAGTCATTTGACATTCACTTGCTAATCCCCTGCCAGTCCACACCAAAAAGCAGGAATTCTTCTCAAAGTCCTGCTGACCGATGAAAGAGGCAGACCAGTAGTCATCCCCGTGAACCTAAGGAAACCAGCACGGGAACAAAGGAAACTGGCCAATTGGCTGTTTCTGCAAACGTCTCCTCGCTCGGTAGCTTGCGGCTGGGGTCCTGTCGATAGAGCAACGCCTGCTCTTGTCCCCAGTTCTTGGCCTGCTTCTGGTTGTCGAAGGTCTGGCGTCGTAGATCACCACGCGCCCTTTCCAGTGACCAGATTTCAGCTTGCGAGGTTCAACGGCATAGGATTTTTTGGATCGTCTTTTGATCGGTTGGGCATCGTTTAGCATCACCTAAGAAGGCTTTCGCGAACGGAGGAGAAAAGTCCTTCCCATTGACGAAACGAGCTGCACCAATACGATCGGACGCCCGTTTAGGACAGGTCAACCGAATCTCTCTTGGTGATCACAAGAAAGCACTGGCTTGGCTTGACATGCCCTTCCGCCCGGCACGGTCTCTGCATCGCGCGATGGTGCCGTAGCGGATCCGACCCGGCACGTCCCGATGGGGCGGAAGCCGTTTCGGTAAGACGTCGGCCCATACATGTTTTTGACTTCATATACCGTTGAATCGCGTCACTCGTAGTTAACTGCGATAAATAGGCTGCAGCGCGGCCTGTAACGCATCCGTCACCGAACTCACATAAATCACCTCGAGAGACTCAAGAAGTAAAGCATCCAACTGCTCTACGTCGCGCTGATTATCTCGAGGGACAATGACGACGCGACGACCATGTGACTTAGCCGCCGCCAACTTTTGTGGAAGACCTCCTACTGCACTCACTTCTCCATGCAACGATACGTCTCCTGTTACCGCCATACTTGCTCTGACTCCCAAGCCAGACAGCGCGGATACCATGCCAATCACAAAGGCCAATTCCGCCGAGGACCCCTCGCGTGGGGTGGCAATGGACACTAAATGGATAATGATTTTCTTTGACTGCATCACAGCTACCGAAAGGCCTAACTTCCTCGCGTTATCACGAATAAAATTATACGCGGCGCTTACGGAGTATTTCATTGTCTGCCCATGAGCCCCTACGAGTTCATAACGACCGTTTCCACCCTCTAATATAGCCCACATTTGGCGCCAGATTTTTCCAGTCATTGGGCCGCAAGGGTTTCGGGGATCGGTACGGAAGAATTAGTGACTACAACCAGGATTGCATCGCCTTTAGGATGGATTGGAGCGTCGTATTGGCGATGAGAGATTCGCAATCCAGCTCCTGAAGATAGGCGCGTTGCCGGGGTGACGATTCGGTGAGCGTTAACCAAGTGTGGTTGGTCGATTGGATTTTCAAGCGATTGATCTGGCTATACTGCGCGCGGGTCAAATTTGACGGTTTGATGCCAAGGCTGTGGGTGTCTCAACACCTTGCTGCATAATGGTTTTCTAACACGATGGCGTTCTCCCAAAAACGAAAACCATGACCCGCGCGCAGTATAAAAACAAATTAGTCTTGCCGTTGACGTTGCCATGACCTCTGAATAGCGCTATCCATCTATTAGTAGCTACAGAAAATCCATCCAATCCCTTACAGGGGTTGGATTTTTTGGGTCCCTATTAGTGACTACAAATTCACCGCCCTGCCCCAAAACCCGCACCGTTACGCCATTTGAAAAAAATGGTGCCAAATGTAGGTTAAAAGATCAACAATCCCCTCTTCCAGAGAACCGAACCAAATTTCTGAATGCACGAATTCCCAGTATGACAATATTCATCGGCCAAAGCGTTCGCTGCCTCGAAAACATCTACCCGCCCAACGTTGTTCAACAGGTTTGCGGTTGCAGAAACGTACCTAAATGGGGACCTTACGACGACGTTCAAAAAGTCCTGGAATCTGCTGAGTGCTCACACATCGTGCGAAACAAGCCTAAACTCGCCCGTGCGGTCGCCAAAGCGATGAAAGATGACGAAATCGAACAATTGGCCGTCATAGGTAAGCTTCGCGCGTGGTTGGGGTTGCCCCTTGATTATCCCGATCTTTGAGTTATCCCGATATCTTGAGAATCATCCAGTCTTGTCGCCATTTCGTGAACGAATCTTCGGGATAACCATGGTGCCTGATGACCCCAAAAATTTGATGGACGCATCATGGCCCTCCATACTGAGAGTGCTCGGCCGAAGTCCGAGTCACAATAAGGGGGGCATCACATGAAGGAATTCGTTGTCCTGGACGTCTTGATTGCCGAAGCTCGAACCGCGATGGAGCCACTCGGCCACAGCACGTCCACGCGATGGCAATATGATTATGCTTGGCGAAAGTTTCAGGCGCATTGCCTCGCTCAAGGCTCGATCGTCTTTTCCAGCACATTGGCGGAACAGTATGTGCATAAGCTACGCGATCAATACGAGGCCGGCACTCTTAAAGCATGGAAGTTCAAACTGATTCGTAAGGCCACGGGGGTTCTTGTGGATTACGCAGAAACTGGGGAGGTCCATTGGAAGCCCTTACCCCGATGGGGAGCGCCCGTGTGGTCCAGTTCCCTCTTTCACACCACCGTGTTGACGCAGTATCGCCAACACTTGAAGGACGCGGCCTACGGCCGCGGAACACAGGAGTTCTATGCCATGGTGGGCAAACAGTTTCTCCAGTATTTAGAACGTGCTGGTATTCTCACGGGACAGGGCATCACCCGGACGGAGGTCAGCCAATTTATTCCGCATGCGGCCACCACGTATCAACCCACCAGCATGCGAACCGTCTTGTCCGCGGTCCGACATTTTCTCAGATTTATGGAGGACACCGGAATTACCGTTGCGGGTCTCGACAACGCCGTACCCCGCAGCTTTGGACGGAAAACGGCCATCGTACCGATGCTCACCGACGCCGAGGAACGTCAGTTGTTAGCGGCGATCGACCGTACCACGGTGGTTGGTCGTCGAGACTTTGCCATTGTACTCCTGGCTTTGCGGCTCGGCCTACGCGCAGTGGATATTGCCCAACTCTGCGTGACAGACATCCACTGGCGAACCCATACGATCACCGTGGTCCAGCAGAAAACGGGGAGGCGCTTGGACACCCCCTTATTGGCCGACGTGGGCAATGCGATCGTCGACTATCTGTTACATGGACGTCCCAACGTTCCGTCTCCGCAGGTGTTTTTGCGCAGTCAGGCCCCTTACATTCCGTTTATGGAAGGGCATGGCATCAGTAACGTGGTGCGCGCGGCGCTGAACCGGGCAAAAATTCGACAGGAGCCAGGTCAACACAAAGGTTCCCACATCTTGCGGCATTCCCTGGCGGCGCGTGTTCTGGCCGCCGAAACTCCTTTGCCGATCATTTCCAGCGTGCTGGGGCACGCCAACAAAGATACCACCAAAATCTATCTCTCCACCGACACCGAACATCTGCGGCTCTGCGCCTTGGGGCTCGAGGGGATTGAAGTAACCGGGGAGGCCGTCCGATGAATGAACAGTACACCAGTCACTTTGGGGGAGACATGGCGGCGTTTGTCGCCCAAAAGCGCGCCGTAGGCTGGCCGTATGTCTCATCTCAACAAAGACTGGCGGCCTTCGACCGCTTCTGTGTTGAGCACCATCCGCATGAACGGCAGTTAACGCGGACCGTCGCCTTGCATTGGGCGGAGCTGCGGCCTAATGAGCATGTCAATACCCTGATTCGCCGCATCACACCCATTCGACAGTTCGCTCAGTATTTAAACGGTCTCGGCATTCCAGCGTACGTAATCCCCCCAGGGATTCCCGGCAAGAGGTTACGCTATGTGCCGCACATTTTCACGAAGGAAGAACTGGGTGCCTTTTTTTGCGCGGTGGACCAATGCGCATATGATCCACATAGTCCGACACGCCACAGGGTCATTCCCGTCATTTTTCGGGTCCTATATTGCTGCGGCCTGCGAGCCTCGGAAGCGGTGCATCTCACGGTGGAGGATGTCGACCTGACCATAGGTACGCTAACCATTCGCGAATCCAAGGGACATAAAAGCCGGCGGGTGCCGCTGGCACCCGATGTGTTGAGCCTCTGCAAGATGTATGATCACCAGATGCGCGCGCACTGGCCTCAGCGCACCGCGTTCTTCCCCAATCATCACGGAGGATTTTATCGTAAGGACTTTTTAGGCTACACTTTTCATGCCTTCTGGAATCGGGCCGATATCGGCCCGGTGTCAGGCAATCGCCCTCGCGTCCATGATTTTCGCCATTCATTTGCGGTACATCGGTTGAATCAGTGGGTCCGGGAACACAAGGATTTGGCCACATACCTCCCCTATCTTTCCATGTATCTCGGTCACGAGCACCTCACCGAGACCGATTACTATCTCCACTTGGTGCCGGAGTTCTTTCCCGTTCTGATAGAGGCCAGCGAATCCCGCCTCGCCGACCTGATTCCGGCGGTAACACCATGAGCCGCGACGATCGATTCTTTCGCTTGGTCCGAGACTTTCTTCTCGTCTATCTCCCAAATAATCGCTGTTATAGCCCCCTAACGGTCAAATCGTACCGCGAAGCCCTGCAGTTGCTGCGGACGTATCTCAAAGACGACCGAGGTCTAGCCTGGACCCAAATAACATTTGACTGTCTTGACCACCGAACCGTGACGGAGTTTTTGGCTTGGCTTGAAAACACGCGACACTGCAGCGTCGCAACACGGAATCAGCGACTGGCCGCGCTCAAATCGTTCGTCAAGTACGCCGCACAAGAAGATGTGTCCTTGACCGAGGCCTACACGGAACTCTGCAAGGTACCCGCCAAGAAAACCCCGCGGGCAGCCATCGGTTATCTTTCGGAAAACGCCCTCGCGAGCCTGCTGGCCCAGCCGGATCCGACAACGCATCGAGGGTTACGCAACCAATTTTTGCTGATCCTGCTCTATGATACTGCTGCCCGCATTCAAGAACTCTTAGACCTTCGACTTCGGGATCTCCATCTTCAAGACCCGGTGCCCTGTGTGCACCTGCACGGCAAAGAGGCCAAAACCCGGGCGGTCCCCTTGTTAACTAAGACGGTTCAACATCTGCATCGCTATCTCCAAGAATTTCATCGGACAGATGATGACCCCGATGCCTGGCTGTTTTATACCGTCATCAAGGGGCAGGTGGGGCCGATGTCGTCCGATACCGTCGCTCAGTTTCTGAATCGTTATGGCACCACGGCGCAAGAACACTGCGCAGACGTGCCGGATCGCGTGCATCCCCATCTATTTCGGCATTCGCGCGCGATGCATCTATACCAGGCCGGCATGCCCCTGTCCTACATTAAAGATTTCTTGGGCCATGCCAGCGTTGATACCACCGACATCTATGCGACGGCCGATGTCACCATGCTCAAGACCGCGCTCGAGAAGGTGCGCTCCGATCCGGCGGAACAGACGGAAACTCCTGTGTGGGAAGATAATGAGGAACTGCTCTTACAACTATGCGGGCTCAAGTGAGGTCGTGAGTTATCCCGAAGAATTATCGTGTCCTCACCGGGGATGGCCATATTTACGCGGCGGTACGTCGGTGGGGGAGGATTCTTCGGGATAACTCAAAGATCGGGATAATCGCGCTTGGACTAAACCGCTTCGCGGTGGTTAAAAAAAAAAAAAGGGGTCGCCCGGGTGGTCCAGACTGTTGGTTCTGACGCGAACGCCAAGCGTGGTCGTATGATACACTAGCAAGCAGATGGCGGCGGAACTAGGTGGAAGGAGGTTGGCATCGTGGGATGTAATCGAACGCCTCTCAAACACGCTGGTGCACTTCCTGATCGGGCCGTACCTCGGTCATGCTCGTTCTTACGGGTTCACACGATTGATTGCCCATAGGAGTTACCGCTTCACCGCGATTTAGTCCAATAGAGGTATCCGAAGTCTTGGGAGGTGCCTCGCCCGAGGCTTTTTACGTTCCGCGGACTTCCGATAACTCTCTCTTTATTATGGAAAGCTTCACATAATAATGGCAAGGTCGAACGTCCGACCCGCTATATTCGCGGAAACTTTTGGCCCCGGGTGCGCCAAATCGTCGATCTGGCCGATCTCAATCGCCAGGTGGCCCACTGGGTGGCCACCGTGGCGGATGTGCGCCTTCACGCCACGCTGCAT
>DAHXNH010000183.1 GCA_027365485.1 Clostridiales bacterium
AGCCATTATCCTCCCGGCACGAGTCAGTGGAACCCGATTGAGCATAAAGTGTTCAGTCCCATTCGCATCAACTGGCGGGGCAAACCCCTCGATAGCTTCAACACCGTGGTTCAGTACATCGCTCACACCACCAATGCGACCGGCCTCAAGATTAAGGCGGTGTTGGATGCGCGGACGTACGACATCGGCCGGAAAGTGTCAAAAGCCGCCCTGGCTAAGGTAAATATCGAACGGAACGCTTTTCAAGGGAAGTGGAATTACATCATTCGACCCACTCCCCCGGCGGCGGAGAGCACCTAGCGAAACCGCCCTCGGCGGCACGTCCCTCCATAGCGCGACCATCCAGTCTCCGGATTTGCAGGGGGCTCGCCGAAGGCTTGCTTCTTTCGCGATCCAGAGCCGAATTATTTGATACGCGCTCCTAATTAACGTAAAATGACACAAACTTCCGGTCGCACTGCCGTTGAACACTCGCAGATACTAAGAATTCGTTCAAATTATTTTTCCGCGGGTCCTTAGTCACGCGTTATGGATACGGCTATCTCTTGCGTTGTGACACTCCCACCACAACCTAGGCTCACGGTCAGATTTTTAGCAGAATTTTAGAAGGTTTTGGGAAGCTTTTTGGCAGAATTGGTCGCTATCGTGGAGGGTGCACTCGGATTAGTCGAGCGCACCCTTATTTCGATGAAACAGGAGGAGAGGACATGGCTTTTTCAAGTTGGTACTACGGGATGGACGATGCGAGCGCTCTCGATTTTCCGTGCGCGGGAGACGGCCCGAATTTCTATATTGGCAACATTGGTGCGGAAACGGAGCAGCGATCCGGATACTTCGACGAAGCGACTGCCGCTAAGGCTGGCAAAGCCCACACGTTTGCGGTGTGGGATGTCGCGGGCCCGAACAGTCCTAAAAAACCTTCGGGCATGTCGGCGGAAGATTGGGGCAGTGCGCAAGGGAACGCCTTTAACAATGCTCTCACTTCGACGACATCGTCGTCACAATATGCCCAATATATTGGCGGTCTCACGTTTTTCGGAGATATCCAACCCGAAAATGGGGGGTGGGATGAAGACAACTACGATAACAATACGGCCACGCTCTTCGGATTTTTGGATTCAATTTGGGGTGGAGACGGTGAAGGAGCCAGTACCGCAGGAGTATACATTGGTCAGGATTTTTGGAACGAGTATTTTGGATCAAATTACACGAGTCAGATTCCCATTGTGGTATGGGCCGCTGGTACCAGTTGTCCGGCCAGTTGCTCTGCTGCAACCGACGAATTTAACTCGACCTATGCGGATATGGTCATCGGGGGCTACAAAGTGATGATTTGGCAGTACCTGGTCAACTATGATGCCGAAACCAACACCGGGTGTCCCGGGAGTTCGATCGACGCGGACATTACGCCATATGCGGGGTACCAGGACTCGAAGTGGAATCCCACCAACTAGTTGGTGGGGCATTCTTACGGAAACGGATTGAACCCTCAGTTACTATCGGACAGTCCCGATGAGTGGCTGAGGGTTCGTTTGAGTGCTCACCACGCGCTTTAGGCATCCGAGGAGGCTGACACGCGACTCCACAGTCTGCCACGGTCTTGCGTACGATAGAGTGTGGTGTGGTGACCCTGCTGCATCAACACGAATCCCTGGGTTACGGAAATCCGGCTCACATTGATAACAATCCCCGGAGGCAAGGGGTTGGGGGCCCAGTGCCGACCCGCATCGGTGGTTTGAAACAGTCGGTCGCCGACCACTACCCACCCAATGTCGGATGTCACCCAGGCTTGCATGATCAACTTCGACGGAGCGGTCAAAACGGGATTCGGGGTCTTCGGCAGCATCCGCCAGGTGGCCCCATCGTTGGTGCTTTCTTCTAACCGCCACCAGGTCGTAAGTGGGGTGGCTTTCGACGGAAACGGCTTTTGCATGAGGACGGCGACGATGAACTGCTGCGTATGCGGCACGACGACCGGGTCCAGCACGGTGGTCGCCCAATTTCCCGGTAACAGCGGCAACGGATGCTGCGGGGATCGCCACACCGATCCGCCATTAGTGGTCACTGTAAGAGCTGCACTGTGGGGGCCGTAGACGATATTGCTGCCGCCTGCCAAGACGCCGACCAACCCGTTGGCAAATACCATCCCTTCGATACCGGAAAATCCGCCGTGAGCCATCCGATACCATGAGGAATGATGCATGTTGGTATGCCAGAGTCGATTGGTCGCCAGCCACGCATCGTGATTTCCTATCGCTGTGATTTCACTCAGCGCTAGACCCCCTGGACCCGCACCTACCCGTGAAATTATCGAAGAGGTCCATCGCTGTCCGCCATCTCCAGTATGCCAAATCTGGATGGCATCGTGAGCCACCGGCAAGGTCACCCAAGCGGTCCACGGGTTAGGAAAAGCGCCGATTGTACCACGGCCTTGACTTGCCACCAAGTTGCCCCCGGGAGTCGGGCCTCCCAGATAAAAATTCCCCGCTTTGGCGATGTGTTGGATGGCTTGAGCCAGGATTCGACTCCCTGCATTAGTCCAGCCCTGTCCTCCATTCGTCGTTTTTAGGATTTGTCCCGCCGTATTCATCGCCCACCCCTGCTCAGCCGACAACATATCCAACGTAATCAACGGTACCTGCGGCCGTCCGGCGGCCAGGGCCGTCGGCCCGAGCCCGCCTAGTCCGACACTGAGCGCTAATCCAAGCGCGGCCAATCTCCGTTGCTTCATCCCGGTTCCCTCCATGCAAGATAAAACGCCACGCGACCCGAAAAGGTTTCCTGAACAGAGGGGAGGCGGCAACTCGAGTTAAGGCGCACACACCAGGTAGCCCGAGCGCCGTAAGGCGGTCGGGCTACCTGGTGACTGCGCCCAAAGAACGTCGGATAATGCGGTATAGTCGCCTTATCAGTCACGATCCGGGCTGAAGCGGGATAATCATGCCTCGATGTTCTCGCCCTCCCAAACTCCACAATAGAGGCCTATGGGGCAATCTAAAAGATCCGGGTGAAGACCGGAAACGCCATCCCGAAAGGTATATATTCCGCGAGCCTGGCACATCGCCACAGAACGGAAGCCGAGGACCCCGAGCGAACGGCAATATCCATAATGGATCGCGGCCTCTCGAGATTTCCTAATGGCCCCCTTCGCCGACCAGGTTCACCGAATATATCCACCGAAAGTTACTTGGGTTTCACCCACAACACGGTGAGGCCGTTACACTGCAGTGCGGGCTGTGCAGTCAAGCCCGCACAGACGGAGGGCACATTGCTAAAAACCAACAACCCATCATTCAAATCATGGACGGCTCCCGGTCCCAACGCGACCGTTGTGATGGCAATCGCGCGCACCGTGGATGGAAAGTCCGCGGCATAACGCGTGCTCTCGGCGTTAGCCCCATTCTCTCGGGCAGACGACTGCAAAGATCGCGCGACCAAGCGTATATCGACGGTCTGTTGGCGGCTGACCGG
The DNA here is from genome assembly GCA_027365485.1 of Clostridiales bacterium. GTDB lineage: Bacteria > Bacillota > Sulfobacillia > Sulfobacillales > Sulfobacillaceae > JAMCVM01. The sequence continues at coordinate 3,472 of DAHXNH010000183.1, forward strand.
TGTCCCCAACGTGGTAGAGGTCCACTGCCACACTGTGGGGGTCCGAACGGCAGCGATAGCCGTCCACGCTCCCACTGACATGAGATGAGCCGAAGCCCGCGCTCCGGTGACGACTGATGCGAGATCCAGTTGAATTTCTGCAGCAAATAGGGCATTGACGTAAACCACGGGATGCTTGACGCCTGCGGGCACGATGCTCGCTGTCAGCCCCGCGGTCTGTGGTGTGGGCCCGCTAAGTACCTTCACCGGCCTGGGAAATGTTATCTGATCCGCCACAGCATGGTCAAAGACTTTCGTGGGGATGGTGTTAGTCGACGGATACCAGATGGCCAAGCCGACCAAAATTGACAGGCCAGCCAGTAGCCCTAGACCGATGCTCCGAAGTTGTTCAGATAGGTTGGCGGAAAATTTTATTGGCATCCATCAGACCTCCTCTGAAAATCCCTGGGTGCCTAATGGTATTTTATGCTGCGTGTCATAACCGCGTCTATTCGCCATAGATTGGATAATTCCTCCTAACCCGTGGACCAGTGTATCAATTCCCGCATCCGTAAATCGCTGGATTTGCATCCTAGTAAGGGTACATATTTGGTAGTGCAGCCTGTAACCTAAGAAATCCAGTCGGAGTTAGTCCGACCGTGGCAACTTCCCATTCGGCCACGTAGCAAATCGCGCATCAGGAGGAGGTGACTCGCCTGGTGAAAGCCGCGAAGATAATGTCTCGGTCGTCGTGAGGCGAGGTCAGACC
>DAHXNH010000192.1 GCA_027365485.1 Clostridiales bacterium
GAGATGGTCGAGGCTTTTGTTTGTCCACAATAACGGCGATTCTGGGTCTCCTTGAGTGCTTTCCTTCACGAGACCCAGCAGTGCCGTTTCAATATCCGGATAGATCTCCGTGATCGACTTGCGGCCACCCCCAACCCTCCGTATGCGATCTTTCGATACGGATTCCACACCAGTCAACTGGTCGTGACCCAGTTTCAAAGTATGCGACGATAAGCCGGTAATCTCTTGGACCATCCGTTAGCCTCCTCGCCCGACCGAATCTGCCATGGCTGCACCGACCAAGCGTTTTGTCTTTTCGTCCAAATGAGGTTGCAATAGGCTAAAGAGGCGCGTATATCGCGAGCGATCGAGATCAGCTATTTCATCAAGGGTCATCATCAGGGGGTATCACTCCGTTTCGTTCAAAGTCATAACGAAGCGTAGCAAATCCCAGAGACATTTTCCAGCCCCGTTCCTAGGACGTCCGTAGGGATTCTCCCTGCGGACGTCCGGATCCCTAAACCTTTATTGTATGATCCGTAACATTGGATGTCCATAGGCGATTGGCCCCAAATGGAAGGTTAATATTTCAAGGCTCCTAAGGATCGAGGCGTTGGGGGCCTGCTGGTCGTGGGTGGTATCCTTTCAAGTCGAATTTCTTCGAATTGGCCGAGTTTTATCGATCGGTGATGGAGTCGGACCAAGACGTGTGGAAATATGGGAAACGGGTATCTGCTGGTCGATGCAATGCGGTCGGCTGGAATGGGAATCAAGCCTTGCGTTGGAATATGGTGGGCTCGGTTGGGTGCTTTGCGCTTTGGGGGGGAGATGATTCATCCTTTTGGCGCGCGGGGATGCCTTAGGCAATCAGGTCGGATGGTACTCGTCCATTCCTGAGGTAAGATGGGCGGTTGCCGCAGGTTCGGAGGGTAGGGCGGTGGGGGCCTTCCGCTGTCGTCGAACTCTTCGACGGGGTGCCAGGATGGAATTTTTTAGCGCAGGATCCGGCGCTTAAGGCCACCCGGGCGCAGCAGCGATAAAGCCGCAACCGTTGACACTAGAGGGGACTAAAGGCTCCGACCTCCGGGTTCAATGCTATACTGCGCGCGGATCATAGTACCCGTTATAGGACAATGCCATAGAGTTGGGAGTCCGTGGCCCAAAAAGGTGATGAGACGCCGAAAGCCTTGGCCGCAAACTGTCAAATTGGACCCATGTGCGCGAAAGGGGCCTGGTGGCGCATTAAATTCTCATCACCGCTAGACTTCCACGGATGATGGGTTGGTGTGGTGAGTGGTGGCTCTGGGCAGGCCACCTTGGGTGCTGACCCGGGTCGATTTGGTGACCAAGTGCTCCAAGGATGCGGCCCGTGAAGAGGCCCTGAGGGCCAGCGAACAGAACTTCGATTAGTGCTCGAGTTCAAAGCCGTGGGCACTTTGCAGCGGCAAGACCGACAAGCTGCTGCTATCAGCGTTTGCCGGGGCACTCGGATAGAGGGCGTCTTGCCCGTGAAGGCGTACTCAAGAGTGAGATGCTTTCAGATTCGGTGTCGGGTTCGGGCGACAAGGCGCCTAAGAGCTGGGGCGGTCGGGAGCGACCGGGGGTGGATGGCTAGTGCAGTGCCACGGCGCTGAAAGGGGCGCGTGGAAGAGGCATTTAATAGGAAAGGGAGTGTCGCATGCGCTGGTATGATTCCGGATGGGTTCCTGTGACGTTACTTGGCATCATTGCCATGATTCTGGTAGCCGTGCCCCGAGACTCGCATAAGTCTCACCAGCCGCTGCCATCCGCGATTACCGTGATTAGCGGTTCACCGAAAACGACCGTGTTAAATTGGAAGGTGCGGCCTTCGGTATTCGCCCGCCTTTGGGCTCAAAATAAGATCTACCGGGGAGCCCCCTTGCCGACCCAGAAGCCGGGCTTGAGATTTGGCTATTACACGGGCCCGGTCGAGGTGGCCATGAAGTTGGGAGGAAAATCTTACATCGTAGAGGCTGCTTACCGGGTCGTTCCCCAGAAAGTGGGCTATCGGATTCGTTATTTTTCTCCGTTGGTGGATGTGATATCCGGGAATCACAGCACACTATACACTAATCCAGCCTTGTTCTATTGGCTGCAGCATGGCGGGAAGACCGAGGGGGCGTTGTCGAGCCTTTTCGGTCGATTGTAGGCGGGATCGACATCGCCAAACGAGACGTCTGAGCGAAGACGGGGTAAGCGCCGTCTTCGCGGACCGGAGGCCATGACGCTTGGAGCCTGGGCCCGGGCCTGCCGTCTCCTGGCGATCTTGTCCCCGAGGGCACATGACGAATGGGATTGGCCCTCTTTAACGGCGCGATGGGGATGGTAGGGAGAGTTCGAAACTCGAACCTCCTTCGATGGTGGTGGGTTAGGCACTGGCAGGCGATGACACGAGGTTCCGGCAAGCCGGGGTCTTTTATCGCAGCAGGTGATCGAGTCATGGATCCCCTTTGGGGCAAGCTTCTGCCGTAAGGGGGTGTGGTATCTTCGATGGTTGCGACGGCCACACGCAAGGAAGCAGAGGCATTTTCGACCGCCATCTGACCTTGGCCGGTTCGCTTTATGGCCCATGGCCTGGGTGGGTTGTGGTACTTTCTTTTAGTGACATTGACGGATTTGTTTTGTTTACTTACTTACTTACTTTTTATTTATTTTATTTTTAATGAAGCGATGTGATTTTCCGGATAGGCGACCCAACTTTCAAACGATTAGGTGATTACTGGAAGAATGATTTGCGATCACAAAATCAGCAAATGACCCCCAAATTTCCCAAACCCTCTACGAATACTGTAAGCGACGGGTCGTTTCGACTGTCGCCTAAGGTTATGCCAGGTGGTTCTCTGCAGTTTGTTCATGACGATAACCTGGATGTAGTCAAATCGCCTTCTGACGATAAGGCGCTTAAGGAGTGGTTGATTTGTCTATGAAGCATTCTAAATTGGCACTGTTCGGTGCTATTTCAGCAGGCGCCAGCTTGCTTGCGATGAGCGCTCTGCCCTTAAGCCAAACTTTTGCTGCGGATCCTCCGCATCTCGTCATCTCTGGCCCAACCGGGACGCTTGCGGTCGGCGCGGATGCTGCCATCTCGGCGCAGGTTGTCGGTGCTACCGGTACGCCGATGTTCCAGTTCCGTGAGGGCAACCGTATCATTCAGCGATACTCTACGGATGGTCACTTGGAACTCGATCACTTGACTTCGGGGCAATACACGATCACCGTGCGGTCCTTGGGAATGGGTCAGGAGCGACGAGGCCAGTGGTATGCCTTTCGATCGACTCAACTCCATTTCACCGTCGGCAGTCCTCACCTGACGGTGAAGGGACCCGCCAACGGAGTGGCCAAAAACGGCACAGCGACCGTGTTCGCTCAAGTCGTTGACGCTCTAGCGACTCCCTACTATCAATTCGTGGTCAACGGTAAGACGGTGCAGGCGTATTCCACCAAGAATACCTACACCGCGACGCATCTAAATCCTGGCACCTACCAAGTGTTGGTCGAGTCGTTGGGACCAGCCCAATACCGTAACCACGAGTATGATGCCGCCAGAAAAGAGACGTTGACGCTCACCGTGCCAACTCCCCCGGTGCGGCCGCAACTGACGGTAACGGGGCCCGCCAACGGTGTGGCCACGAACGGACAAGCCACGATTACGGCGCAGGTGCTCCACGCCACAACCAGCGCTCCTTACTTCCAATTCGAAATCAATGGGTCAGTGGTCCAAGCTTTCTCGACCAAGAATACGTACACCGCCACCAATTTGAAGCCAGGCACCTACCAGGTGCTCGTCGAGTCCTTGGGTCCGGCTCAGTACCAACGCGGGCAATATGGCTTGGCCCGTACTCACGGTTTGACCCTTACCGTGCCGAAGCCGGCGGTGCCCGCGACGATTAAAGTAGGGCAGGCTGACGTGTCCACAGGGTCCTCCGATACCTTGACTTTGAGTGGGGTGCCTGCCAATGCGCCGGTGACCTGGTCCGTGGTCAGCAGTAACCGCTCGACGGGTCTGGTTTCCGGGACCACCGACACGGCCACCTTTGTCGGCACCGCGGGGGGGACGTATACCGTGCAAGCGTCAGCCGATGGAGAAACGGCGACAGCGCATGTGGTGGTTTACGGACAAGCCGCCGGGGTGACGTTGAAGCCCGCCGCGTCGAGCCTGATTGCCGATGGCGAAGCCACCGACGCTGTCACCGTCAATGTGGTCGACCAAAACGGCAACCTCGTCGGCAATTTCAACGGCAGTGTGAATATTAGTGCGATGTCGGGGGTGACCTACAGTCAAAACGGCACCGCTTTGACGCCATCCCATGGTCAAGTGACGGTGGCAGTGCAAAATGGCACTGGCACGGTCGATGTAGGCCGAGTGTCCGTGCCTGGCATTGCCATCGCACTTAGCTCCAGTGCGCTCGTCAGCAGTAACGACGAAACGATTGCCAGCACGCCCAGCTACGGCACCGCGACGATTACGAGTGCACCCCAGAAAGCTACCAGCTTGAAGTTTGTCAACGTTCCTACCTATCTGGACGCCAATACGGAGGGCACCCAGTCGTCTCCCATTCAGGTGGTCGTGGAAGATCAAGCGGGGTATCCGATGTTGAGCGGCACCGAAAGTGTTAGTGTCAGCGTATCCGGGCCGGCGCAATTGGTCGGCGGCAGCAACAATCAAACGACCTTAGCGTACGACGGTGGTGCGGCACCGGCCGGCACCACGAATACCTCGGCCACGTTTGAGTTGGCGAGCGAACAAGGCAAAACCGGCGCGGTGACAATTACGGCGACGAGTGCGGGTCTCAGCACAGCGACAGCGACGGTGCAGTCGGTGATAGCTGGCGTGCCTTCGCAAATGTCGGCGTCGTTGTCGGCGAATACGTTCGCCGAAGGCAGCTCCGGCGTGACCCTGAACCTGCAAGCCGAAGACAGCCAAGGTGTTCCCGTCCGCTACACCTCACCGGTCTCGATTGTGGTGACGAAACAAGGGGCGACCACCCCAGCGAGCAACATCTTGGTCAACGGGCAGGCGGACAGCAGCGCGACCCAAGTGTCCCTCAACAACCGGGGTGCAGCTTCAGTGAAATTGGCCGACAGTGGCCATGGGGCCAATGCCGGGACCTATACGGTAACGGTCACACCGGTCTCTGGGGCCCAATATTCGTTCACTTCGAAGTCGCTCACCTTCACCGAAACCGCGGGCGCACTAGCTGCAGCGGCATTTACCAATCCCAGCAGTACCATCACCGTGCCCATTACCCATCCGAAGTCCGAATATACTCTGCAGTTGCAGGATGCTTACGGCAACCCAGTGAATCAATCGGGGGTGAAGGTCGAGGTGTACGCTGTGGGTTCGTCTACGGACAATACGCAGTACGGGCAGGCTACCGTGAACGGCAGCACGACGACTTCGAGCACGCCGGTTACTGTGACCACTAACAGCAGCGGGCAAGCCACGATAAGCTTGGCAGCGGAAGGATTCCAAGGCGCCAAATGGGTCCTGGATGCCACGGTTCCTGCGCAGTCCGGGGTCACTTCGGCATTCCAAAGTGCCCCTTCGGCTGCCATGGAGATCTCATCTGCCGTGGCCCAAAGCCTTTCGCTAGGCCTTGAGGATGCGAGTGCGGGGTCCGACTATCAGTCCACTGGATATGCGCTGGCCGGTAACACCGTGAACGCGACCATCACGATCAAGAATCAATACGGAGCTCCCATGACCGGTAGCGAGACCGTTCAGTTGAAGATTCCTGCCGGATTAAGTGGCATGGAGCCCAAAGGCGCCAGCGATGCCTCATCTTGGGTCCAGGGAAGCGCCAACACTGTGACCATGCCCCTGACCTTGAGCGCTAACGGAACCGCGACGGTCTCCTTAGAAGCTTGGTCCGAGGGCTCGGCTACATTGTCGGCCTCTATTCCCGGGGTGAGCCAGCCCGTCACCGGCCAAGCGTCGATCTTCGTTGAGGCAGGCGCTGCCAGCGGAGTCGGCTTGTTCAAAAACGGCACCATGATTACCAGTAGTAATCCGCTGACGGTTAGTGCGAATACGCCGGTGGCTCTGACCGTTGAATCCACCGACCTTGCGGGAAATCCAGTGCCTGCGGTCGGGAGCGAAGTGGTAGCGCTGTCGGCCAATAACCAAGGCGCGTTCCGCCTGAGCGCGACGGGAGCTACGGTAAGCTCGGTGACGATTCCTTCCGGTCAGACCTCCGTCACGGTCTATTATGTCAACGCCACGGCAGGGAATGATGTCCCGACGGCGAGCTTAGACGCCAATAAGTTGAGCGTGGTGGGACCCTCGAGCTACACGGTGAGTCCCGGAGGCAGTCAGACGATTAATGTGACGGTGTCTGACAGTGCCGGAAATCCCATAGACGGTCAAGCCGTAACGGCATCGGTGTCCAACTCTAAAGGCACGGTCACCCCTTCGGCGACGACTGGATCGAACGGCACCGCCAGCTTCACCTACACCGCGCCTTCATCCGGGTCGGGTTCGGCCACGGTGACGTTGACGGTGCCCGGTATCGGAACTTCCGGGTCTAGTCTCACCCAGACGGTCACGATGAATTACTAGTCGACTGCGGGGATTTTAGAGCCCGGGCGACGACTTGAACGCCTCGAAGCCAGCACTGGAAGAGAGCGAGTGTCCCTTTTCGTGGGACGCTCGCTCTCTTCTATGCGACCCTGCCCCCTCGTGGAATTTTGTGCTCACGGGGCGGTATCCACTGGGAGCTTGACTCAGCGGATTGGCATTCCTTTAGCAAGACGGCCCCTGACATCGAACGCTGTCCCCCGAGGGAGGATGGGCCAGTTCTGCGGGGGTAGGTGATGCGAAAAGGGGAGTTGGGCATTTACGATCCAGTCGAACGTCCATGCATTTACTGACCGGGAAACTTTTGACCCCAAGGCCGTTTTAACCTCAAGCGCTGCTGAGAGGGTGAGGTCAGCAGGGTATTGTCACCGAATTAGCCAGGGTTCGGATGACGCGACCCCTGGTTCAGCCCGCGGTGACGGCGAGCGCTTGCGCTTTTGGTCTTGGGAGGTCCTAGCTTGAGATCTCTCGGTCGCTTGTGAAGAGCTATTTGGGCGGATCTACACCGCACCCAGTCATAAAGCGAGGGGAGTTCACCAGTCGGTTTCGCGGCTAGGGTGGATTTAAATTTGATCCAGGCGATATGGAAGGGGCCGTGAGAGGGCGGCCGCCGGCCTGCACGGCGTGTACTGGCGACGGGGAAGCGGATACCCCGAGGCTCGTGCTCCTATGTGGTGAGGATCAACAGCCGCCTCATGCAACCAGAGCGGCTGTTGATCCAGCCAATCCTCGGCGATCGAAAGGGTGGAAGGGCATTTCGCAGTACCATCATCTTCCAGGCTCGGTCCCGTCTAACTCGACGATTCCCCAATAGCCCAGGATTTCTCTGGCCACCGTGGCCACGGACTTCTGATCGGTCTCGACAACGAGATTTTCTAATCTCGATGCGGACAGTTCTGCGGCCAATTGGGCCGACCGACGCAAGTGCCATTCGAGCGATTCGGCACTCGTTTCGCGGCGACGAATGCGATCATGATTGACTGCCAGAGAGGCGGTGAGGCGAACCATGAAGACATCGGCTCCGGGAACGGCGGCTCGAACCCGATCGAGGTCCGTTGAGTGTTCCATGACACTGGGGATGACGAGGCAGCGGGCCCCGGCCTCCCGGTAGTTAAGCCAAATCGCGGCCAAATTTTTGAAAGCCATGGTCATGTTGAAAGGATCATCGGCGGGCCGAGGGAAGGCGCTGCGGATATAATCCAAGTCGGCCACCGCATGCGGCCACGCGTAATCCCATTCAAGGATGTCCGATATGGCTTGGGCAGTGCTCGACTTGCCAATGCCGACCGGCCCACTGATGATGAGCACGGGTATCCTTGCCATCTCATAAGTATCCATGCCTCATTGTAGCCAAAGTTCATCAAGGCATGCGCGCCGAACTTAGCCAGGGCGTGGTCGGGATTGAACAAGGAGCAGGGAGGCTTCTTTCCCGATCCTGATCCTTGCCATCGCCTTGGGGGATATCCCTTTAGGCGGGTACTGACGTTCATTTTGGGAAAATGCACCGCGGTCCGACTCCATCTCTTACCCGGTGTCGGGACGCATGCCACGCGGGTCTTAGGCCGAATTCCGGCACCCTCAAGGACAATCAATGGACTCAATAAATCACGATTCAATAAAGCAGGATGGCTAACCCGCTAACCATGGGTATGATGTGCCCCGGCGGCGGATCGTCGCAAGCGAAGGGCTCTTTGCCGGGGCCAACCATCTTGGATACGGAACGATGATCTCTTTATCCGCTGCGCTAGATGCTGATCCGCGCAAGCCGCGAGATGTTGGCTGAAGATGCCCAATTGGCAGGTCACCATTTTTGCGTGTACTTTGCCGAGCCGTATTATCTTTAGAGCAAAGTAGCGCCCCCGCGGTGGCGACGCTGGGCTTCTGTGGAGGCATGGATCCCATGACAATCCGCACACTTCAGCCTATAATTAATAGGGTGTAGGGAATGCGACAGAGGTTTTTATCTTGGCTTTTTCGCTTGTTAACAAAGGAGCGTCTCTCTATGGACACGATGGAAGGCGAGTCACCTGAGGCCACTTGGCTCGACACCCAAGGGGTAACGCAGGCCGAACTGATGTCTGACCCTTATCCGCTATATCGAGAATGGCGCCAAACCCGTCCGCCCTTGTGGCAAATGGACGACGGCCAGTGGATGGCTCAAGATTACGCGACGGTGCGCCGGGTGTTGACGGAATCGACGTTTGGCAAAGGCGAGAGCGGGCCGACGCTGCCTCCGGAGGGTTATCGCCATCTTCCTCCTCTGGAGCCCAGCATGCTGGAGACGAATCCACCAGTGCATACTCGGCTCCGTGCCCTAGTGACGCATGCTTTTCAGCCCCGACACCTTCAGCGTTTAGAGCCCTTTATTACGGAACTGACCCAGACCCTGCTACGCCCATTGTTGGACGACGGAGGGGGAGATTTTGTTGGTGCGCTAGCCGGGCCCCTGCCCGCGACCGTGATCGCGGAATTGCTAGGAGTTCCGGGTCAAGACCAGGCGATGTTCCGGCAGTGGTCGCAGGCTATCGTACAGGGATTAGACGGGACGTTGCCAGTGGAAGAGCAAGACGCTTCGCAACGAGCTAGTTGGGATTTGGCCAACTACTTCCAAGATCTGATTCAAGACAAACGCAAGCGGTCCGAAGCTGACTTGCTGACGGATTTAATTCGCAGTGAGGAGGCTGGCGACCATTTGACCGGCGGCGAGTTGTTATCTATGGCCGAATTGTTGCTCGTCGCGGGTCATGAAACCACCACTAATTTACTAGCGATGGGACTCTTGACATGGATTCAACACGACTTCCGAGATGGGACAGTGGAAGATTGGCCGATGGCGGTGGAGGAAATCCTGCGTTTTACTTCACCCGTGCAGTTTGATGGCCGGCGGACGTTGGCCGAGGTCCAGTTGGGTGAGGTCACTTTGCCCGAGAACACGTGGATTACGTTGGCGATTGGCGCAGCCAATCGCGATCCCAAGATGTTTTTCGATCCGGATGTGCTGCGCTTGGATCGAACGCCTAACCCTCATTTGGCCTTTGCACGTGGCATTCATTTTTGCTTAGGTGCGGGTCTAGCGCGGTTAGAAGCGGTGCAAGCATTTCCTTTAATTACGAGACATCAGTGGAAACTCGAGGGAGTTCCACTGTGGAATGCAAATCTGGTCCTTAGAGGAATGAAGCATCTACCGGTGCGGGTGCAGTAGAACGCGTGCTTACCAGTCCCGACGGATTTGCCTGCAATCGAAACGGCCGGTTGCCAAGCGCCGTTTGGGGCTGAGGAGACGGCGGAGGCACCGCCGCCCTTGAGCCCCTTATCCCCGGAGCAAGTGGGCCTGGTTGGTGGGCCACTTCGGGTTCGATGTTCTCGGGTGTCTCGACTTGAGGTCGACTCAAGGGGGCGCAACCTTGGAACAAAGGCTGGACTCGGAGTCCCGCCATCGACTACGAGGGGCACTACGGGTACCCCATCTTGCAGCGCGAGAGAGCCCAACTCAAGCCTAGTGGGGTGAGTTTAAGGCCCTCATTCCGTCCTCGCCTTCGACTGCATTGAAGTGCGACTCATCAGGGGCCTTAGTGAAAGCGAACCCGTGGAACCGCCGATAGTATAGCGAGCCGATGCGTTTTGGACATAAGTCGTGAGGTGGGCGCTAGCCGAACAAGGATAGAAGGCCCCTGCCTGGCCCGACATTAAAGAGACAGTTGGTGCCCATTTCGGAAGGTCGGAGCGTCTAGCAATGGACCGTTAACGGGTTTGAAGCTTCTGTACGTCTGCCCGGGGCAATCCGGTCAAGTCAGCGTCTTTTTCGACCGATTCGCCACGCGCTAACAGCTTGCGCGCGATAGCCACTGTCTTCCTGCGTTCTTCTTCTTCTTCACGACCTTCTTCACGTTCATCCGGCACGGGGACCTGGCCGATTAACGACGCCACTTGCTCTAACGCTGTCGACATTTGGTCCAGGTGCATATTTAACGCCAGCGCTAAACGCAATCGATCTTTTGTATTCCACTGCCCTGCTTGCAAATGGGCCGCCACCGTGCGTTAAGCCTTATCCCATCCAGGGGGTTCAAGAAGACATTTTCGACCGCTTTGAGTGGACTCGGTGCCAGCGGCAGGAGGCGAGGACGTCGGATTCAGGCGTCAATCCTAGCTGGTGGCGAGGCTTAAACAGCGTCGATTCTATCACGCTAGGCCGCTTCGGTGGGCCGTGCCGCCATGGACAAGAGAATTGGCGCCCCGCGGCCGTGGAGACTCCAAAAAACAGAGGACGATGGCTCGCTTTCCCTTGACATCTAGGGAATGGAAACTTACTCTATCCATAGATGTCTAAGTACAAGGAGGTTCGGTGTATGAAATCGGTTCCCACCTTGCTAGTGCTGAAGGCTTTGGAACGGCAATCGACCCACGGATATCGCATCGCCGCCTGGATCAACGACTCCTCAGAGGGGGCCATTGAACTTAAAGAAGGAACGCTGTACCCCCTTTTGCACAACCTTGAAGACAAAGGCCTCATTGTCGGCGAGTGGCAAGACGATGGCGGCTCGCGCCCTGTGCGCATCTATCACTTGACCGACCGTGGTCGACGCCTACTACAAACGGAACGTGGAACGTGGCAACGATATTCAAAAGGCGTGAATTTGGTGATGGGCCAAGGAGGAGTGACGCATGATCCCGTATGATTTTTTGGAAGAAGCCACCGCTTCAATCGCGTCCAACCATAAAGCTGCTGGAGTTCGCCGCGAACTCTATGCCCACTTTCTGATGAAAGTGGAGGACTTGATTGCTGAGGGCATAGACGCCGAGTTGGCCCAAGAGCGTGCGCTTGAGAGTTTAGGTGACCCCAAGGAGATTGCAGACGGCTATCGGCCAGCCTATGCTGTCGCCACCGAGTCTCATCTCTCCCGGTGGTATCTTTTGGCCGGGCTGCCCCTCATCATTGCCGCGGTGGCCGCGGTGAATCGGCCATCGTACGCCATAGTCTGGTTTGTGTTAAGCACGGCCTTGGCTTGGATGCTCGCCCAAGGGAAGACCTGGCAACAGCGGACCCAGGCATTGGTTGACCTATTTCGCGCAACTCCCTTGCTATGGGCGGTGGGATTGTTAGGAGGGGCGGCTGCGGCCATTGGCCGGGCGACGGCATCATCTGAGAACGGCGTGTTGTTTCTGTTGGAGTTTCTCCTGCCCTGGCTGGCGTTTTTGCTTTTTCGATGGAGGGAACGGGAACTCGCCCAAAAGGCGAACGCGTTTCATCTCACCTGGGTGGTCGCGACGGCGTTTCTGATCGCCGGCGGGCTGGTCACCATACTTACTCATTTGAACGGTAGTCCTGCCTTGGGATACGGTTATTTAGGCTCGGTGCCCACGATCGGCGTCTTGTTCCTGCCGCTCTCGCTGTTAGGACTGTCGTACTTGTGGAATTGGGTACACTCGGCCAGCCTGGAAAGATTCCCCTTGGTCATTTTGCGTCGTTCCAAGGCAGATTCCTAAGATTGGATCTAAGCTGGAGCAGACCGCTGTCTGAAATTGGTCGTCAGACAGCGGTCTGCTAAGATCGGGACATCGCGA
>DAHXNH010000203.1 GCA_027365485.1 Clostridiales bacterium
CGTCGACGATGGGGGAGTTTGACTGACGGGCGAGGTCGTCTCCGCTGAGACCGTGGGGGCCCGACCCGGTTTACGATTAACGGGTCCAGGACGACGTAACTTAGGGAAAATCAACGCACCTAACTGTTCGAACATCATGACATTCCTCCTCGATGGTAACGAATGGCCAACACGACCTTACGTTATCGCCCAGGAGATCTGCAGTCCACGGCTATTTACGCCATATATACACCGTGTGGATCGGTAATATCAGATTAGCGCCCAAATACGAGTACATGCGCAAGATATCCATATTATGCTATAGGATATAGTGCTACATCCTTCCCTTCAGAAGAGCCGCACCCTTCTTATTTTTGGCGACTTCAATATCTATGGGTTTATTTGACAACGTGCCGCTACATATTGCGCATCGTCGCACTATCGTTCAGATTCATCGCTGTGCTAGGGCTGCATCCCCCGATCCCAACTGGGGAAGTCTGAGTCTAACCCAATCGGTTCCATCCGTAGCTATCAGGGATGAACTACCAACCGCGCGCGGGACCGTTGATGGTCCGTCTACCCGAGAACTCTCGAGAAATACATACCACGAGTGGCACGAGTCGAAGGAGGAGCGTGTGCGGATGTCATCCCCAAAGTGGTTGTGCAGGGCATCGTTGCCGAAAGAGGTCAGGCCTGTGCTGATTTCCGCTGCCTGGAGTATTGGTTATGGGGCCCACCGTTGGTCTGACCCTGGACCCAGTCCGATGTCGGCGCATCGTCGAGACGTTAAGGGGTGACACCGGACAACTGACCTCAAGCGGTCCGATTCGATACGCGTAATCAAGATGGGCGCCAACGCGTCTGCCATCTCCCCGGCCGATCGGGAAATGAGCATCTCTTGCCAACCGGTGCAACCTTGCCGACGTCTCTATTCCGTCATCTTGAAACCGCCATACGTAGCACGGCTGGACCATGTTCGGATCTTCATCATTTCTCCGAGGTCCCCACCGCATGTGGCCCAGTTGGCTGACCATCCAGCTGGGAACGGTATGAAGGACGAGGTCGAGACAGGCTATGGGTGGGTCCCGACCTATCGGTCGATCTAAATCGTTTCTTCGGTGGGATTTACGAAGAATAACCGGCTCGTTCCACAATCGGCGCAGTCCCGAAAAAACTTCTGTTTAACCTTTCGTATCCGTTCGTGGTGCCCCGCGTGGCCGCACTCCACGGTAATTGGCGTGTTGCCGTCGCAGTCGCCGCATTTGAAGTAGTAGCCGTAGCGCCCATGTTGAACCACCAGTTGGGTACTACGGCAACGGCGACAACTCGGGGGATCGGCGGCATCGTCGGTCTGGATGGGGTTCGATGTCGGACGGGCCACAGTCGATGGTCTCGGAGGCTGCGTCATTCCAAACTTCGCCGGGTAATTGATGGCAATGGGTTGATGCCGTGCCAACAATTGCTGGCCGATACCGCGTAACGCCTCTTCGGATACGATGCGGGCCAAATGACCAATGGTATCGGAAACGCTCAGTTTATCAAACGCCTGACTAATCGTCCTGGCCAGAGCATCCACCTTGATGACCTCGTCGGTGTTCACCCCTTGAGGACGAATAATCCTAGCGTTGTTCGACACCAAGACAAACGATTGGAACACTGGGCGAAGCCGAATACCCATTCGGGAGGGAAGATTGAGCTCTCGAAAGACATGCTCCACCACGCAGAGATGACGGGCATTCTGTTCAATGGGAGAAGGAATGCCCTCATACCTCCGTTGATAGGAATTCCACTGTAAGAACTCACGTTCGGGTGTAATTTTAATCCCCGCATTGAAATGCTTGCTTTCCAGCACAAACGCGTGCAGCGTACGGTGGATTAACAGGTGATCAATTTGTGCGACGCGTTCGCCATCATGGAGGCGAAGATCATGCAGAACGACAAACCGGTCGGAAGGGCGATAGGTAAAGTCGATCAGATACTGAGCGCCTTGTTCCGCTTTAACTCCGGCACGCAAAGTTCGAAGGTGCTCTTGAATAAGGGCTCGCTTCTCAGCAGGAGCCTCGTCTAACAGCCGTTCGAGCACGGCAATCTCTGGATCTTTGGAATCGGCAGATTTGATAATCATGTGGTCCCCCCCCGACGAATTTCATCAAATCTAATCTTAACGAAAAACCCTTGGAGGGTCACGTTTTTGTGACGGATTGGTAACGCTGGTCTGGTGGGAGGACACGCGAGGTCGCGGACTGATGAGATCGCCACGGCTGAGTCTCGAGGGCCATTCAGAATTTTGGGGGATTTTTGTCGTGTCGTTCTGTTCGGTCGCGCTGCGAACAGCCGCCATGGAGACCGTGGCGGCTGGTCACAGCTATATCAGCAAGGAGTCTGTCCCCGGCTGCTAGTAGGCCAAAATTTGGAAAGATGGCCATCACGAGGTCTTTTGCTTAGCCCATCATATAATTGTTTTATTCCGATTCAACGGACAACAAAACCAGGGATGCCTCAGAGTGGGACCTGGGGAACGCCTACAATGTGCTCAGAGCGCGATCTCACGGGACAACGATCCGGCGATGGTAAGCAACACGCCAATCCCGTCGCCAAGACGTGGACTGCAGGTGTGTTTCTCACCGGGCCAATGGTTGGCACCACGGGAGTCCGCGGATGCCAGCCTTCGGCGTGCGATTTGGAATACGGATGACGAGCCGTATTCGGGTTGGGGTAAGGCGGATTCCACGTTTTGCGGGATGGAAGAATACTTGCGGGAATCGGTAAACTTGCTAGAGGCTGCCCAAACACCTACTTTACTGACGATGCGTAAAGTGGTAATCACCCGGCTTATCCACGAGACCACCGAATTCTCGACGGCATTATAAGGGGCCAGCACGTTCGCTAGTCCGTCCGCCACACCAACTAAAATACCGAGCATGGAAGCTGGCTGATTCCAAGGGTTTTCGGCGCTCTCCTCGCCGGCTTCAAAGCCACTAACCATCGCCGACATCAGCGACATCAGCGACACGAATCCGGAAACTCCGCGGCCGATGACATGCACCGCGTGGTGGGTCTCGGTGGAGAGCGAGAGCATCGTGGGCCATGCCCCACTGGTTGACCCCGAAGCCACCGATGTCGCCATCGCGGCGGCGTTTGGCAATGCATTTATGCCACTTTCCCGCTGACCCGCGTTGGGTAGGGCGGGAGTCAAGGTGCTAAGAATTGCGTTGAAGTCTTGCGACTGAATAAGAAACGCCGTCTCGCCGTCATCGGGGAACGGCGCGTGGCCGTTGGCCACCTTGTGTACGCCACAGTCATCGGCAGCGCGGTCAACCAGCAGGCGACGTCCAGAAAAGAACAGGAGGGCACGCCGATGTCGGCTAAAATCTCCGACACCTCCGGCACATAGATCGGCTGGTCCAACACTGCCAGGGCTCCCAGAGCCAGGCCGTAAAGCAGGTCGAGCAGGGCGTCGACGACGATCTTGCCGCTGTCCAATACCGCGTCGGCAATCAGGTCGTGGACGCTGTGGAGAACGTCGGTCAACGACATCGACCCCACCTGGTCGCCGAGTGCCTGGAGTTGTTCAACCACCTCAGAGATCGCTGCCGCTTCTTGATCCACCGCGTTGACCAAGACTGCAATGACGCCGGGCGGGGCTTGGGGGGGATTGACGGGTGCCATCGCTACGGCATTTTGCGCGTTATAGGCATTGTGGTGGGTCAAGAGCGAGCCTGGGGCGCTTTGATCGGCGGCCGGGGTTGACATCTGATTGGTCGATGCTTGTCCCGCAGGTCCCAGGCCAGACCAATCGGTTACCGTGAGCAAGGTGTCTAGCGTTGTCTTGAGGCTCTCGATTTGACCGTCGAAAGCGCATCTAAAGTCCTCGATCTGGTTGACTTGGCCGCGCAGCTACAGTCGTATGAGATTTTTTAGGACCCCCTTCGTACGGCGAATATCCGGCCACTCAAACAAAAACGCCAGGAACTGCAGCAGATCGACCAGCGCTATACGGATTTGCAGGTAGAGCCACTGGCCCGCAGCAACGACCTTTCCCACGGCGTCCAGCACGCAGGCATAGGTCTTTCAGGCCACCTTAGCCGAAGAGCTCGATCTCAGTGAAGAGCAAATTGATCAGTTGTTTCTCCGATTTCTCGACCGGATTTCGGAGGCCATTCGAAATCGAGTGACCCGGTTTGCGTCAACAGGATTATTGAAAACGGGATGAGCCCAATGACCATGCGGGTTTCATGGATGTTTTTGTTTTGGACAGTTGAGTTGATTACTCGGAGCCGGACTGCGGTGCCCGCGGTCGCGTCGACTCCCAGTTTGCGCACTTGGCGCGCCTGGTCTGAGGACATCGTGAGGGCGACCAAAGGTTTGAGCCGAGCGGAACCGATGATCTTGGGGTAAAAGCTCGAGGGCACGCGCATCACCGGGCGGATATTATGGGCCATCCAAATAGAAGAGAAAGGGTAGTGAGGGCACGCCCTTGGCGTTAGTCCCAGGATAGCCGCTACCAAACAAAACACCACAAGTCTCACAGGTCAAGCACCCCTAGGAACGTGGTGCAAAAGTCCTAAAAGGCCGGATCGATAACCCTGCAACCCGCGTGGTTGCGATCTTCGAAAGACGATTTGTCGGGTTTCGCACCAGTCCCCTAAATGCTCCTACCTGTTCCGAAAAATTCCCTGGAGAAACGAGCACAGGGGTACCTTCACTCAAGCCCGGGTCTTATCAGCGATTCCAAGGCCGGAAATCCGTTCAGGACGTGGGGTTCAGGGTCACCTGGCAGCCGAGAGTTTCGAGACGTTTCACTGCCTGGCGCGTCACCCGTTCGTGATCGCGCTGGTCGAAATACTCGACGCCTAGGTGTTGGCGCTCACTGGTTTTGTCATCACTTCCACTAACTTTCGTGCCATCAGATACACCACAGATCAGAGCCAGACGTAAAGTCGAGATCAGCCCAAGGGGCTGGGATTCGCTGATTGACGCACCACCAGTATTCGCTCTACAGCTCACCCGAAAACCCACTGCCTACGCCAATCAGCGAATGCTGGGAATACCATTGGGGGAGTTCCCCGACCACCAGTGCAACCTCGGAATTAGGCTAGAACTGATGACCACTGACTTAGCCAA
>DAHXNH010000211.1 GCA_027365485.1 Clostridiales bacterium
TTTGGCCACCTCATTTTGTCATCCCCGGACTGCGCCGGGGACTTTCGGTCTGACCAATCTCCTTGTCAATGGTTTCATCGCGTGCGGTGTCCCAGTGCTCACCGCGGTCGGAACAAAGAACGGGGCCAATAATCATTCGGGTTTGGCGTAGGCTGTGGTCTTCAGCCGTACGCGAAACCTGAATCCCCGCCCTTGGGGCGGATGGATCGCCATGGTCGGATGACCGGCCCAGGTCCGAAGAAAGTCCTCGGCGCAGTCCGGGGATGGCATGGAAGTTAGCCGAAGTGATGACAGGTCTCATTAGCGCTAACGGCCATGGTAGAGCGTAGGCACTATGTGCCTATGATTTCGGCGATGCCATATGCTGAGAAAGATCGTCACATCCTCGCTGCTGCGATTGCTAGCCGGGACGACGTGTTGGTCGCGGCAAACCGTCAAGATTTTCGCGTGCCGGCGGAGTTCCGTGATACGAACGTTCAGCACTCGGACGAGTTTTTGCGCTAGCTGTTGGAGATGGCTCCACAGGAATGTTTTCATTCCCTTATGGACCTTGCGTCGAGCCGACGTAATCCCCTGAATTCGCTCTCGGAATCCTACACTCGCTTCAAAAACGGGTCCCCAAATTACTGTCCAAGCCCAAACGATCTTGCCGGATTTTCTGTCATCAAGGACGAGGGAACTCGAGCCCCCACGATGGAGCATCCGGGGTTCAGGGAATGCTTCGCAGAGCTAATGATGTAGCTTCGAGGTCGTTAGCGTGTCAAGCAACTTCTGTCTCGTGCAGATTCCGAAGTGAGGCTGGGTGCGCATGCACGAACCATTGCGGTTTATCGGACAAGTGGTCGAAGGCACGGTCTCTCGGGTCTCGGACCGCTGGTTTTTGAGCGTCACCGTCGAAATCCCCGATCCCCCCAGTGTCCGCCGTGAAAGCTAAGCGACGGTCGGCGCTGGCCACACTCTCAACCGGCGAAAAGATCGCGGGACCGAAAGCCTATGCCACAGCGTTGAAGACACTCCGCCAGGTATCGAAACCCTTCAGTCGGAAGATGGAAGCCGCCAAAGAGCGTGCCGGGCTAAAGCCGGGCGAGGCCATCTCGAAGGGCCTGCCTATTCCCTGGTCGAAGAACATGCAGAAAACGCAACGCCGTCTGGCCCGGCTGAATGCCCGGATTGCGCCTATCCGGGCGAATGCCTTGCACCAGTGGACTACCCTGCTCGTGGAGCGGTTTGACGTAATTGCCATTGAGGATCTCAACGTGGCTGGAATGCTCAAAAATCATAAGCTCGCTTAGCAGCTTGCGGATATGGGCTTTGGCGAATTCCGGCGGCAGTGAGAATATCAGGCGGCGCAGCGGGGAAAGACGGTCATCGGGGTGAACCGTTGGTATCCAAGCAGTAAGATCTGCTCCCAGTGTGGATACAAAATGCCGAGCATGTCGCTCTCGGTGCGGACGTGGACGTGTCCGCAATGTCAGACCCATCATGACCGCGACATCAACGCCGCGATCAATTTGAAAACGGTGGCCGAGAGTTCGGTGAGGAGCTCCTCACCCGTGTCTGCCTCCATGTCCTGAGCGTTGCGAAGGGGACGGTAGACCTGCTCGGAGACTAGCCTGGGGAGCATCCGCCGGTGCACGACCGGTCCTCGAGACCCTAAGACGAGCTATACAGCGAGTCCTGGGGCGCCGTGATGCGATGAACCAGGAAGATGGCACCAGATTTGGTCAGTTATGATCAGAAACGGATAGGTCCATCAGAACGGTGTGGGATTTCGTCGAAGTGCTAGTGAAATATTATGGTAGGGTTCGGGCATTGCCGTGTCCGCATCTGCGGTGCAGGGAGTGGGTGTTGCGCTTCGTGTGCCCGAGAGGTGCTTTCTCTTCTTGAAACGGTGGATGGTCATGGGAACCTATTTGCACGTTGGGGTCGTGTACCGGGCGACGTTCGGACGAAGCGATTGCCGGTCGTTGCACGTTGATGCCGACATGCTTCAAAACCAGTTGAGTCGCGAACTGGACTTAAATCTCTTTACTATGCACGAGGTAGCAGACGGAATCGAATTTTTGATCAATGAATCCGTATTGGTCGCTGAGTTTCCTGCCCTGTTGGCCGAGCAATTTGATCGCTGTCGATTAGATGATGGTGGTCCCTGGCGGATCGAACGCGATAGAAAGCGTATGGACGCTGTGACATCGCATAGTACCAGTCTCAAAGATCTTGTCGATTTAGCTGAAGCTGAGGGCGAGGTAAACGATATTCTCCCCTTGGTCCACACCAAGATCTACGAGCCTTTGCCAATCGGGAATTATGACCGTATCGATTGCCGGATGCATATTTTGTCATTTTTCAGCGAAGGCAAATTTTTTATCGAAGACGAGCAGCCGTTTCTTTCCTACTTCGGTACCACCCTGCGTCGCGCGAGTGCCTGTGCTTTAGGGGGAGCACTCAGGGCCTATATCGAATAGTGCATGGCGGATGCAAACCATAAAAGTGGCCGAGGGATGGAAAGCCTGGTCCTAATCTCTGTGCGGTCTGGCGGAACGTGCTAAGGCGCAGGCGAAGTCTCCGACGGAGTCCATTTACAGCGCTGGGTCGCTCGACGGAGCCCGTGGTCGTCGTGCGGACAGAAAGCTGCCCATTGCGAGTAGGCGATGAGACTGGATGGCGGCCACTTTGAATCCATGGGGATCTGGGGAATTAGGATGAACGTTTCAAACACTGTAGAGATGCAATCGGGTACATGGATGGATTGTTGAGGTCAACGGCCCTTTCCGCAATCGCCGGCGGTATGGTGGATACGAAGGACGCAGTGAAAGGCGTGAGTGTCGAAGCGAGAAAACACGAGGGTCCATCGTTTTGAGCGTTGCTCGCTGAAAACGATGGACCCTGGGCCGTCTCAGTCATGGGCGCTGTAATGGTGACTGTGAAGGTCAGCCAGTGTTTCTCAACCCCAGGGCGATACCTTCCATACTCTGGGCGACCGCATTTAACCACTTGGCGTCGCCAGTTAAACGGTACTGGGTTAAAAACTCTATCTGCAGATAGTTCAGGATGTCGACGTGAGGATTTCGCCAAGCGATGGCTCGACTTAGCCGTGCTTGGTTGGAAAGCAACGTGGTATGGCCGCTAATAGCCACGACGGCATCGTGCAAGCGTTGATATTCTCCCTCGATTAACGGCCAGAAGAATTCGACTAAAGCGGGCTTGGCGAGACTTTGATAAGCCTTAGCCACTGGAAGATTGGTTTTGACCAACGCCAGCTCTAGGTTATGGATCAAGGTGTTCATAAAGGGCCAGTCATGGTAGAGCCGCTGAGCCAAGGCTAAGTCTTCTGGCGAACCCACCACCTGGCTCAGAGCGGTTCCAGCGCCATACCAGCCAGGGATAAGCATGCGGTTTTGGCTCCAAGAAAAGACCCAAGGAATTGCGCGCAAATCCTCCCACCGGAACTGTTCACGCCAGGAGGGCCGCGATCCCCAGTTTAGCGCCGACATCTCGCTGATAGGGGTGACGCTTAGGAAGTAATCCCAGAAGTCAGGATGGTCAATCAACTCGCGATAGGTTTGGTGAGCCGCTTGGGCTAGCCGGTCCATGAGTTCAGTCGACCGCGTTCCCGGATCTTCAGGCGGGTAGAGCTGAACCGACGCCTGTGCCTGGGTCATCAGTTCCAAACTGCGCCACGCCATGTCAGGCAGCAAGAACTTTTGCGAGAGCACTTCCCCTTGATGGGTCATGCGCAAGGGCGCCTGAGCACTTTCCGCCGGCTGACCCCAAATCGCATAGGACGTCGGACCGCCGCCGCGGCCCAGAGCTCCGCCGCGCCCGTGAAAGAATCCGATGCGGATGTCATGGGCATGGCCCCATTGCACCAGGGCCTTCTGAGCCTCAAAGATGGCCCACGAAGCTGTCATGGTGCCAGCGTCTTTGGTACTGTCGGAAAAGCCTAGCATGATTTCTTGGTAACGGTTGCGGCTTTCCAAGTGGCGTTGATAGGCGGTGGACTTGGCCAGATCGGATAAAATCTGTGGCGCTCGGGTCAGATCATCCAACATTTCTAAGACGGGCATAATGTCAAAGCTAAGCCTGGGATCGACGGATTTCATAATCGCCAACACACTCAAAAGATCACTGGCGCCATGAGCCATGGAAATTAAGTAATGAGGACAACTTTCGACTCCCCACATCCGTTGTTCAGCGGCCGCCAGCAAGAGCGTGTCCTTCAAGTCTTTGACTTCGTCGGAAGCCGGAATCAAGGCACGGGGATGGGCAATTAAATCTTCGAGCACCATAATTCGCTCATCCTCATTCATTTCGCGGAAGGATTCGCCGATCATTTGGACGATGGCTTCTTCATGGATCCGTCGGTGTTGGCGAAGGTCTAACGACATCAGATGCCAGCCAAAGAGATCGATTTGACTGAGCAGAAGATGAAGCTCCTCCGGCCATGCCTTAGGGTCGTTCGACCATAAGCGCGCTAGGGCATCCACCTCCTGGCGAAATGCTTCAGCGTGAGGATAGCCACCAGGTAAGCGCTGTTCACTGCGCTCGAGTTTGACCTTCATCAATCCGACTAATTGGCGCAGTGGTTCCAACGGGTAGCGTTTGGCGAGGTCCTGACGACGTTCGGCCAAATCGCCTTCGGTTGCGAGGTCCAACCAGCGTTCTACGATTTCAGGATGGACGAGATAACGCTCGGCCGAAGATAAAGTGCGCTCACATTCGTCAAGGCTCTGGCGATAGAGTCGAAAGGCTTCTTCGCGTTGGCGGCGAAGCGTATACGCTGTGACTTCTACGTCAACAAAAGGATGTCCGTCGCGATCGCCCCCAATCCACGATCCAATCGTCCAACGAGCCGGAGGCAGGGAATGGTCGGATAGCACTTGATTCAATTCAGCCAGCACATCGGGCAAGGTTTGAAATAAGGTGGAAGTGACATAAAGCAACCCGAGTTCGACCTCGTCCAGCACGGTGGGCCGATTGGGACGAAGGCTTGGCGTGCGCCAAATGACTCGCACCATGCGCTCAATGCGTTGGCGCCAGAGATTTTCAGCGATGAGTCCTTGCGGTTGTTCGGACAACAACCCGGCCAGCTTTCGAATGTGCTGAAGCACAGTTCGCCGGGTGCTCTCCGTGGGATGGGAGGTTAAGACCACGGCAGCGTGAGGCATTTGCGCTGGTCTGAGGGGTGTTTCTTCCTGCAAGCGTCGTGCCAAGACTTCAAAAGACCCTCGTGGGGGATTGGACTCATCAGCGCGGCGATTGGCTACGGTTTGCACTCGGGCCAGATCTTCCGCCAGATTTTGTAAACGTAGGCGTTCGGTAAAATATCGCGCCATCACCTGCGAGCGTTCGGCGGTTTCGATGCCTAGGTCCGAGAGGGAGCCGGGGTGAAACTTATCGGGATGTGCGCGCCACTGATTGCCCAGGTCGAGCCAGTGTGGGACGTAATCGGACAGCTTTAAGTCCTCATCCGATGCGACCGCCCGGTCTAGCGCTTCCCATAAAATGTCAACCGTTTCTTTCCAGTGATCATGTGCTTCCGTTTGTGCCACGTGGGTACCCTCCCCGAAATGCTTGTTGTCCAGGCGCCCATCTAAATTGCACTAAGCCAAAGTTTCGGGCAGCCCCTAAAACCAAGAAGATGCTTTCATAGTACGGATTCAGTGTCCCTTGGTCTCACCCACTAATGCGGAGTGAATGTCAAACGTCGTAGCGCCTTGGTGTGGAGCTTGGCCGACCAAACGGCCGGACAGTCACTCATCAACCAGGGCTTGACCCTCTTCGCAGGTACCATTTACTTTAAAGAAGGGAGTCGCGAACGGGTATGTTCTAGGGACCATGAATACGACCATTCTCCTACTTATCTTATCGGATCGTGCCATCATCGGCAAACAACCCAGATCCGTCTGGGCGCCACTTCTGACTCCGATGAAGACATGAGCCGGTGGCGACTGGGCCGATTGGGGAATCTGTCAGAAGCCAGCCGATGCCCCAAAGCGTCTAAGTGGTCGGGGTGAACGAGGACGTCAATAGACCTAAAGGCCCAAATGGATCGGCAGAGGAATGAGAGGGACCGGCACGGATTGCTTGCAAACTCAGGATTGATGATGGATTTAGGGACGGCTCTTGGCCAAAAAGCACGGTCGGATGGGGCCCGCGACGATTCTAGAAAAATAGGCAGGCTAGATTTTGCGCAAAGGCGCGGGGCGACCAAGCGGCCGATCGGAGCGACATGACAGCCTCTTGGGGCTGGGGAAAGGGTTAAAATGTCGGGCTCGAGGGGACGTGTTCTGCTCCCATCGAGCAAGAAATATATTATGATTGGAATAGGATTGTTGAAAGCGGGTCGGGGACATACTACCATAGACCTGGAGATTGGCCAGAGGTGGTGATGTGATCATGCGGGTACCCGGACCGGATGAACCGGTCTATACGATAGGGGTGGTGGCTCGTCTGTTGGGCTGTTCCACACAAACCCTACGCATGTGGGAAAGGGAATCGCTGATTCGACCGTACCGCACCGATACCAACAACCGTCTCTACTCGGACTCAGATTTTCGCCGATTGGCAGAGATTCATCAGTTGACCCGAAAGGGTGTTAATTTGGCGGGTATACGCACCATTTTGGGCACGGTCGACGATACTAGAGAAGTGCTCGAATCGTCTCGTGATGAGATGAAAGACAGGAAATAAGGTGGGGGAAATCCGTTATGGCCAAAGTAGTAGGAATTGATTTAGGGACCACCAACTCCGTGATTGCGGTGATGGAGGGCGGGCAGCCGACGGTTATCTTGAACGCCGAAGGCAGTCGTTTAACGCCT
Organism: Clostridiales bacterium; assembly: GCA_027365485.1. Lineage (GTDB taxonomy): Bacteria > Bacillota > Sulfobacillia > Sulfobacillales > Sulfobacillaceae > JAMCVM01. Next base: position 6,822 of record DAHXNH010000211.1, read on the forward strand.
TCGGTGGTGGGATTCAGCAAGGCCGGAGAACGTCTGGTGGGCCAACTGGCTCGGCGTCAAGCCGTGCTTAACCCAGAAAATACGGTGTTTTCGATTAAGCGGTTCGTGGGCCGACGATTTGATGAGGTGCAGCCGGAACGCGAACGGGTGCCTTACAAAGTGATGGGCGGCAGCAGTCAGCAGGTCTTGGTGGATCTGCCCAATTCTGGTAAACAGATGACGCCTGAAGAAATTTCGTCCATGATCCTGGCTAAGATGAAGGTTGATGCCGAGAAATATTTGGGGGAGTCGGTGACCCAAGCGGTAATTACCGTGCCCGCCTATTTTAATGATGCGCAAAGGCAGGCCACCAAAGATGCGGGAAAGATTGCGGGCCTAGAAGTCTTGCGGATCATCAACGAACCCACCGCCGCGGCCTTGGCCTATGGGTTAGACAAGAAGCAAAACGAGACCATCTTGGTCTGGGACTTAGGCGGGGGCACTTTTGATGTTTCCGTGTTGGAGGTCGGCGAAGGGGTATTCGAGGTTAAATCCACGTCGGGAGACACCCATCTTGGCGGGGACGATTATGACATGAAGCTGGTAGATTACATCGCCGCGGAATTTCAAAGGGATCAGGGCATCGATTTGCGCAAGGATCGCCAAGCGCTGCAAAGGCTGATAGAGGCCTCGGAGAAGGCCAAGATTGAGTTGTCTTCGGTTACGGAAACGCAAATCAGCCTCCCCTTCGTCACCGCGGATCAGACTGGGCCCAAGCATCTTGAGACCAAAGTGACCCGGGCCAAGTTCGAAGAGTTGACGGCGGACTTGACCGAACGCACGGTGATTCCGTTCAAACAAGCCTTGGCGGATGCCAAGTTAAGCGAGCGGGAAATTGATGAAGTGATCTTGGTCGGCGGATCCACTCGGATGCCGGTGATTCAGGAACTGGTGAAGCGTTTGACCGGCAAGGAACCGCATCGCGGCGTTAACCCCGACGAAGTGGTGGCGGTAGGTGCCGCGATTCAAGGCGGCGTACTGGCCGGCGACGTGAAAGATGTCATCTTGCTCGATGTGACGCCGCTGTCTTTGGGTATCGAGACCTTAGGCGGGGTCTTTTCTAAACTGATCGAACGCAACACCACGATTCCAACCCGAAAGAGTCAAGTTTATACCACCGCCGGTGACAGCCAAACTAGTGTGGAGATTCATGTGCTCCAAGGGGAACGGCCCATGGCCCAAGACAATCGGACGTTGGCCCGATTTCACTTAGAAGGGATTCCAGCAGCACCTCGAGGCGTACCCCAAATTGAAGTGACCTTTGACATTGATGCCAATGGGATCGTCAACGTGTCCGCGAAGGATCTGGGAACCGGTAAAGAACAGCGGGTCACGGTCAGTGGCACCACCCAACTGAGCAAGGACGATGTGGAGCGTATGGTTCGAGAGGCGCAGGAAAAGGCTCAGGATGACGAACGCGCTCGTGAGTTGGCCGAAACCAAGAATCGGGCAGAAGCTTTGATTTACTCCGCGGAAAAGTCTTTGAAAGATTTGGGCGACAAGGTGTCGGAAGACGATAAGAAAGCCACTGAGCAGGCGATTGAGCAGGTTCGGCAGGCATCGACCAAAGACGACAAAGCAGCCCTCGATACCGCCCTTGAGGCATTGGAGCAGGCGAGTCATAAACTGGCCGAAGAGCTGTACAAGAATGTGGGGACACCGCCGGGCGGAGACGATGGTAGCAATCCGCCGCCACCGCCTGGACCCGATGATGACGTCATTGACGCTGACTTTCGACCCACAGAGTGAGTGACCAGGGCCAGGCGGAATGAATCGCCTGGCTCTTTAAGGAGAAGGTGTCATGCCAGGACCGAAGGACTACTATAAGACCTTAGAGATAGACGAAAAAGCGGACGCTAAAGCGATTAAATCGGCCTATCGGCGGATGGCTAGAAAATATCATCCTGACGTTGGCGGGAAAGGGCAAGAGGAACGGTTTAAGGCGATCAACGAAGCCTATCAAGTCCTGTCCGACCCGACCAAACGTGCCGAATATGATCGCCTCCGCCATGGGTATGCGGACCGGGCGTCTAAAAGTTGGGGGCCGGGTTTTCATCGCGTCGAGCGCGAACCCAGCGCTAGCGCTGGGACTGAAGATTGGGCCAACCTTTTTGATGATCTTTTTAGCGGCACCGGGAACTTTGCGACGGGTAGCAGTGCGGCCGGTTCCAGCCGATCGTCGTCGGTTCCCGAAAACGAAGTGTCCATTAGCTTAGAACAAGTCGCCGAAGGCAGCCTGGTCGCGGTGACGGTGGAGGAATTAGAGACTTGTCCGCAATGTCATGGTTCGGGCCTCGACTGTTCTCGCTGTGGAGGGTTGGGCAGGGTCAATGTCCCCAAGAAATTTGAGGTGACGATTCCCGCTGGGATCGAAGATGGCACCGTTTTGCGCGTGGGCGATCATGCCAGGATTCGCGTCAAGGTGCGCGATGATCCAAGATTTGTTCGTCAAGGCAAGGACTTGAGGGCCCGACTGCGGGTGACGGTGCCGGTGGCGGCCAGGGGGGGAGAAGTGGCGATTAAGCCTTTGGTCGGCGAACGGATGGCGATCACCGTGCCCCCGCACACCAATGCCGGTAAAGTGCTTCGGTTGCGCGGCTTAGGTTTGCCGCAAAGGGGCAAACGCACTCGAGGCGATTTGCTGCTCGAGGTCGAATTGATGTTTCCGGAACCGTTTAGCGAAGCCGATGATCGCTTGTATGATGAATTATTGAAGGCGCACAGCGACAAAGGAGGAGAGCTTTATGCACCTCGATAAGTTTACAGTGAAATCCCAAGAGGCGATTTCCGATGCCCAAGATCGGGCGCGTCGGCAAAATCATCAGGCCATTGGGTCGCTCCACTTGCTGCTAAGCTTATTGGCGCAGCCGGAAGGGGTCACCCGCCCGGTCTTAGAACGGCTGGGCGTGAGCATTGACGCGTTGACCGGGGCCGTGGAGCGCGCCCTGGATCGGATCCCGGCGGTGTCCGGGGTGGCGACGGGCGCGTACATGAGTCCGGAACTCGCCAACGTGTTGAACCAAGCGGAAGCTGAGAGCCAGGCACTCAAGGACGAGTACGTTTCCACCGAGCATTTGCTGCTGGCCATGGTGACGGATGTCCATTCCGCCGCCGCTCCGGTCCTGAAAGAGTTTCAGATCACCAGAGAGAGCTTGCTCAGTGCTCTCAAAAATGTCCGCGGCAGTGCTCGAGTCACCGATGCCAATCCCGAGGACAAGTATCAGGCGTTGACCCGCTACGCGCAAGATCTCACCTCGCTGGCTCGTCGCGGCAAGCTCGATCCGGTGATTGGCCGTGACGAAGAAATTCGGCGCGTGGTGCAAGTGCTTTCTCGGCGAACCAAGAATAATCCCGTCTTGATTGGTGAACCCGGCGTCGGCAAGACGGCGATCGTCGAAGGCCTGGCCCAGCGCATTGTCGCGAATGACGTACCTGAGGGATTGAAAGACAAGCGGGTGCTGTCGTTAGATTTAGGCGCCCTCATCGCCGGGAGCAAGTTTCGCGGCGAATTTGAAGATCGTCTGAAGGCGGTTTTGAAAGAGATTAGCGCGGCCGACGGCGCGGTCATTTTGTTTATTGACGAGTTGCATACGCTAGTGGGTGCGGGAAACAGCGAAGGCTCGGTGGATGCCGCCAATCTCTTAAAGCCAGCATTGGCCCGAGGCGAGCTGCGCGCGGTGGGAGCAACTACACTTAACGAATATCGAAAGTACATCGAAAAGGACGCCGCCTTGGAACGGAGATTTCAGCCGGTTTTCGTCGGCGAGCCATCGGTGGAGGATACGGTGGCCATCTTGCGCGGGCTGAAGGAGCGCTATGAAGTCCATCACGGCGTGCGCATTCGCGACAGTGCCTTAGTGGCGGCGGCGACCTTAAGTCATCGCTATATTCAAGACCGGTTTTTGCCCGACAAGGCGATCGATCTCGTGGATGAGGCGGCCTCGCATCTCCGAGTGGAGATGGACTCGATGCCCGAAGACTTGGATGAACTGGAACGACATCGGCTGCAGATGGAGATTGAACGCGAAGCCCTGTCCAAAGAGGATGACCTCGACTCCAAGGAGCGCTTAGAACGCATCGGCCAAGAATTGGCCGAACTAGGAGAGCGGCGCGACGGCTTAATGGCTCGTTGGGCGCAAGAAAAAGCGTTAGTGCAAAAGATCAGCCAATTGAAGGCGGCGATCGAAGACGCCCATCTGCAAGAGGCGCAGGCGGAACGGGAAGGCGACTTGGCCAAAGCCGCTGAACTTCGCTACGGCACCTTGCTGACACTGCAAAATGATTTGGAACGGGCGTCTGAGGCAGTGGCCGAACTCGATCAATCGGGTCGACTATTGCGTGAGGAAGTCAATGAACAGGATATTGCTCAGGTGGTGGCCAAGTGGACCGGAATTCCGGTGACCCGACTGCTCGAAGGCGAACGACAGAAACTGACCCACATGGAAGATCGGCTGGGTGAGCGCGTGGTCGGTCAAACCGAGGCTATTGAGGCCGTGTCCAACGCGGTGCGTCGAGCTCGTGCGGGCCTTTCGGATCCGAGGCGGCCCATGGGATCGTTTTTGTTTTTGGGGCCGACCGGGGTGGGCAAAACCGAATTGGCGAAGGCCCTGGCGGCATTTCTCTTTGATGATGACAATGCGCTGGTTCGCATTGACATGTCCGAGTATATGGAGCGTCATGCCACGTCGCGGTTGGTTGGGGCACCGCCCGGATACGTGGGCTATGAGGAAGGAGGTCAACTGACCGAAGCGGTGAGGCGGCGCCCCTATTCGGTGATCTTGCTTGACGAAGTCGAAAAGGCGCATCCTGACGTGTTCAATCTTTTGCTGCAGGTGCTCGATGACGGTCGTCTCACCGATGGTCAGGGTCGGACCGTGGACTTTCGCAATACCGTGATCATCATGACGTCGAATTTGGGAAGCGACGTCATTTTGGAAGAAAATGACCCGGATCGACGTCGAGCGACCGTCGAGTCGTCGCTGAAAGAAGCGTTTCGACCGGAGTTTCTCAATCGGATCGACGAGAGCGTTATCTTCGTGCGCCTGAGCGAACAAGACTTGGCCAAGATTCTGGATTTGCAATTGCGCGACCTAGAAGAACGACTCCTATCGCATCACCTCGGGCTTGAAGTCAGCGATGCGGCGCGGCACTATTTGATTGAGCGCGGATATGATCCGCAATTGGGAGCGCGGCCGTTGAAACGGCTGATTCAGCGGGCTTTGCAAGATCGCCTGGCCTTGATGATGCTCGGCGGTGAGCTCCCAGCAGGCCATACGGCCCGCGTCGATGCCGAGGGCGATAAGCTGGTGATCGTGTAGGACGGGAAGAGGGAGGTAAAGCGTGGCAGCCTTGAGAGATTTTTCTAGATGCGGCCATTGAGTCGATTGGCTCCGGTGTTCAGTTCAGAGATTGGGTTTGCGAGACCGGTTGGCCTGGTCGTCATTAGTTCCTGCCCGCCCTCCGATAAAAAAATGCGGTGTTCATCGAGGCTTAAACGCCGCCTGCTGAAAAGCTTTGGCCCGAGCCCTTTTGAGCGCAGGCAATGGTGAAGGCGGCCAGGAGCACACTTTCAGGATACCTCTCAAGATCGCACCCGGCAGGTCGTCTGGATGGTGGCGAGCGGTCAAAGCGGAAGCCGCCCGCGGAGCCTTCGACACAGTCGACGAAGAACTCTTGGCCGTCGCAGTATATTTTTTCTTGAAAATGCCAAGCTAGGGTCGCGGGAGGTGCGGACGGTGGCCCTAGCTTGGCAGCGGTTGCTTGCGGTGCTCGCGCTGGCTGTGGTGCTGAGCGGCGGCACTTGCGTTCTGGCTGCTCCCAGCCCCAACCTGCCCCCTTGGAAACCTTTTCCGATTGGCCAAAAAGCTCCGAGTTTCCAACTGGTTGACGGTCTTGGCGACCGCTGGGCGTTGCACTCGATTCCGGGTGAGGAGACCTGGGTGAGCTTTGGTTCGGGCGGCTGTCCGTGGTGTGAACGGCAATTGCCGTTCATGCGGCAAGCGGCTCTGGCCCATCTGAGAGATCTGGTGGTGGTCGAGGTTGACGAGGCACAGCGCCCTTCTGAGGCCGAAGCCTGGCAAGACAGTCTCGGATCTCGCCTTCCGTCTTCGTTTCATCTACTGATCGACCCCAAGCGCTCGGTGGCCGAGCGCTACCATGTGCAAGCCTATCCCACCTCATTCTTCATTAATGACCAAGGGAGGATCGCGGGAATCTACTTGCGCGCGATGACCAGTCGAGCCCAACTCGCTGTCTATCTGGCTCAGGCCCTAAAGCAGCCGCGACCACTGCGCCCCGGTAAGACGAAGTGCCATAAGATAGATGACCGCAGCGATGGCTAAACCTGCCGTGAGTTCCGCCGAGCGAGCCAGATGGTGAAGACTCGCCCATCGATCCCATAGCGGAACCGCCAATACCATAGGAACGGTTGCCAGACTGGGTTTCATTAAGATTTTTAACCAAGGAAGGCGGATCCCGGTCAGGCGAGCGGTGGCCCTAAGATTCAGCCACCACGAACTAATGAAGCCTACCGCGATGGCGGCGGCTAGGCCCTCGGGAGAAGCAAAAGCCAAGATCATAGCCACTTCAGCCCCGGTGGAAACGAGATCATTTTGCAGCGGAATGTCGGTGCGCCCGAGTCCCCGCAGAATTCCGGCGAGCGCGATATCGAAATAAAGAAAGAAGGCTCCCAGCGTGAGGGGAATGAAGACCGTAGGTTGAAGATTTCCGTGAAAGACCCAGTCATCCAAGGCGGTTCCTAGAATCAGAAGAATGGCAGTCACCGGGACGGTGAGATACGCCGTCGCGGACAGGCTCTCCTGAATGAGACCGGCGATGGCTTGGCGATCGTGACGAGCATGCGCTTTGGCCACCGCCGGGATTAAATTGGTGGACAAGGCGACGGTGAGCGCGGTGGGGAACAAGATGAGGGGCAGGGCCATGCCTGTCAGCTTGCCAAAGTATGCCACCGCTTGGATCTCGCTAAAGCCGTGACGACGGAGTTGCCGGGGAATTAACGCCGCTTCAATCACGCCAATCAGCGAACCCAACAGCCGACTAAACATAATCGGAAGCGACATGCGCAAGATGGCGCGATGGGAAACGGCGGTGGGCGCAGGAGCAGAAGCGGGACGGCTTGGGATTTCGGGAAGGGCGCTGGCCGGCCGTTGCCATTGATAAAAGCCAACGGCTAGGATGAGCAAGCTGATGCCCTCGCCGATCGGGATCAGCGCTGTGGCGACGGCAATCCGATTTTGAATGAGGTGGTCAGCGGCGAAGTGTAATAGCACCACCAAGAAAATGACTCGAACAATCTGTTCTACGACTTGGGCCAATGAGGGCACGGTCATCATTTGCTGACCCAAGAAAAACCCCCGAAGCACCGATGAAAAGGCAATGGCTAAGAGGGCTGGGGTTAAGATCAACAGCAAGGGAACAAACCGCGGATCGTGATAGAGTTGCATGACGATCGGCCGGGCGGCTAATAAGATGATAATCATCACTGGGATGGTGATGCTGAGTACAATCATGCGGGCACGTTGCAAAAGCGGCAGGGGATCCACCTGATCGTCGGCTACCATTTGGGAGATGGCGACCGGAGTGCCCGCGACCGAGAGGGTAACCAAGGCGATAAATAATGGAAAAATCATTTGGTAGAGGCCTAACCCCTCGGCACCTAGGAATCGGGCCAACAGTACTCGATAGACCATGCCGAGTCCTCTCGAGGTAATAGCGGCTCCGGTCAGGGTGAGTGTCCCCCACCACAGCGAGCGTCTGTTCTTGGCCATTGGCAACCATCCTCCCCACTCCATAGAACTATGATGGCAAGAAGAAAAAGTTGCCAAGCCTCATCAATGTCTTGGTTCCAAACGGTCTGTCAACCGCGACGAGTTCGGTATAGCATGACGAGCCGTGGAGCAAACTAATGCCACTCTTGGCAAGATACGGATGGAGGCAGGATTGCAATTGGAAGAGGAGCGGCGGGACTTTCAGTCTATTCGCGTTGAGACCGATATGGCGCTGGAGGCCAGAGATATCGTCCGGGGAACCTCGCATCAGGAGATTCCTGGGGTGAAGGTGACCGAACGGAAACTTGAAGCAATTCGGATCACCTATGTGGAAATTCTGGAAGAAGAGGCTGAACGCCTGATGGGCAAGCCACGGGGGCATTACACGACTTTGGATGTGCCCCGCTTTAAAGAACGCGATCCCGATCTCAAAAAACGGTTGATTTCCGCTATTAAAGAGGCGTTGGTGCCCATGCTGCCAGAGTCGTTGCAGGCCACGGTGCTGGTGGTGGGGTTGGGAAACTGGAACGCGACCCCAGATGCATTGGGGCCGCGCACGGTAGACCGGATTTTGGTTACCCGGCATTTAGGGACGGTCGTGCCGGATGCCATTCGAACCCGGATGCGACCGGTGGCTGCCGTCGCTCCCGGCGTGTTAGGGACCACTGGCATCGAGACGGTGGACATTATTCGCGGCGTGGTCAATGAGGTGCGGCCCGATCTCATCTTGGCCGTCGATGCGCTGGCCGCCCGCAATTTGGACCGTTTGGTTGGCAGCGTGCAAATTGCCGACACCGGCATTCATCCGGGATCCGGGGTGGGCAATCGTCGCCAGGGTCTCAATCAAGCCTCGCTAGGGGTGCCGGTGGCAGCGATCGGGGTTTGCACCGTGGTGCAGTCGATCAGCATTGCTGAGGAAGCGGTGCATTTGCTGGCCAATCAGCTAGCTGATGAGGTGAAATTTTACGAGATCTTGCAACAAATGGCCGAACCCGAACAGAGAGGACTGATCGATGAGGTCTTAGGCAGCAAGTTAGGCGATTTGATGGTGACACCCAAAGAGATTGACCTATTAATCGATGATATGGCTGACGTTTTGGGTGAAGCTCTCAATCAAGCCCTTCAGCCCCGTCTTGAGCCCAGCGAATGGGCCTAATCTAGAGGAAATTCGTCACCCCAAGAGGCGTGCCGAGCGCGTTTATAGTGCGTGCTGCCTCGGCTTGCCACCACCTCGTCAATCACTCCCTCCGGAGTGCATAGTGATAAGCGGACATGGCCCTTGGCGGTTTGGGGGCGGCGAACGATCCGGCCTAGGTGACTGGGCATCGGTCTGGCGCGGTCAGATACCGCGACGAAGGAAAACTTTTCGTCTTCATAACCCAGGACGGCAGACTTTGCCTGCCGGTGCAACCGCGAGCGCGGTATTCTTTGACCGAAATGGCACCAGTCGTCCCCGACTAATGGACAGGATTGGTCATGGGGACAGGGGGCAATCACATGCGCGCCTTGTGCGATGAGTTGCTGCCGAAGGGTTCTAATGGTGAGAAATCCAATGGACGTCCCCGGTTCCACAATGACTAATAGTTCAGGATGAAGCGCCCACAAGGACTGGGTCACGGCCCAGCGAGACGTGACGTCCAATTCGCCCAGCACATACGAAGCGACGGCCAAATCAATGGGGTGGTCAGGCAAGGGCGCTCGTACATCTTGAGCAAGCCACCGGGCGTGTTGGATCGCCTCATGGCTCGAATGTTGTTGTAGCCGGCGACCGAACGCGGTCATGTTCGGATCTCGCTCGACCAGCGTTATCTGTTCAATCGACGGCCATTGGCTGAAGGCACTCCACATGACAGTGCCCGGGCCGGAGCCAAGATCGAGCAAGCTCCGGGGAGAAAAAGAGTCCCCGAGGCGGGGTTGGATTTGATTAAAGGCGGCACTGACCGCCCCAAATGTCGCAGGTAGGCGAAAGGCAGCGTAAGCTTGGACGTCTTCCGCCGCCACTGGGCCAAAATCGCGGGTCCGATAGCGAATGGACAAGTGTTGAACGACCGCACGAAGCGGGCCGATCGGCACGCCGGAAAGTTCGCGATCTATGGCGGTGGCTAATTCTGGCGGGATATCAATCATGGTGCGCGCCTCCCTAGCCTAGTATGCCAAGGAGAAAGGGTTTTCGCAAAATAAAAATGGACGGAAGTCCGTCCATTTTTATCAAAAGGTGCTTAAGAGAGCCGATGAGTTAGCGGCCCGAACGGCCGGCCATGTTTTGCTCAGCCATTTCAATCATCCGACGGACCATGTGACCGCCTACCGCGCCACACTGGCGAGCCGGGATTTCACCCCAGTACCCGTCGTCGACGCCTTGCAGCCCGAGTTCATGGGCGATCTCGTACTTGAACTGGTCCATCGCTTTTTGTGCTCCCTGAACCATTACTCGGTTGCCCGTATTGCTTCCACGTGCCATGTCAATTCCCCCCCCTCGTCATGTGATGTTCCTAGTATGGCCATGCGCTACCACCTTAACCCGGAAAGCTCTGGAATCCCTGTCGAAGAAAACCCGCCGAACCAACATTGCACATCGGTTGGGATGCCAAGGGTGACTTTTCAGCCCCAGGGTGACCCATGCCCTAAATGGCGAAGAGGTAGAGGAGCAGTCTAGGCCGACCAGGATCTTGCATGAACGTAGGCGCTCTCCTCTGGCGAATTTGTCTGATGACAAAGTCACGGGCAACACCGCGGATCGAAGCCTAAGCGTCGTGCGATGTTACCCCGGGCGATGGAGGAACTGCTGGGATCTAAGGCTACTGACCAAATTTCACTCGGGTTGTCACTGACCTTCGCCCGAGCCTCCTTCGGGCATCAAGAGAGATGCTGTCGAGGGCCAGGAGAGGACCCGCTTTGAGCGCCGAGCTTTGCCGGTCGAACCTGACCGCCACCCTGGGGACCCGGCAGCATTTGTTGTTGGTTCAGGAAAAACCAGGCGAGAAGGCTGGCGACGATGGCTAGACTGGCTGCAGACCAGAAGACGACATAGCGATGGGTCATCGCCATGCTAAATAATGGAGGACCAAGAGCTACCCCAAAAAAGCGCACACTTCCGTATAAACTCGTGACCACGCCGCGTTCTTTGGAACTGGTGGCACTCGTGACCATGGTGTTAATCGCGGGCAGCACCGATCCGGTGCCGATCCCTTGAAACACTAAAATGCCAAGCGCGATGGCAACACTCGTTACCGCAAAAAAAGGAACCGCTATCATGGCCAGTGCGATGAGAGCCAGACCTCCGCTGAGCACAGGCTTCGACCACTGGGCCAGCCGTTTTTGCAGCACCGTGCCCGAAACATACGAGGAGATGGCCGAGGCTAGGACGGGGATGGCAATGAACAGTCCCCGCATCAGTTCGTGGTACTTAAAAGTCTTCTCTAGAATGTCAGCGAGATAGCTTAACACCCCAAACAAAATAAACAACACTAGGGCCCCGGCCAGGAACGTGATGGCAATGGAACCCGCTTTTTGAGTCAAAGTTCGCTTCAACCCCTGCCAGTAGCTGGCAAACGCCTGGTCAGACTTTTTGCCGGCAGGTTCCTTTATCGTCCACCAGACGATGGCGGCGATGGGAAATGACAGCAGCCCGTAGGCGAAGAAGGGAGCGAACCAAATGATCAGGGCTAAAAGCGAGCCCGCGATGGGCGACACGACCTTGCCCAAGCCGTTGGCTGCTTCTAATTTACCCAATGCGCCGGCTCGGCTTTTGCCTTGGAACATATCGCCTACCACGGTCATAGCCAGTTGATAGGTGCCACCGGCACCTATCCCTTGCAACAGGCGAGAAGCCATAATCCAGCCAAAAGGGTGGGGGAACACCCACGAGGATACTCCCGCTGCGAGCCCCCCGGCACCATAGACGATGAGCGCGGGGACAATGACCACTCGGCGTCCGACGTGATCGGAAAGGGCACCGGCAAGAGGGATGACGATACCCGCTGGAATCGAAAACACCGTAATGATTAGGCCCGCTTGAAATAGACTAAGATGCATGACCGTCATCATCTTGGGCAAAACCGGAACTAGCATGGAATTGCCCAAGACCATGATAAAGGGGACTAATGCCAAAACCAGCAGCTTTTGCTGATGCCCCCCGGAGGGTTCTTGGTGCCTGTCTTCAGAAGAAATCGTCTGTGATCGTTGATCCATGACCGAGCCTCCGCTATCTTGTCGTCCTCACCCAGATACGCTTCCCCGTGTCGGCTTTCCCATGTGGTCTAAATTGCTCCGTCACCTCCATGTTTTGGTCTGAATAGTATGGAGAGGACCGTAAAAATTCCCATCGGAGGTTTTGCTGATGCCCGCTCACCAGAACAAAGCATGGTACGACATTTTGGATTTTCCAAACATGGATCGGCTGCCCAAGCCGAGACAATCCGGGATTACGATGGTGATTGACAAAGGACTAGGAATGACCGAGACTCATGATTTGTTGGAACTAGCGTCAGATTATGTAGACCATTTGAAACTCACGTTTGGGACGTCGGCATTTTATGACCGCCGGCTCTTAACTCAAAAGATCGAGTTGGTCAAATCCTACGGGGTCCATATTTTCCCCGGGGGGACCTTTCTTGAACTGGCACTGTTGCAAGGTCGACTCGTCGAGTTTTTGGATCGCGCTCGGAGCCTGGGCTTTACCGGGGTTGAAGTATCCGACGGCACCATCAATATTGATGAAGAAACCCGAATCCACACAATTAAACTAGCTCGGGCCTATGGCTTCGAATTAGTGGTCAGTGAAGTGGGCAAAAAGGACCCTCGCGATCTTAACCCGGAAGCCGAACTTTGGCGCCAGGTGATTTTGGACCTTGAAGCAGGGTCGGACTTGGTCATCGTCGAGGGTCGTGAAAGCGGCCAAGGCGTGGTAATTTATGATGAGTCAGGCAACATTTTAGAAGACGAGTTGGAAGCTATTGACAGCCACCTAGGAGAACAAAGGGACCGCTTGCTCTGGGAAGCTCCGAAGAAGTCGCAGCAGTTGGAACTGATCATGCGGTTTGGATCGAATGTCAACTTAGGCAACGTGCAACCGCAAGATGTTTTGGCTCTGGAAGCGCTTAGGGTGGGCGTGCGCGGCGATACGCTGCGGCAGTACTATCTGGAGATGGCTGGGGTTGGACCCGTGACCATTAAAGGGGTTCAAGAAAAATTGAGGGGTGGAGATCAGGTCGGATCGGTCGGTTGAAGTTTACGCGACGTGGCAGCTGGTGGGCGCGAGAGATGTGAGCCAAAAGGCGGTGGTCGTGGTCGACACCTTGCGTGCCACCACGACCATGAACACGATGTTGGCCAATGGAGCCAGGGCGGTGATGCCTGTCGCTGGGGTGGATGAAGCCAGAGCGATCAAACTGGGCAGCGACGGGGTGCTCTTAGTAGGCGAGCGCCAGAATGTGCCACCGCCGGATTTTGACGGAGGCAATTCGCCCTTGGAATACCCCCGATCACGGGTGGACGGCCGTAGGGTGGTGTTGACCACGACCAACGGGACTCAGGCCGTGGCGCGGTGCCAGGACAGTGCAGAGATGGCGGCCGGGGCTCTGATTAACGCGTCGGCGGTTCGAGCCTGGCTGAGCCAAACCGGATTGGACGGCGTCATCGTGATGGCCGGCAGTGAAGGTCGCTTGGCTTTGGAAGATTGGTTGGCCGCAGGTGCCATCTTAAGCGGATTGACCCGCTATAATTGGACCGATGACGCGCGGGCAGCTTATTTGGCCTGGCAGGCTGCCCGCCCGCGATTAGAGGAAACCATGCTGGCCTCGATGCATGGGGCCGCGCTCGTGGCCGAAGGCATGGCCGAAGACGTGAAGTATTGCGCTCAAGTAGACATAGTGTCTAGTGTTGCGGTACGCGGGCACGATGGATGGTTTCGAATTTCATAAGGCAAGTGAGTGTGTGTTTTGGCCGGCCCCTAAGGGTCGGTCTTTTTTTTTCGAAGGGCTCATAGCCATGATGACAGAGTGGACAGGAGGACAGCCATGTTTAGTACGGAAAATGTGGGGTTGCTGGTGCTGTTAGTGCTCGGCCTGTGGGCGCGTTCTAACTTGGTGGCCTCGTCGGCAGCCATCTTGTTGGCGATTCGGTTCACCCGAATGACCTTTTTGTTTCCGCTGCTCGAAAAGAGAGGAGTGGAACTGGGTTTACTGTTTTTGACGTTGGCCATGCTGGTTCCCTTTGCTATGGGCCAGGTGCAAATACGATCGATCGTTCACACCTTATGGAGCGTGCCAGGGATCTTGGCCATCGTTGGCGGAGCGGTAGCCACCAATCTCAACGGTCGCGGGCTCAGCATGCTGACGAACCATAATGAACTGATGGTGAGCTTAATCGTCGGCTCGATTATTGGCATTGTGATTTGGGGAGGAATTCCGGTGGGGCCGCTGATGGCTGCTGGAGTGACCTATGTCTTGCTCGAATTCTTTAAATGGGGGTGGCATTGGTGGCGCTAGCGGCCTTCCGTTCAGCATGCACGTGCCACAGAAGCCAAATATCAACGGAGAACGAAGTAAAAAGATAGAGCACCATGTAGGAGTTCTCGGAAAGAAAGAGATCCAGATAGCAGCAGATGGTATGGAACGAGCCAGGTCAGGGAGGGAAAGAATCGTGGACGACAATCTCTATCTCAAAGGCATGGTTATCATTCGGTTGTTGTCGGCAACGTTGGAATTCACCGGAGCATTTTTGATGTGGAGATTTCAGCGTCTTGACACTGCGGTGCGAATTAACGGGTTTTTGGGACTGGTCGGTCCTTTGATCTTGACCAGCACCATGCTCTTGGGAGTGGCCGGATTGGCCCTGGGCAAAATGCCTGTGGGCAAAATCTTTTGGATTGGCACCGGAGTCTTGTGTATACTCTGGGGGACTAGCCGATGATTTGGACGTTTTCGTTGAAGCCACTGCGCCGTCATTGGCGCCTTTGGCTGGTGCTGATCATCTTGATGGTCGCTGCTCCCGCGTGGTGGCGGGAGGTGGAGGCCGGGGCACGGGGAGGAACCAACCCCAATCTGGTGTGGTATGTGAAAACCCATCAAAAAGTCGTGGCGCTGACCTTCGATGACGGCCCATCTGAGGCGTTCACACCGAAAATTTTGAGCATATTGAACCAAGCTCATGCCAAGGCGACGTTTTTTATGTTAGGCCAGGCCGCCACCGCCCATCCGGCTCTAGTCCGGGAAGTGTCGCGAATGGGAATGGAAATTGGTAATCACACCTACGCGCATATCAATCTGAAAGTCCACTCCCCCGCTCAAGACAGGCTGGACTTGATTCGCAGCCAAGACGCGATCCAAGCGATTACGGGAAAGCTTCCTACGCTGATGCGGCCCCCTTATGGCGCCTATAACGCCGCACTCATTAAGGTCGCGCGCAACCTCAACTTGCGCGTGATTTTATGGTCGTGGACGGAGGACCCGAGAGACTGGGCCAACCCCGGAGTCGCTGCGATTGTCTCTCGAGTGGTCAATCACATCCAGCCCGGGGACATCGTCCTGTTTCATGACGGAGGCGGCGACCGCAGTCAAACTGTTGAAGCGCTGAGCCTCATCGTGAAAGATCTAAGTGCCCAAGGGTATCGGATGGTCACGGTAAGTCATCTGCTAAACGGCGCCGAGCCCAACAGCCACTCGCCTCAAACGTAAACGCAATCTTGGATCTCGGCTTGGATCAAGGAGCATTATTACACAAGAGAACGCGCTGCTTGTCTTTTCAGGGAGGACGCTTCTGGCTACGATTGGGTTGAAGATTGGGCCCGGTCTGATGGAATCCGGATCGGGATGGACCGCTCCTGCCAATCCAGGATTCGTCGAAAAACCACTTTAGATGAAGCGACTCCCCCTTAGCGCATGAGGCGTCCGCTGGGAGCATCACCGCGGTGCAGGAAGGCAATGGAGGCCGATCCGACTTTACCGACGGGATCCCGAACCCATATCCTGAAGTCATCGGGGATCGGGCAGACAGCGAGCGGCTCAAGATAAGACCCTGCGCCAGAGGTTGAGGATACGACCCGAGTTGGGTTTGATCACGGCAGGGGCGGTCGAATGAAAAGAGGTAGCGTGTGGTGATTAGGCTTGATCTTCGCCATCGGATCAGCGACGGAGAGTGGACGGACCTTTCGGAGAGAACCCTTTGGCTACCAATTGGAACGGAGTAGGGAAGGCAGACTCTTAGTGGCACCGACCCGAGGGGAAAGCGGACGAATGCGCATGGAAGCATCCGGTCAGCGATATGCCTGGAACCAGGGGGGACGTCTAGGGATTGTTTTTGATTCGTCGACAGGCCTTTTACGGCCGGACGGATCGGGTTTGTCACCCGACGCCTCGTGGGTGGAGGACGCTCGGTGGCGTGAGCTTTTGGCTGAGGATCGGCCAGGATGCCCACCGCTGTGTCCTGGTGTGGAGTGCTAAGTGCGTTCACCGTCGCATGGGGTCGCAGACCTTCGCAAGAAAATGCGACAGTACCCAAAAAGGGGGCAAGGGTGGCGGTTCTAATCCATCCTGAAACCCAACTGGTGGAAGGGTATCGGCGCAATACCGGAGTCAAAGGGGTGGACGCGCGTCAAGGCAGGGGGTCGCTTGTACCGAAACTGCCAGGATTTGTCCTCGATATTCATTTCCCAATTTAAATCGTACGAGGACTGAGATGGCGGATCGATCCGGGTGGCATCCGACCGAAAGCCCTCTTAACCGACCCGGCGCGAGGAAAGAAGGAAAGAAGGAAAGAAGGAAAGAAGGAAAGAAGGAAAGAAGGAAAGAAGGAAAGAATTGATCGATGGTACCCTAGTGGTCGTTGGACGATAAAAGGGTCCGAGTTCACCCACGGGTTCGTGGATCCCAGGGGTGAGGATGAGTTCCCTGGGCATACCCTCTAGCTCTACACCTGAAAGTACAAAACACGACAATACGGTTGACTGAACAAGAACATAGGGACGCTCATTGACGCCTAAAATAAAAAGGCGCTGCATGATCGGGTGTCGAATGCCCACTAAAGATTGGGAATTGTGTCTGAGAATGCTATACTCGGGAACAGGTGATCGGACATGCGCATCGTCGGGGGTACGGCGTCCGGTCGTAGAATTGTGGCGCCGATGGGCTCTGAGACCCGGCCCACCAGTGAACGGGTCAGGGAAGCATTATTTAACAGTTTAGCGGGTGAAATCCAAGGCGCGCGGGTGTTGGACCTCTATGGCGGATCAGGCGCCTTAAGTCTGGAAGCGTTGTCATGGGGGGCGAAATCTGCGTTGGTCTGCGAGCCGGCGCGAAGAGCCGCCGAAGTGATCCGACGCAACGCGAGGGTCTTAGGCATGGACACCCAGGTGAAACTTTTAGTGACAACGGCCGAAAAAGCTCTGGTCATGCTGCGCTCACAAAGCGAGTGCTTTGACTTGATTTTGTGCGATCCCCCTTGGAAACAGGGAGTGAGCCCCGAGGTATCGGAGAGCCTTGGGACCGTCATGGCTGGTACCGGCTTGATTGTGGTGGAGCATGTCTCTACGGAACCGGGCCCGAGGATTGCAGGAGCCTCCGTGGTGCGTGACCGTCGCTACGGGACGACCAGTCTCAGCTACTATCGCCTCGAGCAGAATACAGATCCAGAGGGGGCCAAACGCTATTGAAAACTCTGCCCAAAGCGGTCTATCCGGGATCATTTGATCCTTTGCACAACGGTCACTTGGATGTTATCGAACGCATTAGTGGGATGTTCGACGAAGTCACGGTGACAGTCTTTGTCAATGCCTCCAAGACCGCGTTGTTTTCAGCCGACGAACGCACGGCCATGGTGAAGGCGGCAACCGAGCACATTCCCAACCTGCATGTTGATCAGAGTCAGGATCTGCTGGTGCGTTACGTCCGCCAGATCGGGGCTCGGGTGATCGTGCGCGGTTTACGGGCGGTGTTGGATTTCGATTACGAATTTCAGTTTGCGTTAATGAACAAAAGGATGGCGCCGGATATTGATACCCTATTTATTCTGACCAGCGAACATTATTCCTATTTAAGTTCGACCATCGTCAAGGAGCTAGCCAGTTACGGTGCCGACGTCGCCGATTTGGTGCCCCCGGCGTGCCAGCGTCGCTTGATAGAAAAATTTGGAGTAGGAAAGAGGTTGGAGCGCGATGGTGAATGAATCTTACGTGTCGGAAGTCGCCACATTAATCGAACGATTGGAGGCGCTGGTGAAAGACGCTCGCCACCTGCCCTGGACCGGCAAGATTTTAGTCGATGAGCACGAATTGTCCACACTGTTAGCTCAAGTGCAGCATGCCATGCCCGAGGAAATTCGCCATGCCCACTATATCCTTAACGAACGGAGTCGGATTTTGGATGAAGCCAAAGAGGAGGCTGATCAAATCAAAGCGTCGGCATTGACGGAGCGTGAGCATCTAGCCGATAGTTCGGCGGTGGCGCAAGCATCACGGCAAAAGGCGGCGGAAATTGTTCAACAGGCCCAAACGTTGGCCAAAGAAATTCATCAAGGATCGCGGCAGTACGCTGATGATGTCTTAGCATCTTTGGAAACTCAACTGACGGAGTTGTTGACCTCCGTCAAAAAAGACCGAACCGACTTACATGATGAACGCGCAAACTAATCCCCCCATGCGATGAGCCAGAAGGGCTTTCGAGCACGAGTGAACATCAGGGCTGAAATCACGAACCGACGGTGCATCGTTCAAAGACCGGGGTCAAAAAATTCCTTCCACGCCTAAACCGGCACGCTGAAACCGACGATTGTCACGAATGGGTGATGGAGTTGAAGGATGCCAGCCAGATGGATGAATCATGGAACCAGGGGCTACAACAGGTAGGGAGAGTCCTGAGAGGGCTCACCAACAGCGCCCCGACCCAAACGGGGGGCCTAGTTCATGGCTTTACGGGGTAGCTGATGCAATCTTTGGGAAGCCGGGGATTAGCTTCGCATTCGGGGAACCCTACGATGACCAGTTGGGCTAAGATGAGAGACGGGGATAAAATCACCACCGCCTTGTCCCAGGGCGAGGTGAGCTGTACCAAGAGTGAGTGTTGCTTCAGATTCCGGTGGAGTTCCATGGACATCCGCGCCCACAAGAGGAAGTGTAGGCCAAGCCAGAGGCCCGGAATCTTCTCATCTGTGGGCCCCTTTGTATGCGGTAGGCAGGCGGTGATTTTGGGCCCAGCGTCGATCGATCGGGGATGCGAAGCACTCCATGCCAAGCCGATGCGTGAGCCGGGGGAACATTCATCGAACTCACGAGGTTAAGGTGAACATGGTTTGGACGAGGTGGCCATACATTTCCAACAGAGGCTTTGGGAGGAACGCCAATGACGACTGGGGTACGTCGAGGGGTGGCCTTGGCGCTTTCATCTGGTGGAGCTCGGGGATTCGTCCACATTGGGGTGTTAAAGGCATTAGATCGCCATCGCATTCCCATCGTTGGAATCGCCGGATCGAGCATGGGAGCTTTGATCGGCGCTTTGTATTGCAGTGGATATACCGGAGAGGAATTGGAGCAATTGGCCGGGTCGATTCGCCGAAGTCATTACATGGACGTTTCGGTATCGAAAATGGGGTTGGTGGCCGGCAAAAAGTTGCATTCGTTAGTGCTGAAGTTAACCCACGGGAAAAATCTCGAGGACCTCAAAATTCCCTTGAAGGTGGTTGCAGTCGACATCGAACGTGGGGAAGAAGTCATTATCAGTCACGGACGGATTGCCGATGCGGTTCGAGCCAGCGCATCCATCCCGGGAATGTTTAGCCCCGTGCATAGAGGTAATCGACTCTTGGTGGATGGTGGCGTCTTAAATCGAGTGCCAGCCGATCTAGCCCGAGAGTTTGATGCCAATGGAGTCGTTGCCGTGGATGTGGGCATCGATTTAGCCTCGCGGATGACTTCCATGTTCGATGTGCTCTTTCAAGCATTTGACATTATGGCCCGAGAACTCAGGCGCTATCAAACCATATCGGCCGATGTGCTGATTCAGCCGCGACTCGATCTCACCCGGGATCAGGATCGAATCCAGAGATTTATCCGGGCCGGCGAAGCAGCGGCTGAGGCGGCCATGGCTCAACTTCATCGGCTGGTCGACGATGGGATATCATCTAAGGGGTCCATGGGTGTGTGAAATTTGCCACCGCGCAGGGAGGTTAATCAAATGGGGGTTGCCAGTTCGACCAATTGGTGGAAAACAGGAGCGTGGAGCCTAGTTTTGGTGTTGATGGCGATGGCTGTGCTTTGGATTATCCCGACCGCAGACGTGGTCATTGCGCCCGGCATCACCGGGAATTTGGCGTCGATGGTGAAAGTCCGAAACGGCCACCCGCCCGGCCGCGGTAAAATGATGATGGTGGCGGTCAGTATTTTGTCGGCGAACGCGCTCGTCTATTTATACGCCCACTTTGATCCAGAGCTCGAACTGCTATCCAAACAAAGTGCCATGGGTAATATGACCATGCAACAGTACGAGCAATATAATCTCGGCCAGATGCAGTTTAGTCAAGACACGGCGGAGGTCGTGGGAGAGCGATTGGCCGGACTGCCGGCCCGGGCTATCCCTATGCCCGGGGCTCTGGTAGCGGGTGTGTTCCATGGCCCGGCTGCAGGCAAACTTCGGGTGGGCGACGCCATCGTCGCGATTGGTCCGTATCGGGTGAGCAATTACACCAATGTACGGTCGATCCTGCATCGGTTTCAATTTGGCGATATTGTGACCTTCACGGTAATCCGGGATGGGCGCAGATTGGAGATCCCGATTCGCACGACCCGAATGGCTGGCGATCCCGATCCGGCGGTCGGTGTGTCATTGGCTCGGAGGATCGATTACGTCATCCCCCGGCGGGTGCTGATAAAGAGCCAGGGCATTGGCGGACCGAGTGCTGGGATGATGTTTTCCCTGGAAATTTATGACCAAATCACAGGCCGAGACGTGGCTAAAGGTCGGATGATTGCCGGTACCGGAGAACTCAGCGCCAACGGTTCGGTGACCAAAATTGGCGGTGTCGGGCAAAAGGTTATTACCGTGGAACGCGCTGGTGCCAAGATCTTCTTATGTCCTCTAGGCAACTACCCGCAAGCAATGGCCATGAAGCGTACCATGGGCTATCATCATCTCAAAATTTATCCTGTCGCTAATGTGCAGCAAGCACTCGAAGATCTGAGTCGATAGCGCTGCCATCGGTTACATAAACTGCCAAGCGTGCGCCCATACTAGCCACATCCTATTTTATGCGATGGAGGCAACATGATGGGCGCATCCCAGGACCAGTCGGCAAGTACCCACCTTAGGCAGATGATTCGCGAGGAATTGAGCCAGATTCAGAGTCAGAGCGCTTCGAATGAACCGGGCGCGAAGCAAAATGCTTCGGGCGGGTCCAGCCATGAAGCAGGTCCGTTGTCCTCGGGCAGTCAGACCCTGACCGCCAGTCAAGTCCAGCAGATGATTCAACAAGCCATCGCAGAACAGTCGGAGGCGAGCGGCCAAGGAGCGTCCCCTGGGTCTGGGAAAGAGAGCGGGTCTTCGAGTCAAGGCACTCAAGCTGCCGCTTCCTCGGGGCAGGAGCAAGGGACGAAGAAGGCCAAGGGAGGCCTCGGTCTCAACCAAATCAGACGAATGGTTGGGCAGACGATCCAAAGCCAATCGGCGAGCCCAAACTCCTCAGCCAATGATCAGCCAAGCAGTGGCCAGGGGGCATCGTCGTCCCCAGGGCAGTCATCGTCGCAGTCGGGATCAGCCCCTGGAGCACCCTGGCCGGCTTCTAAGCCAACCGCTTCAGATCCCACTAAGGCCTCGGGCCAAGCCCACAAAAAGGCTAGCGTGCAATCCAAAGAGGGATCTTCGTCATCGAGTTCGCCGGCCCAAGACGTGGCTCAGGTATTGACTCAAGCGCAGTATGAATTGAGTCAGGAATTGGAAGCCAATTTGAAGAAGCTGCGGGGAGTGATCCAACAGAGTCAAGAGATCGCCAAGAAAATTGAATTAGTTTTGGGTCAAGGCAGCAAGGGAAGCGGACAAGGCCAATGACGCTGACGGCGGTATTGGTTCGCGGCGCTCAGGTCTTCGCCCCCGAGCCGCTGGGTCTGGTCGATGTGTTGTCCGTCGGAGAACGGATTGTCGCCATCGGATCTAAGCTAGAATTGCCGCCTTGGGCGGACGGGGTAGAACTTGACGGTCGGGGAGCCTTGCTGATGCCGGGACTCATCGACCAGCATGTCCATATTGCCGGAGGCGGAGGCGAAGGTGGTCCGCAAAACCGCACCCCAGAAATCCGCTTGACCGACTTGACCACGGCGGGCATCACGACCGTGGTGGGGGTACTGGGAACGGATGGAACCACGCGCTCGGTGGCTGAACTGTTGGCTAAGGCACGGGCTCTGGAATATGAGGGAATTACGGCTTGGATCTATACCGGGGCGTATGATGTGCCAACGCGCACGGTGACAGGATCGGCACGACGAGATATTGTGTTGCTGGATCGAGTCTTGGGAGTGGGCGAAGTCGCCTTAAGTGACCAGCGTGGAAGTCATCCCAGCACCCAAGCTTTGGCGGAACTGGCTGCCGAGGCACGCGTTGGTGGACTGTTGTCGGGGAAGGCGGGGGTGCTGCACCTGCACTTGGGGAGTGGGCGGCGCCACCTCCAGGCGCTAATCGAACTGGTGGATCAGCACGACATTCCTATTGACACCTTTGTCCCTACGCATCTGAATCGGACGCGGGGCCTCTTAGCCGATGCGGTCCAATACGGCAAACGGGGAGGATGGCTTGACATTACCAGTGGAATTGTCCCCGATGCCGAGGACCGCGAGGCCGTAGACCCGGCTGAAGCGCTAATCGACTTATCCCGCCAAGGTATTGCCTGGGAACATTTAAGTATGAGTTCCGATGCGCAAGGATCAGCGCCCAGGTTCGACGCTCAAGGAGCACTGACTGGGGTGGCTATCGGTCGAGCAGACAGCTTATGGCAAGCGGTCCGCCGATTAGTGACCGATCATTCCCTGACTTGGTCTGAAGCGCTGACACCGGTCACGACGACACCGGCAACAATTCTAAAATTAGCGAATGCAGGCCGGGTCGCAGTGGGGTCGCAAGCCGATTTTCTTTTGGTCCGAGATCGAGAGATTGAAAGTGTCATCGCCCGGGGCCAATGGATGGTTGGGCAAGGAAAACCCAAGCGATTTGGCACCTTTGAGAACGGAAAATCGCCTTAATGTTGGGTAGACGTCGTCATTGGGACCGCTACCGTCAAATTGCCGAAGTCCTCACCCGCTATGGATTTAAAATGATTGTGGACACTCTCGGGATGCGCTACAGGCGGTGGGGGTGGTTCAAGAAGCGGCGCATCATGCCGAGTCTGGACGACTGGAGTGATCGGATCTGTCAGGCCCTGGTGGAACTAGGACCCACCTATATTAAATTAGGCCAACTGGCTTCGACGCGTTCAGACTTGCTGCCGGCTCGCTTGGTGCGAGCGTTGGCGACCCTTCAGGACGACGTCCAAGCGGTGACCTTTGATCAGGTTCAAAAAATTGTTGAGGCGGCGTGGAGCCAGCCCTACCACACATGCCTGGCCTATTTTGATCCTACGCCGTTGGCAACGGCCTCAGTGGGCCAGGTCCATAGCGGGCGCCTGGCGGATGGCCGAGAGGTGGTCATTAAGGTTCGGCGCCCCGGAATCGTCGCCCAGAGCCATGCGGACTTCGCTATTTTGCGGGACCTGGCGCAATGGGCCGAACGCCATAGTGATTGGGGCAAGCAATATCAGATTCGACGCTTGGTCGACGATCTCATCAAGACCTTGCAAGCGGAGCTAGATTTTGGCCTTGAAGCCACCAATACCCAAACCGCTCGCGCAAACCTTAGGCGAAATCCGTGGGCGATTGTTCCGGAAGTGATTTGGGAGCTCAGCCGAGAAGATGTGCTGGTCTTAACCCGCATACAAGGGGTAAAGATTAGTGATCGCGAGCAATTGAAGGCGCTGGGCCTTTGCCCCGGTGAGGTGGCTTCCCATCTGATCGAAGCACTCTACCAACAGGTATTTGAAGATGGATTTTTTCACGCCGACCCGCATCCCGGAAATGTCCACGTGAACGCGGAAGGGCGTGTCATATGGCTCGATTGGGGGATGGTCGGAACCTTTTCCCCTGCGATGAAGCGACGATCAGTGGACCTCATAATGGGCTTGATTCAGCAACGATCGGACCGAGTGGCTGAGTCTCTGATTAAACTCTCGCAAGCGTCCAGTACGGTCAATGAGCAAGAGCTCTTGACTCAAGTGGAAATCTTGCGTCACCGATATTACGATGCCTCGTTGCAAGACTTTGCGATCGGCCAAGCCCTATGGGACTTGTTGGGGCTCGCCCAACGGTTTCAAATTCAGATTCCGAGTGACTATGCCCTGCTGGCCAAGACCGCCATCTTGGCCGATGGGCTCGTTAGGCAGCTAGATCCTACGGCGTCATTGGTCGAACTGTCAAAACCTTTCGCCAGCCGGATGCTCATGCACCAACTCGACCCCAGGCATTGGTGGCCGTCTTTTGGCGAAGAGATCGGGCGTTGGACGGATTTAGTGCTGGACTTCCCCGAAGATTTGAGCGGAACGCTAAAGACCATGAGCCGCGGTGAAATCCATATGGTGATGGAACATAAAAATGTGGAGAGAATCTTGAGCCACTGGGAACGGTTGGTGAACCGGATTGGGCTCAGTTTTATCCTTGGCTCTATCATTTTAGGCACCGCGATAGTGGTTCATAATGGGGCTCTGGACCGACTGTTACACTTTGACGTTGGCGAATACGTATTTATTCTGGCGCTGTTGTTGACCCTGGGGATGATTATTCACACTCTCAGAAAAGGCCGGTTGTAGTCTGATGACCAAAGCGACCTAAACAAACACATATTTGCACAAAATCTGCCGGTTGTCGCGAACAAGGGCTGCCACGCAAAGGTTGGCGCTGTTTTGCCGCTATTTTCAGTCTTTTTAGCGGAGAATCCGTCTCAAAGGCTCCATACGACCTGGGACTTTACCCGCGATCGTGCGCCACGAAGGCGATGGGCCTGCTAGCAGGCCCATGCCGAACTGCGTCATGAGATGAGGGCTGGCCCCTCGAACCCGCTCTCCAGGGAGAGGGTTCAAACCACCGTCAGCGGCTGGGGACAAAAGCCT
>DAHXNH010000213.1 GCA_027365485.1 Clostridiales bacterium
TGCTGGCAGTACTGGTGGTGCGTCAATCAGCGAATCCCAGCCCTTTGGACTGATCTCGACTTTACGTCTGGCCCTGATCCGTGGGGTATCTGATGGCACGAAAGTTAGTGGAAGTGATGACAAAACTAGTTAGCGCCAACAGATGGATGCGAACCGATTAAGTCCGCTTTGATGCCCACGGGAATCCACCATTATTGGCGGCGGGGGCCTCGCCCTTCCTTGGACTGCACCAAGGACATAGTTAGGGCGGGGAGGAAGCCGCCGTTGCTTTCGTGAGGGAACGGGGTTTTTGGGTATATTGCCAACCGTTCTGGTGTTGCAGGATCTGGCAGTGGTCATGGCGCACTTCGAATTTGTAGCCGTCGGCGGTGGTGACCACGAATCGGCCATCGGCACGTGTGGTGACCCGCCCGATCCAGCGACCGGCATCCTTGCCACCAGGCTTGTCGGCTCGTACGAGATCGCCGGTTTGAAACCCAAAATGTTGTCGAGTCCGAGTGCGATGGGCCACGGGAAAGCCGTATCGGTTCGTTCGGCAGAGCTGGCGCTTGCCACGCCCTTTGGCGACCCAAACCTGCACATACGAGGTGAGGTTGAGAAAGCGCTCGGGCGTACTGGCGCCAACGCACAGGGCATCGTAATAATGCTCCTTCGGGAGATGCTGTTCGGTGCGCTGTTTTTTGGTGCGTCCGCCAGAACCGCCTTCGAGGGGCAGGCCCGTGGCCGTCAGCTGATGATATAATCGCCAGCGGGTGACGTTCATGGCTGCGGCATCTTTGAGGGGGCCTTGCGTTGGTGTTGGATGCGAGCCAAGCGTTCGGCTTCCCACTTCGCCCAGTCCTGTTGCTGTTTGGCATCTTTGTCCGCTTGCTTTCGGGCGTGCTTCTTTGCTCGTTGACGACGACCGCGATCGTGGACAATAAAGTCTTCGACCTGTTGCGCATCTTTGTCCGCGTTGCAGGTCGGGCAGGCGAGCGTCAGATTCGAGATGCGATCGGAGCCCCCTCGGGCTTTGGCGTGGATGTGGTCGATTTGGAGGGGGACCTCCCGGGCATCGCAATAGGCGCATTGACCCCCACTTGTCGAGCAGGTATTCTCGGACCTCATAGCCGAGCAGGGTGCCCTGATGATATTCGACCCCGGTGATCTCAGGGTTTTGGAGCTTTTGGGTGTCAAAGCGCACGTGCTCCACGCTCAGCGCCGTGATCGGCAGGGCATGTCGCAGTTGTTGGACGGCATGCAGGGGTTGATCGAACCGGGCTTCCAAACTCGGCGGCAGCCATCCCTTTCGCCGGCGGCGGTTGGCAAACCGGGCCGGGCGGTATCGGGTGTGGCGAAAGCGACGGCTTCGGCGAAGCTCGGCGTGTCGGGTGAGCCGCCCCGCGATGGCCCGGCGGTGAACGATCTCTCCAAAGCCGACGGCGTGGGGACCGTTCGCTCCGTCGAGAATTACCGCCCAGCCAGTGGTTTGGCTCCCCGGGTCGAGTTTCAGTCGCAGGGGTTGCGTTGGGGTCTCGGTCACGGTGCGATCTTTGAGCCGAATGGTGAACGGAAATCGGCGATGGATGACGGCCCGGTGGCGTTCTAAGAGCTGTCGTGCCCGTTTTTCGGAACACGACATGAGGGATTTCTGGTGTTTGTCGAGCACAAAAACCATGGAACACGCTCCTTTGAAGATCCCCGTAAGGGGCTGGTCACGCTTTCTAACGAAAGTCTCTCCTCGCCAACGTTCCTGGGGGTCGCATCGTCATTCCGCACGGCTAGCACTACCCTCAGCTTGCATTTAACGGAACACCAGAGAGCCTGGAGCTGGAGTAAGCACCCCAGGGTCTGCACCTCAGGAACGGAGCCTCTTAGCAGAGAGGCCAAGGCTAGTCAACCGATGGAGCTTTTGCAAGCTCAGGCCTTTAGTTATCTTAGGGGGTAAAAACGCCTTCTGCGACGTAAACCACGTAGCCTCACAAAACGAAAAACCCCGTCGGAGAATGATTATCTTCAGCGATTCTCTGACGGAGAAATTCTATCCGTCGAAGGCCCAAAGCCCTGAATGTCTGACTGTTTGATGCAGTCCTTGGCCTTTCGTATTGTACGTGGTAGACACTTCTATGACGTCAAAACCTGATTTTCTAAGGGTTGTCAGCATGTGACTTTAGATAACTTCAGGCCGGGGTGGTTGACTGGGTGTCATGCCACGTCCCTGTGCCTGGTGAGAGGCGCTGGGGCCGTCCTTTGGATACGCTCTGCCAAATTCGGAGCACCTCGGTGGCACTCCGGCTTTGGTCAATGGGGAGCGGACGATTGAGGCGGTCGGTTAAGAGTCCAACCACATCTTTTGACACTCCCCTCCCTGAAGGGAGGGGAGTGTTACAAGGAACCCACTCATGTGAGCTTTACTCGCAAAGGGTGAGCCAAACACCCGCTATCCAGTCGCGCGAAGGTCTCTGGTTACTTGACGTGAAGGTTCGCCGAATCCTGTTTACGTCTGGTCGTGACGACGCGATACATTTTACGTCATCCACAATTGCGAGAGACAACCGCACGAACGTATCCAGTTGCCAAAGAGCGAACATGTGTATTTAAGCAAAAGATTTGCCTGGCGGCAACGCCTTGTATCTCCGCCCTAAACGGCGGAGTTTTGCGGCGCATGTGATAAATTAGATGGTTCGAAAACTCCGACCAAATATCCTGATTGACGTCCGCTCCTTGACTAAGAAAGTCAGCCCCATTGGGGATGGATGGCCCCTACAGGCGGCAGGGGAACCATCGCCCAAATCCTACCATTGGTGCTCAATTCAGTACCTTCTCTGGCCGAGATTGGATGGCTCTGTAACCCGTGCTACCCGCGTGAAAGACGTTAGTGAGAGCCTATTGGCTCATTCCATGGATCTCTCACCTAAAATCTGACCACGAATCGTCGTGCATTCCGCGGTCGAACGATGCCAGATTTGTCCTGAGTAAAAGGCGAGACGCGGTCCATACTATGTTCGGAGCACGAGTAGGGCAGACGATAAGGGGGATTAATCATGGGCAAAGTCGCCAAGGTCATCGAATTGGTAGGGGAATCGTCCTCAGGCTGGCAAGAAGCGATGGAAGATGCCGTACAGGAAGCCCACAAAACGGTGGACAACATCACCGGCGTAGAAGTGACCAATTGGACCGCCACCGTAGAAAACGGAAAGGTCAACGAATACAAGGTGGACGTCAAGATCGCCTTTGGAGTGGATTCGAACCGGCGTTAGTTTCCGCTCGCCGGCAATGTTTCGACAGCGCCTCGGCAGCGGGACGAACCGCTCCGAGGCGACAACCATACGGGAAAGGACATTCCATGGGAATCGATGTTCGCAATAAGGCAAATCCAGACCGCATACGGCGATTTCAAGATTACGCCAATCGGATTCGCCCCAAAAAAACAGTAGGAATCAACCTAGCCTGGGCCTTTTTAGTCGGCGGCGCGATTTCTCTGTTCGGCCAGGGGGTGATGTGGGCGTTCGAACATGAAGGATTTTCCAGCCAAACGGCAGCCACGCCCACATCCATTATCTTGGTTGGGATGGGGGCGCTTTTGACCGGACTGGGCTGGTACGATCGCATTGTCAAACGCGGTGGCATGGGGGGCAGTCTGCCTATCACCGGGTTTGCCAATGCCATCGTGGCCCCGGCCATGGAATATCGGAGCGAAGGACTGGTACTCGGTATTGGCGCCAAACTATTTACCGTTGCCGGTCCTGTCTTAGTCTATGGAATGGCAATGGCCTTTGTGGTCGGTGTCGCTCGTTATCTGTTGGGAATAAGCTAATGGCGGTGCAGCGCTCAGGAGAATCTTCCTACCAAATAGAGGGCGTATATCTCGGTCAAACCGCCGCCGTGGCCGGGCCTAAAGAAGGTGAAGGGCCGCTAGCAGATTGGTTTGACCGCATTTGGCCGGATGAGGGGACTCGATACCATTCTTATGAAAAAGCTGAGCAAGCTCTCCTCAGCGAAGCCGAATCCATAGCGCTGGATAAAAGCAATATGACCTGGACAGATGTGGATGTCGTCGTGGGGGGGGATTTGTTGGACCAGCTAATCACCACGAACTTTGACGCCCGGTCCCACTCCCGGCCGATGCTTGGCATCTTTTCGGCATGCGCCAGCTTCACCGAGGGCCTCGCCCTCGCCAGTTTAATCTTAGGCCAAGGCGGCCCCAGCACCGCCTTGGTGACCGCTGCCAGCCATCATCTTTCAGCCGAACGGCAGTTTCGCTTTCCGTTAGAGCTGGGATACCAGCGCTCGCCGACCGCATCCTGGACCGCCACGGCTTCGGGCGCCGCGGTTTTGGGCACCAGGAGTTCTGATCTGCGGATTGATTCGGTGACCATCGGTCGCGTTTTGGATTGGGGTTCTCACGACCCCAACGATATGGCCAGCGCCATGGCTCCCGCCGCAGTGGACACTATTGTTCGCCATCTGGAGGCGATGGGAGAGACCCAAGCCCACTATGACGCCATTGTCACTGGAGACTTGGGGCGGTTCGGGTTGACCTTGGCGCAGCATTTAGCCGCCGAAGAATACCACGTGAGTCTGGGGGAAAAACTCCAAGATTGCGGCGAGATGCTGTACGACATTCAACACCAAGATGTCCATAACGGGGGATCAGGTCCGGGGTGCTCCGCCGGGGTCTTTTCGGGTTATTTCGCCGAAAAACTGCGGTCGGGAAGATTGCATCGAATCTTATTCGTGGCAACCGGGGCGTTGTTTTCGCCCAAGTCCTATCAGCAAGGCGAAAGCATTCCCGGTATTGCTCATGCTGTCGCAATCACTCGACAGGAGGAAGGACAGTGACCTTTGTCTGGGCGTTTGTCATTGGCGGACTGATGTGCGCCTTAGCTCAGTGGGTATTAGATAACTTCACACTGACTCCTGCCCACGTTTTAGTCTTGTTCATTGTGTTAGGTGCCCTGGCCAGCGGGTTTGGTGTCTACCAAAAACTGGTCCAGTTTTCGGGCGCCGGGGCGACCGTGCCCTTGCCGGGATTCGGGTACACCTTGGTTGAGGGAATCGACCAAGCTGTGAAACAAAAAGGAGTGCTGGGCATTTTCTCGGGCGGGTTTACGGCAGCTGCCAGCGGCATTAAAGCGGCGTTGATTTTTGGATTAGCGGCGGCGTTGATTTTTCGCCCTAAAGCATAACGTTCGGTATGGGTCAGTTCTATAAACTCGACGCCAAAACCCCTGCGGGACTTTCGGGGATCGCAACTCCGCAGGTTTCAGGCCTTCCCGTCTCGTTTCTCAGCATTTATGCACCAAATCTCGGCAATGTTCGTTCTATTCGATCAACAGCCAAGCGAACCCGCCTCAAGCAAGCGGCAGGTTCCGCTCATTATGGAGGGATTTTTCGTGCCAAAAAAACAAGTCATCGTGATCACTGACGGAGATCACACAGCGTACCGAGCCGTGGCTGAGGCTTGTGAGGGCCTCGGTTTGGAACCGGTGGGTGCCACCGAAGGGAACCCTACGCCGATCCAAGGACAGGCATTGCTTCAAGCCATCTACCACGCCTCGGGAAATCCTGTGGTGGCTATGGTAGATGACCGGGGTTCGGCAAAGAAAGGCCGGGGAGAACGCGATTTAGCCACCATTTTAGATGCGGAGGAATTGGATGTACTGGGTGTGATTGCGGTCGCAGCAAACACGCCGGGTGTCAAGGGAGTGGTGCCTGACCTGTCGGTTGACCATGACGCCGAGCGCGTATCGCAAGCGGTGGATAAGCAGGGAAACGCCAGTGGCCATGTTCTTCGCGGCGACACCGTCGATGTACTTCGCAATTATCCTGACGTCACCGTGATCGGACTCGGCGATCCCGGAAAGATGGGCGGTGACGATGCCGTCGGCCAAGGCGCTCCGGTCACGGCCCAAGCACTCAAGACCGTTTTGCGTAATCGGAGCGGGGACACACAAAAGCGCGATTAAAGTCCGTGGCCTACCCGTGAAGGGGTATAGTGGACCCAGAACTTTAGACAATTGGAGAGGCCATCCAGGGTTACCCTGGACAGTCGATGACAGCGCATAGTCCAACGTGCAAGGCGCAAGTGATCTTAGAACACCCCCTGCAACAAGAAAAAAGCCGTGGCCGAGATTGCGGCCGAACCCGGCATTCATCCGTGGCAATTGGTACGCTGAAAACGCCAAGCTTTGGACAATTTCTGGTCAGAACGCCTTTGGCAGAGCATGAAATATGAGCAAGTCTATTGGCATGACAACCAGACGGTCCGTGAAGCGCGGCACCGAATTGCCCAGATTTTCGCGTTCTATCATACATGGAAAGCCCAGCCGTCACGAGCGACGATCGACTTGACCCTGGAGCGGTCTCCACAGGGATCCTACGCATTGCGAACCCCAAGACACATACCGTGTTTGGCACCCGCAAGTGGAACATCACCTTTTTGAGCCGGTTCGAATTTCGAACCGGTCAGCGGGCTCTCTTAGAGACTTGGCAGACGCCCCGCCCAATCCTGATCCCATGGGCCCGACTGGTTGACCTCGAGAGCGAACCGGATTCCACGTCAAACCCCACCAAGTTCCAAGAAGACACCCCAGGATCCACCGCGAATCCCAAAGATATGGTGACGCAATCTATAGATCAGGGAGGGAACCGTCTCGCACGTTAGGGTTTTAACACTGTCTTGGCACAGGGCACCACTTTATCCAACGCGCCGTAAA
>DAHXNH010000101.1 GCA_027365485.1 Clostridiales bacterium
CCTCCACCGGCACGCTGGGTGCCGGCAACAAATCAATTTGCTGCACATTGCCGACATTGACCTCGCCAGCGTGTCCTACATAATCCGGGTTTCGGGTCAATTCCAATTCTCCGTTGATGACAAAGGAATGTACGACATAGGAGCCATCCCCGACAAAGTATTTCGGTTCCCACCAAGTGCTCGGATGTGCCTTCACCGACGGCGGATAAAGCGGCATCGATCCTGAAATCGCTAGGGTGCCTTTAATATTCATGGCCCCGGACAACGTAAGCCGTAATTCATAGGGATTGACCACCTTGAGCCCCACCGCGCTGGCCGGAACCGCTCCGGCATTGTAGGCGTACCCATTTTCGAGGTCCCCGCCAATCCCCGCCCAGGTTGCACCGGTCTTATCGCTGGGAGCCATCATGCGCATCCAAGCGTAGTAGAAATCCTCAGCCGTCACCGGCCGCCCATTCGACCAACGCGCCGTATGATGCAACCAAATCGTCCAAACACGGCCTCCGTCCGACACCGTCCATTTGCTGGCGATTTTAGGAACAATCTGGTTTTTGCTGTTGTATCCGAAGAGCCCTTCAAAGACGGTGCCTTGATCCACCAAAATCTGGCCTCCCCAAATGACCGGGTCCAAACTGCTAGCTCCCAGCCAAGTTAAGGTGACCGTCTTATTGGCCGCGTTGGCCACGGGCGTTGCGGTCCCGATCAAACTGACCCCTAACAGCGCTGCGCTAGCTAAGCCGACGGCGCCTCGGTTAAGAATTTTTCTGTAGTGTTTCATCGAATATCCTTCTCTAAAACTTAATCACCTAGTGGCCCTAACAGTTAAGAACAATCCTTCTCATAGCCTCAGCATTAGGTTTTTCTGCGTGTTTAGTCGGGAAATGAGTTGCTCTTTTCAGGTTGATGGTTCGCCCCGATAGTACAGCAGCCTCATTTTGTCGTCAATAGTTTTTGTGAAAATTTCTTAGGATAAACAGAAATATTAACTGTTTATTTCGTGACTGCACTGGGAATTTGCCAGTTCTAGTATCTTCCAGTAGAATCGTTCGCAGAACGGAGTGCTATTCTTAGGTTAGCACTCAAGGATTTGAGGGGTTTGAAGTCTGGCCGGATCTTCCGGTGGAACTAAAAGTCTGGGCCCAGTGCCTGATCTAGCGAGGAATGAACCGATGGCGACGTTAGCAGAGATCGCACAAGCAGCCGGAGTGTCAACGTCCACGGTCTACCGGGTGTTGAACAACCCCGGAAATGTGGGAGTAAACGACGCCTTAGCTGAAAAAGTCCGTGCGATTGCGGATGAGATGGCCTATCAGGTGCGGCCGAGACAGCGCAAGATCGGTGCAAACAAGGTGCGTAAACTTGCGGTGATCGGGATGGAAGGAGCCACTCGGGATACGAATATCCCATTTTTCCAGGAATTGACGCGTGGAATTCAACAGCACTGTGCCGTACGGGGCTTATCCATGCACAATATGCAATTTGTCTGGTCGAGTGCCGTCCAGTCGTACGCCCAATTCGATGATTGCGACAAGATTATGGTCCTGGCAAGCAACTTAGACGCCGCGGAATATTTCCGGGACCGGGACCAAGATGTGTTATTCGTCGCAGCATCGCCGGACCCTCAAAGGTTTCCGTCCGTGTGTGTCGATCTCGTAGGAGGAACCGTGCAAGCCGTTAATCATTTGCTGAAGCTGGGTTATGACCCCATTGGGTATTTTGGCGAAATCGGCGAACAGAGCGATCCTTTGTCTCGGTTCTCCACGTTCGAATCGCTGTTGTTAAAAAGAAAACTGTACGATGACCGGTATGTGGATTTAACGGGCGATTGGACCGCCGATAGCGGGTTTGCGATGGCCACCAAAGCCCTCAGCTTGGGAACGGTCGCTCGCGCCTATTTCATCGCGAACGATCCGATGGCCATTGGCGCTATGAGTGCTTTCCAAGAACACGGCTTGCGGGTCCCGGAAGACGTCGCAGTGGTGGGATTTGACAACGTCCATTTTTCTGCCTTTACGCATCCTCCGCTCACAACCATTGACGATGCCAGCGAACGCTGTGCCCAGTTGGCGGTCGATTTGACCGTCGACGGCTTAGGCGGGAGCATCCCTCTCATGCAACTTCTCGTGCCCACGAAGTTAGTGGTGCGTCAAAGTTGCGGGGCCAATCTGTTCGGCCGAACACTCTCAACAACCGACTTACGGTGACGAATCTTGGTGAACAGCAAAGCACCTCGGGGTCGTCTCCGACCAATGTGTGAGTGGCCGTCGACCGCTTGGGCTATCCGTAAGTTCGCAGGAAACATGAGGAACCTGTGTTCCGTGTTACAGGCAGGCCGTCAGGCGAAGTCGTGGGTGTGATTAGCGGTACCTATTCGGTTAACCCGGTTTTTTTGAAGAAAGCATCTTAAAAATGAGGCCCTTTTTTTTAAAAAAAATGTCGTTGGGGGGCATTTCCCTCGGGACGCCAAAGCACATTTAGGCTATCATCGCGCTTATGGACGGACACCAGGGGCGCTCAGGACAACACAATAGGCTACGGCTAATGTTTCGCGGGCGGGACCTCGAGCGGGGGCGTCGGTATGCGGATCGCGCTGCATTGCATGCCCGGCTGGGGGTCTTGCAACGGAAGTATGAGCAGTTGCAAGACCGGTATGAGATCCAGGGAGCCGAAGTCGTGCAATTGCGCGAAGAGAATCGCACGCTACGCCAGCGGTGGAAGGAGGCGCTGGAAAGAGTGGCCTATTTGGCCCAACAGTTGTATGGGGAGAAGTCGGAACGTCAGCAGAGTCTCGCGGCGGCGGTCTTGGAGGATACCCGGGAGCCCGAGAGCGAAACCGAGGAAGCCCCGCGCGAGGAGGCAGACCAGGAACCGTCTAAAGAGCACGAGCCCGCCGCGATGACGGAAGTGGCTCCAACGAGGCGAGTCCAGGGGCAACAGCCGGGCCAGCCAGGGCATGGACGCCAACGGCATCCCCAACTTCCCACGCGACTCGAATATCGAACCCTTCCGGATGCAGCACAACGGTGTCCCCATTGTGGGCAATGGGCACAACCCTGTGGGACTGAAGAATCCGAAATGCTCCACTGGGTGTCCCAGATTGAACGGATCCTGGTGAAACGGCAACGCTACCGGTGGACGTGTACCTGTCCCCATGACCAGGGCCCTCAACCATCCCGGCTAACCGATGGGCTGACTGGGGAGGAAGGGGTCGAAAGTCTTAGCCCCGGTATCGAGGAATCTGAGGTCGAAAGTCTTGGCTCATTCAGCGACGCCCCATCGCCGAACAGTTCCGATGCCGAGGACGAAAGGCCACGGGATCCTTCGGCAACCTCGGCGGATCCTCGGGATGGGGAACCAGGGCCCAGGGCTGCGCCTGCCAAGCAGGCGTCCCGTTCCTTTACGGCTCCCGGCTTGCCCAAGGTCACTCCCCACGGCATGTTTACCATTGGGTTATTAGTGCAAGTGCTCGCGTGGAAGTATATCTGGGGGATCCCCCTCCATCGGCTGCGCAAACAGTGGGCGTTGCAAGGGGCGGCGATTTCGGCGGGCACCCTGGTGGGGGCGCTCCAAGCGCTCGTGCTGAAGTTCGAACCCCTGTACGAGGCGCTCAAAGCGATCAATCGGGAAGAAGAGTGGTGGCATGCCGACGAAACGCATTGGAAGGTGTGGGTGGATCAGACGGGCAAGGTGGGGTACCGCTGGTGGCTCTGGGTCTTTCGCGGGCCCCGATCAACCGTGTTTCTCTTGAGTCCCACCCGCAGTGCTAAAGTGCCCAAAGAGCACTTGCAAGCAGTGACCCACGAAGGCTGGCCGTTGTGGTGGGATAAGCCCCTGATCACCGACTTTTTCTCCAGCTATCGCGCCATGAAGGCCGGGATCATCCATGCCTGGTGTTGGGCCCATATCCGACGACGGTTTGCAGATGTGCTTCGCCTGATCCCAGAGCAGCGGGAATGGGCGCAAGCTTGGATCGAGCGCATTGCCACCTTGTATCAATTGCATGGTCAGCGGCAAGACGCGGTGAAGGATTCGGAGGACTGGCAGGCTACCGATCAGGCCCTACGGGCCTGGGCGACCGCGACGGAAGGCGTCTGGAAGCAGGAACTGACACAAGGGCTCCCATCCCGCGGTCAGGAGATTTTGGCCGCCGTCCAACGGCAATGGGAGGGGTTAACCGTCTTTCTCGACCACCCGGAGGTCCCTTTAGATAATAACGAGGCTGAGCGGCTGTTGCGCACGCCGGTAGTGGGGCGGAAGAACTATTACGGCAGTCGAGCAGAGTGGAGTGGCCAGTTGGGCGCCATGATGTGGACCTTCTGGGCCACGGCAGACCAAATGGGACGGCATCCCATGGAATATCTCACCGACTATCTGACCGCCTATGCGGAGAATGGCAACCAACCGTTAGGGCCCAAGGCGTTGGCCGCTTTCCTGCCACCTCCGGTCGTCCAGCCGAACGACACGGAGACCGTGTCGGGTTAAAGCGCGAGCGAGCCTTAGACGGCCGATCGCCCTCTCCGCCGAAAACGGGGTGGGAGGGCCGATCGTGCCTCCCGCGCTGCCTGCCCTTCGTGGCCATCCGTCTTGGGTCTGTCTCGTCTGCCCGAGGTGGCCCATGGGGTCGTCTACTCTGGTCGAGGCTCTCGTGGCTTGGCCGCCAGCCGAGGTGTTTTCTCCCATTCCTTGGCCACCGCTTGAGCATGAACCCTGACCTCAGGGAAATGTGTGGTGTGCATATCAGACATGGGATCCTGGCCCCGGTTGCAGTCGCGGCGAAGGGGCCCCCACAACGCCTTCGGAACCTCGACCAAACGAAGGCCTACCGTCAACCTGACTACCTCCTGTCAGGCTTAGATTGGTGAACGACTGCCCACCCACCATGTGGCCAGTGCTACAGGCTCCTCATTCGTAGCGACCAACGCAATCGAGACTTTCTCGGCCCCCAAAAAACTGGGACATGACCCTAATCTGTGCGATCAAAAATGGTTTATCTTTTTGAAAAAAAAGCCGGGTCAACCGAACATGTACCATTGAATAGCATCAGAACAACTCCTCGCGTTGTGGTTGCTCTGATAGTTGTTGTCGATCCGCCATGTAATCGTCTGAGAATAAATCCAGCGATTGAGCCAACGTGTCCCAAGCATCATCCAGAGGCAAAAAAACAACTGCCTTGCCGATACGTTTTATGAACACCTCTGAGCCGTTAAAGCGAAATTCTTTAGGTAATCGG
>DAHXNH010000216.1 GCA_027365485.1 Clostridiales bacterium
GTTGATCGTTATCGCATCCCAGGAGTGATGGCGCACCAGCAGATCGCCCCTGGCTTGACGTCCCAGCGAGTCCTCATAGTGCCACCGCCGAATCCCTTCTTCGGTCTCAGCAGGCGGTTTCGGCGTTCGCAAGTCCACCCAAGCCACGGCCGCCTCGGGTCCAAAGGGGAGCCGATGGGGTGGCAGATCGCCAATCGAATATGCATTGGCACGATCACAGGTTAACAGGCCGTGACTGTTCGCAGGCATCTGCAGAGTCTCCGGAAATTCCCAAGCGTCTAAACACCACACCACGTTCGGGTCGAGGTTGTCGGGAACTTCCCGGGTCCGGAGATTGGAGGCCCAACACAAAGGAAGACCAGCTCGCGCGCTCGCTCGGGCTAACACCCGAAGAACCGTGGTTTTCCCACTCTGACGTTCCCCTCCAAGAATGAGCCAATGATTGGGAGAAATCACCCATTCCAAACATAACGTCAGCAGGTATTTTGTCGAATACATCGAATGTCGCTCCTTAAGACAAAACGTAGGATTCTATCGAGGAGAAGCAACCGAATGGAACCATTTTCTAGAAAAACTTGGCTGACTTTGCTTGAACGATGGCAACCGGAAATAGATCAACCGCAAAGTATTGAGAAACAATGTGGGGCCTTTTGGTGGTATTGGTTTCATCAACTCCCCGAGTCACCGATTAGGCCCAGGGGGGGTCGCGGAGATTCGTTTAACGCACCCAGTGTGCAGTTCAGTACGGATGCTCCCATTCACGTCGTACTCTCCACGTTAGAAACCGACGGTTGGATTGGGCGACCCCGTAGTCAATGGATTCTGGGGGTGGAAGAATGGACCAAGGCGGCTCGATTACTCATTCCCAGTGCGCCTGAAGATGCTCTGCCGAATGGGCTTCGGTTGCAAACGGACATGGTGAATCAGTGGCCTCCCATCGAAGTGACACCCTGCGGAGAACGGTTTTGGGTCATCAATGGCTGTCGACGAGTTTATATTGCCGCCATTTTGGGTTGTCAAACCCTTTCCGCTTGGATTTTACCTGCCTAAATGATGCGAGTTCGACCCACTCCGATTTCCATCATTTACGGACCTGGCGCGGGTCATTCACCACATATTGATCGTGTAAAAGATAGGGATCGCGGGGAAATCCCGATTCGAACGCCCACTGCGAATCATCCATAGGGAGACCAAGAAAGAGGTCTCCCCCGAAGCCGATTCCTGCATCATCGTGATACGTCCACGTCGCAAGGGGGAAGGGCCCGCTATCCGGGATCAAGTCAATCCATGCAAGTTTCGCGGTGGATGGATCGAAGGGCCTGGGTGTCGCAGGCCCTAGCGAATCCAACGTTCCTGGATCGGCCGTCACCACACCGGAAGCGGGAGAGCGCGGCGACGGAGCAACCGGGATATTCCACGGATCCAAACACCAGAGTCGCGAAGCGTGAGGTGCTAGGGTCCTCGGGGGTGCTGAGCCAGCACTGCGCCAGACCAGCGGTTCCCCCTCATGAATCAGATGTAACGCCATCGTTTGGAGCAACGCGGTTTTACCGGACTTTGGTGTGCCGCGAATGACTACCCAATGGTCCGACTGACCTGTCCAAACATGGATGCGGTGTAACAACTGGGAGAGTTCGGCCACCGACAGGATCTCCTTTTTAACTCGTTGAATGTTTGCACCCGCGGACAGAGAGCGTTGCTTCGGTGAGGGTTCACCGCGAGGGCCAACAGGGCCCGAACGAGAGCGAGGGAGTTTTGTGGCCTCGGCGACACGCGTTGCCCGCAGTGTGGGAGAAATTACGCCGAAGGAAGAAAGCTCACTACATTCCGTGAGAATCTGCTGGCTTTAGCCGTGGGGTCCATGACTGGTAGACCTACACAGTGACGACGCGCGCATTAATGGAGCCACAGAAACCGAGCGATTCCAAGCACTACCCAAGTACCCCAATATATCAGCAAAACATAAAGCCCAGGATTGTCCGTGTCTTGATCCATGGG
>DAHXNH010000108.1 GCA_027365485.1 Clostridiales bacterium
TCGAATGCACCGTAAAACCCCTAGCTTT
This sequence comes from Clostridiales bacterium, assembly GCA_027365485.1. GTDB lineage: Bacteria > Bacillota > Sulfobacillia > Sulfobacillales > Sulfobacillaceae > JAMCVM01. The sequence continues at coordinate 29 of DAHXNH010000108.1, forward strand.
AGCTATGGGGATATAAGGCGCTCGCCGTCAGGCGAAATTTTGTCTGTGTAATACCATATCTTAGTCACTTCGTGCTATACTCACGTTATGTTCGCCCTTTGAAAATTGGATCCGCTGGCGGTTGTCTCCCGCAATCGTGGGAGACGTAAAATGTATCGCGTCGTCAAGACCAAACGTAAACAGGATTCGGCGAACCAAGGTGGTTAGCGAAGTCTAACCATCACGTCAAGTCACCAGAGACCTTGGGGCGACTGGATAGCGGGTGTTTGGCTCACCCTTTGCGAGTAAAGCTCACGTGCGTGGGTTCCTCGTAAGAATCCCCCGCCTTTAGGCGTGGGAAGTGTCAATCCCCACGACCCCTTAGGGGACTGGTCGGAACCTGACAAACTGTCTTTGGAAGATCGCAACCGCGCGGGTTTCAGGGTTCTCGATCCGTTCTTTTCGGCCTTATGCACCAGTTGCCTAGAAGCTGGGTACACCGACGGATCCGAACGTTTTAAAAGCGCTAACGGCGAAAGTTGAGTATAATAAGCCCATCCTTAACCGTTTGCAGTCGGCGGTTCCCAATCGAGATGGTCCATCCCTCAGCGACCCAAATAGGTCCGCCTAAATCTAGGTCCAAGATTCCAAGGAGGTTCATGGTGAGGACGTCAAATTTTATCCGCAACAACGTCGAGCGATTCAGCGGATTCGAAGCCCAGTACGAACGTTTTCGACCGACGCCGCCGTCGGTGGTGGTCGACGTCTTAACCGCTTATTGCGGCAAAAAACCATCCCTGGTCTTAGATGTAGGCTCGGGAACGGGCTTATCCTCCTTTGTATGGCACGGTCATGCTGACCGCGTGATTGGAATGGAGCCCAATGTCGGAATGCGACGCCAAGCGCAAGCAAAATTGAACGCTTTGGCTGATAGCTCCATCTCTTTTGGTGATAATTACTCCTATCAGTTAGAAATTGAATCCGAGACCGTGGATATCATCACCTGCTCACAGTCATTTCACTGGATGGAACCCCGCTCGACGCTGACAGAATTTGCCCGAGTTCTGAAACCTAAGGGCGTATTTGCGGCCTACGATTGCGACTGGCCACCTACTATTGACATTGGGCTGGAAACGGCCTACATGCGACTTTTTAATCGTATCGAAGAAATTGCCGCAACCCTAAGGGATCCCTCGGCTGCTCATAAATTCGAGAAGGAGAATCATCTACAGAACCTTCGTCAGAGTCGGCTGTTTCGATTTGTCAAAGAGGTCGTCTTCCACCATCAGGAACTGCTTGACGCCGAGCGCTACTTTGGATTAGCGCTTACTCAAGGTGGTCTGCAGGCAGTCATGCGTGCGAGACCGATGGAGTTGCAGGCGGAAATCAACGCTTTTCAGCAACAAGTAACCGACTTCTTCCAAAATAGAACGCATCCTGTTTGGTTTAGCTATCGAATGCGACTCGGGGTTAAATAGCCGCCGTTGATTAGAATCTTTGCAAGTGTCGATGCAGGACAATGCCAAGACCCCGTGACCAAGTTTTGCGCCCCGCGGTCCCTTGACGTTCGTGACCACCAGCATTACACTAAAAAGTGAAACACCTTCGGGGCGGGGTGAGGGCGGTGCCCAATTCCCCACCGGCGGTTATCCCGAGGAAACTTGGGGAGCCCGCGAGCCTTTTTGGCAGGAGTCCGGTGCGAGTCCGGCGCCGACAGTATAGTCTGGATGGGAGAAGGTGAAAGATGACGTAAGTTTGACGTCTTTCTTTTGCGATCCCGTGGCCTCGGAAGGGGCACGGGTTTTTTGTGTTTCTGTCCCTAAGAGTATGCGTCATTAAGGAGGCACGGTCGATGAGCCAAAGTCCCATGGCACGAGCATTAACTTTGGCACGTCGTGCTCGAGCTCATACGTCGCCCAATCCTCTGGTCGGAGCTGTGGTCACCGACCGCCGAACTGGGGTGATTCTCGGTGAAGGCTATCATCATCATGCCGGAGGACCCCATGCCGAAATCTTGGCGCTTCGGCAAGCTGGCAGCAAAAGTCGAGGCCAAACCTTATACGTGAGTTTAGAACCCTGCAACCATACCGGCCGAACCCCGCCCTGTACGGAAGCCATTATTAAGGCCGAGATTAGCACAGTCTACATGGCCACATTAGACCCCAATCCCGCCGTTTCCGGAGGTGGAGCGGCCGCGCTGCGGCAAGCCGGGATTGAAGTGCATATTGGTGAATTAGGGGCCGAAGCCTTTGAACTCAATCGACCCTTTTTTTGCTGGGCGCTTGAACACCGTCCCCTCGTCATCTTAAAGAGCGCGATGTCGTTCGACGGCAAGGTGGCAACCTATACCGGAGAGTCGAAGTATTTGACCCACCGCGCAGCGCTTGATTTTGCCCACGAGCAGCGTCGGCTGGCCGACGCCATCCTGGTCGGGGTATCCACGGTGCTTAAGGACAATCCCAGTCTTACCTATCGAGGGTCCCTTAGGGGCAACGACCCCGTCCGCGTGGTACTCGACAGCCACGGTCGCACTCCCCCCGATGCCCAATTATTCCTCACGGGTTCACTCGCGCCGACGCTGCTCTTCGCGACAGACACGGCTCCGCTATCCTGGGAGCGAGATATTTTTACTGCTGGAGGCGAAGTCATTCGGGTAGACGCCAATCCAGAAGGCCACGCGTCCTTACCCGCAGTGATGGAAGAGTTGTCCGTCAGGCGGCTTGACCGGCTCTTGGTGGAGGGGGGGCCGACCATCCTCTCCGCCTTCTTGCAGGCCGGTTTAGCCGACCAGTGGCTGGGCTTGATAGCCCCGATTATTTTGGGCCAGCCGGGACTGTCCGCTATTCACGGTCCTGGCTATGCAAGTTTGAACGAAGCGCCCAAACTCAAAATTCGAAAAGCGAGGCAAATCGGGGAGGACGTCTTGATTGAAGCCGACTTTCTCAGTTCTCCGATGCTTCATCCGCCTAAGTGGTTAATAGAGGAGGTACGTTAGATGTTTACCGGCATCATCGATCAGATCGGTCGAATCGAATCGTTAACGGTTCAGACCGACGGCCAGAGCTATCAAATCCAAGTCCGCCATGCTTATCAAGACCCCTTCGCGCTGGGCGAATCGATTGCGGTCATGGGTACGTGTCTCACCGTGACGGATATTCAGAATGACCTGTTTAGTGCCGATATCAGCCCAACTACCGCCGAAATCACGACTCTGTCGCAACGGCATACGGGGGATGCGGTCAACCTGGAACGACCTCTCACACTCAACAGTCGCCTCGGTGGCCACCTCGTCCAAGGCCATGTCGACGAACGCGGACAAGTGAG
>DAHXNH010000250.1 GCA_027365485.1 Clostridiales bacterium
TTTGAATCACGCCGTCCGTGCGAATCCAGACGGTGATGTGGTGATGCATGGGGTCTACATTCCACAGCAGATCCATCGTATGCTCCATCCTTCGACCTCCCTGGGTCTTCGTGGAATACTCCCGCGAGCAGGAGTTTGCGCGACTGCTGTCGAACGGATCCTTCGCCCTTCCTTAGGGAGCCTTCCGGGGTTCTCGGAGCCCGTCCGCCGTTCGGCGCGAGAGGTACCCAGTGCAGACAGGTTACGGGTTCCGGGAGTCTTAGGAAGATGGCTTTGGGTCCCGTTGCGTCACCTCTCGTCGGTGGTCGGTATTATACACCCGCCACTCCACCCAGGGATGGTCGTCATCCCCCCACTCCGATCGCCAGCGTTCGACCCGAGTGACCCAGGCGGTTTGGCGTAAGCCAAGGACAGTTCGCGCTACCTTCCGGGCAGCCACAGCAGTCCAGACATCCTGACACCACATGAGTGTCCCTCCTTCGACCGACTTCGTTCGCGAGAGCCAGACGGTATTCCCGCCATCCTTGGGACCAAGGTGCGGACCGTCTTGGCAACCACTCACAGGGCCTATGCCGGAAAGAGCGCGGGACCCGTGCCGACGGTTTGCAAAATCAGACGCATCATTCCTGCATCCTCGGAGTCTTCGACCCCCAGTACCCGGGTTCCTGCTATCCTTTGGGCAAAGGTTCGGATTCTATCAGCTGTCGCTCAAAGGGTCCGTGCCCATCCTATCCGCATGCGCCGTCATGGCCTCTACGGCTGAGGCAACCCCTCTGGTGCTTGCTGGCATACGGTTCAGCACGGCGGGCGGGAGTTTTCAAGCAAGAGGTCCGTCGAAGGAAAGGGCTTCAACCACACAAGCTCGCCTCGAACGAAGCGGATCCGTCATCAAACGTGTCGCAGGTGTGACCGCTTGGACCCGCGAGGTTGAACGATCATGATTGGGCCGGCATAGGATTCCGACAACGGAGGAATATCGCTATAGTTGATTTGTTCGTCGGTGAGCGCATCCACCACAGCCCCATCGGTACGGCTCTGAACACGCTGATCATGACGGACAATGTGTTTGACAGAATGATTGCTCACGCTGATTCCCCGTTCCCAATGAGATAATCCGTACCACGCCGAAGCGCTCGGTATAAACGCATACGCAGACTCGACCCTGAATGAGCCCATAGGCAATCCACCGGGCTTCATGATAATCGCTTCGTTGATCGGAAATCGCGACATACGGTTCACGAAACAATTCGGTGGCGTCGATAAAATCCAAAGCATGTTTCAAAATGTTGGCCTCACCTTGTGCCGGTCTGTCATCGATTGTCCCACCCTTGCGTTTGCGGGACTTTGACGGGGCCTTGACCGGAAAACAAACGAGCATGGTCAAAGAACAATCGTTCTCATAAAGTGATTGGACCTGAACGCCGAGCCGTCCTTGTGACTCAAGAATCGCGCCCGACAATCGGATATGGCTACGGAGGGAACGTCACCTTGTCAAGCAGGAATCTGAGCAAAGTCTGTCGAATGTTCGCCAAAATCTCGTAAGGAAGGGTCGGATGATGGTCGACGAACGTACCGTGACCGAGGTGGCCGCCCAAACGCTGGCGGCGAGGGCTAAACGTTAGAGTTCGCGTGGACATCCTCCCGATGGCTCAAGCCAGGGGCATCCACTCAAAGCCATTTGCAGCTCGCGCCGCAGGGGCCACTGACCCCCATCGCTAAAGCTAGGGGTCTGTCGTAAACGGCCCCGTTTGATCGGGGTTGCGATGTGGCTTGGGCGGCTCGCATCCAGATGTGGGGCCCAGAATGGAACGATGGCTTAAGCTACGTCGAATTCCGCGTATTCGATCGACCGGGAAGGCAACGCGTCACACGTTGCCTCTGGAGTTAGCGTCGGATTATCCCGTCGACCGACGCATCGCCAGAGGCCCATCGGATGGGTTAGCGGTTGCCGTGAAAGAAGGCCCGAGGGCGTCTGCCGATCTGCGGGTAGACTTGATCGAAGAGATCGGGGACGTGGTCCCAGATCTTCACGCGGCGGTCGATCGCGTCGGGAAAAAACGATCGTGGCTTAAGTGGCTGCGTTGGCGTTTGGGGTCGAGTGGGATAAGGGAACGGCACAAAAATTTCAAGACCGTTCGGGGAAGAAGGGAGCGAGCATATGGCAAAGAAAAATCGGTCGCATAAGACGAAACCCCAAAAGACCCAATCCGGTAAACGGCACCCGCATCAGCCTGCGTTGGCGAAGGCGGTGCCGGAGACCTGGTACAGCGTGCTGGGGGTGTCTAGCCAGGCGGATTCGGAAACGATTCGCCAACGGTATCTCGAATTGGTGCGCCGCTTTCCTCCGGAAACCCATCCTGAGGACTTTGCAGAAATCCGCCAAGCCTATGAGGTGTTGAACGATGTCAAAGCGCGTCGCCGTTATGACCGCGAACGATTCTACGGGACGACCTTACCCAAGCTACGGGCTTTAATTGAGGAACAGGTTGACCAAGGCCGTGGGGAAGCAGTGGCCCGTCTCCTAAGGGAGGCGGTGGACATTGAACCCAATGCCGAAGAGATGTTGAAATTGGGTGGAGTGTACCAGGCCCTTGGACAGACGCGGGAAGCCGAAAAATGGTATCAGCAGGCCGAAGACGTTTGCGAGAATGCCGAGGCTAAGGTTTCCGTAATGGTGTCAAAGGCACACCTGAGTGGGAGCGACCAAACGATCGTGGCCGCTTTGCATGAAGTGGCCGAAAAATATCCGAACGTTTCTTCGATGAAAATTGCCGCCGAATTCTTGGTCCACTATGAGGCCCTGGGTGAAATCGACCAAGGGATGGCGTACTTTGGAAAATTAATTCCGCGGCGCACATATCTGACTGCCGCAGACTTTGCAGTCTACATTCATTGGATGGAACTGTTGGCAGATCTTGAGCGATCGGATGAATTAAGGGACTTGTTTGCGAAACGAGTCAAGCCAGCAGCTGAGCGTGCCTCTCACGGTCCACACCGGCAGGCCATAGCGCAGTGGCTAGTATCGTACCTGGCGGATACGGACCCTTCGAAAATACCCGACTGGAAACTTCAGGCCATGGTGGTGGATTTGGCTCACACTGTGGATCCAGACGATCCCGACATCCAGAAGGGTTGGCGCGATTATGTCACCACCTCCATTACTCTTAGCCAAGCGGAACGCTTAATGGCCGACGAGCGTGTGCCTACGTCGATCTTAACCCGTGTCATGGAGCAGGTCTTCGGCACCGAGATCGGCCTGGATCTTCGTGCAATAGCAGAGATGTTTGAGGAACGCCCGGTGTCACCTCTTGCGTTGCCCGAAAGTGAGGCTATCGTCCTAATTAAACGCACCTATCCGCGAGTGTATTCCTTATTTGAGGAGATCTTGCCGTCGCTTTTCGCGGTTGACCGTCACGTCGACCCAATCGAGTAAGCGGTGTGGTAGACAATAGTTAGGCGCGACCACTGGAGCTGGTGCCAGGTCGGACCCGTCGAATAACGACCCGACTCATTTGAAGGGTAGGATGGGGCTTATGACCCCACTCGTCGAGTTCCTCGTTGTGATCTACCAGCTCGTGGTGCCGGCAAGGGCCACAAAGCCCTTGCGAAACCCACGCATCCCGTGATGGTTCTGGCGGGTTGCTACGCAAAGATCCTTGGCTTTCTCGCTTCGATGACTCGATAGGCTAGAACCGATGACCACTGACTTAGCCCAACCAAAGGCAAAAGGAGTGAGCCATAACCTCGGCTTGCTCCAATAATGTGTACCAAAAGCTCAGCCGGATTTTGAGAGCCTCAGGAGGACGGATCCGCGTGGCGCTCCGTCACCTGTCGTCGACCTTGGATATCGTATACCCGCCATTCCACCCAGGGATGATCGTCATCCTCCCATTCTGAGCGCCAGCGCTCGACCCGGGTGACCCAGGTGGTTTGGCGTAAGCCGAGGATAGTTTGCGCCACCTTCCGGGCCGCCACAGCAGTCCAGACATCCTGGCACCACACCATGTCCCCTCCTTCGTTCGCGACAGCCAGCCGGTATTCCCGCGAACTTTTAGACCAAGGTTCGGACCGTCTCGGCAACCGCTCACAAGGCGTGGGCTCGAAAGAGCGCGTAACTCGTTCAGACGGTTTGCAAAATCAGGCGGATCACTCCTTCATCCCCTGAGCGTTCGACACCCAGTACTCGGGGTCCTGCTATCCTTTAGGCAAGCATGGGCCCGCCCGACGTCATGTCGAAGTGAGAGCGAGAGGCAACAGGGACGGAGAGACCTAGCAGAAGTTCCCGTGTTGCGACAAGAATTCTAAGAGATCCACACATTTATCCGTATAAACCGCCATTACTGCGGATCTATAAATTCGACTATCATGGCTTGAGGACTTGATGTAATAGTCTTAAGACAAGATCTTGCAAAATCACCCTCACTCGTATTTGTGAGATTTCCCGACTTTCGTAAGCAAAGTTGTATACTACGTTGCTGATCGGCCAATCCCTTTCAGGGAAACGGTTTGGACGGTTTTGGCCTTCGTAAGTAGGAAACTTTTGCTATATATGCGGCACTAAAGAATTGAAACGTACTCCTTGATGAAGAAGACCAAGGCACTCAAACCTGGTCGGCACCAGTATCAGATCTTTAATGCCGGGTATATGGACGCACGCAGGGGGAAACGAGTCGGACCCTATCAGTTGCTGCTCAAAGGGTCCGGGCCCATTCCAGGCCACCGCCGCCAAGAGCCGGCCGTCGCTGGCCGGTCCCCGGGGTGAAGGTCCATTTTATTTGGCCGCGAAAGTCTTGATTTACAGGACCGTTTTGAGCCAGTCTGTTGGCGCTCACTGGTTTTGTCATCACTTCCACTAACTCTCGTGCCATCAGATATCCCACAGATCAGAGCCAGACGTAAAGTCGAGATCAGCTCAAAAGGGCTGGGATTCGCTGATTGACGCACCACCAGTACTGCCAGCACTCGCCGTATAGCTCGTCGCTGTAAAGCTCACCAGAAAACTCACTGCCTACGCCAATTAGCGACTGCTGAGAATATCATTGGGCGAGTTCCCCGACTACCAGTGCAACCTCGGAATTAGGCTAGAACTGATGACTACAGGCTTAGCCAAACCATAGACAAAAGGAGTTAGCCAAAACACCCAGTCCCAGCCTGAAGGGTGGGATCCCAATCGAACCGTTACTTTTATGGACGATTCAGCGAGCAGTCGCGGTGTTCAGGGACACGATCATTGGCCATCTAGAAACCAAGGATATCGCTCATCCGAGCCTCAATGCAGGGATCCCGGTGAGAGCTGTCGAAGTGAGAGACGAGGCGAGGTGAGAGAGGATGTCCGATACAAAGAATCGACGAACGAAGCAGAAATTGGATTCGGAACGGATGTCGGAGCCGTGGACGCCGGAACACCTGCGAGCCTTTTTCCAGAGCGTTGATGCCCACCGGACTGCGGCCTTGTGGCATGTGTTAAGGGAACTTGGGTGTACCCTCGGAGAAGCTTTGGCATTGCAGTGGCCCGACGTGGACATTGAGGAGCAAACGCTCAACATTCACAGAACGGTCGCGACAGGAGTCCCTCGGACAGTCATCGAGGCCGAGATCCCTCGGGTCATGGGCCTGTCGTGGCATTTGACGCATTGTTTGGGGATGCAGGCAGATCGCCAAGCGGTCGAAAAAATGGCAGCGGGCCGTACCTGGCAGACAGATGATGCCTGGGTATTTACGACCGAAGCAGGAGCTCGGCTGGACGCGGGGTGGGTTCGGCAACAGTTTCGCACGTGGACCATCGAGGCGCGGATGCCTTTGACCGTGCGTCTCCAAGATTGGCAGATCTGAGCAACCTGGGTGCCTGTCATTCGAACATCAGCGACGGTGGAGTCTCAGGATCGTCGAGCATCCACCGGGTGAGCCGACGTTGGCCATGCCCGTGATAAGCCTACCATATCCCCCAAGGGCTGCTGATGTCTTCGAATTCGGAGTGTCTCAGCATTCGGCTCGAGCGATCGGGAAGTCGGGAAGGTTCGGATATAAATTTGTCCCTCTTCCTCGAGGAAATCATCGCAAACCGGTACTATTGGGTTGCTCCATCGTTACTACGTCGACTATTAATAACAGAAAGTGCGTAAGGGCCCGCGAAAAAATAAATTACGTATTTGGTGCCTGGGTTTGATCACATAATTCCACTCGGGTATGGAAGACTGCTGGCTCTAGGAATAATCCGGCCATAGAACTCGCGAAAAAATAACTTGCACAAGTTCTAAACACAAACGACCGATCGCCAGCAGTTACCCGAACGAATCGTTCAACTTAATTTTTCGTGAGTCCTTACAGCGAGCAAAAGAGAACCAAAAAGATGGACCAGTTGCTCAGTATCTCATAGGTGCGAAGCTTCAATGTCGTTTCCCAGACATAGACATTCCTAATGAATCGTCGAGTACAGCCGATGATCAGACAGGTCGTCAAGGAGACTTCGTTGTTGGACATACGGCATTTCACGTTACCGTAGCCCCCCAATCGGGGGTTTATGGGCGATGTTGTTTAAATGTGGAGGCGGGACTTCAATCGTATTTGTTGGTGCCAGAAAACAAAGTGGGAACGGCACGCCAAAAAATGGAAGGCATTGTTGCGGGACAGGTAACGGTTATCTCCATCGAAAGCTTCGTCGCTCAAAACGTGGATGAGATGTCCCGGTTTTCGTCCGATAAGAGACCAATTAGTTTCCGGCACCTGTTTAATACTTACCGAAACAGGGCGTAAAGCCCCCGGCTTTAGCCGTGGGGATATCAGCCCGTGGCCCGACAGGGCCAATATTTGCACCCTCGATGAAGATTAGACACCGCATCGCGGTATAATAATCAGATGAACTTCAAATCGAATCACCACGTTGTCTATTCGTGCAAATATCATGTGATTTGGTGCCCCAAATACCGACGATCCGTGTTGGTGCGCGGAGTGGATGAACGGTTGAAAATTCTCATTCATGATGTCGCGAATGAGCGTCATGTCGAGGTGATCGAGATTGAAGTCATGCCGGATCACGTACATCTGTTATGCGAGGTCGATCCGCAGTTTGGCGTCCATAAATTCATCAAGCAGGTGAAAGGCCGATCTTCTCGCCTGCTCCGTCAGGAATTCCCGTGGCTGAAGAGTCGATTGCCGAGTTTGTGGACGAATTCCTATTTTGTTTCTACCGTAGGAGGGGCTCCCCTTGCCGTTATTAAGCAATATATTGAAAACCAAAAAACTGTCTAAGCGCGGCAGAAGCACGACGCCTTCCTTCGTTTGTGAGGTGCCCTTGCAGGTGTTGCCGTCTCAAGAGCCTGTCTTGCAAACCCGCTTCGAGGCGGCCCGGCAGTGTTACAATGCCTTGCTCGGGGAAGCGTTGCGCCGGTTGCGGCTCATGCAACAATCGCAAGCCTATCAGGCGGCACGCAAGATTCCCCGGGGCATCACCCATCTCGCAGAACGCAAGGCGGCCTTTAAGCAAATCCGCCAGTCCATGGGGTTCACAGAATATGCCTTGTCTCGCTATGCCACGACCATTCACCACTCGTGGATCGGGGATCATGTGGATGCGGTTATCGGGCAGACGCTCGCCCACCGGGCCTTTGACGCGGTGGATAAGATGGCCCTCGGACGGGCAAAGAAAGTCCGATTCAAAGGACGACGCGGTATCCATCAAATCGGGAGCCTCGAAGGCAAATCGAATCAGGCAGGACTCCGGTGGCGCACGGACCATCTGGAATGGGGTTCCTTGGCCTTGCCTATGATCAGCGGCGTAGAACACGATCCGATTATCGCCTATGGATTGACTCACCCGATCAAATATGTTCGGCTCGTGCGTCGCAATCTCCGAGGCCAGGATCGCTACTATGCCCAACTCATCTGCGAAGGTATCCCCCTGCGAAAACTGGACCCGCAATCCGGACGATTCCAACATCCTCTGGGATCGGATATGGTGGGATTAGATATCGGGCCGTCGACCATCGGGGTAGTGGGGGAAACCCAGGCATCCTTGCAACGATTTGCGGAGGAAATTGTTCGGGATCATGCGACCTTGCGACGAGAACAGCGGCATGCGGACCGCCAGCGTCGTGCCAACAATCCCGACTGTTATGATGCGCAAGGGCGAGCGATCAAGGGCAAACATCCGCGAAATAAGAGCCGCCGGCAACGCCACACCGAAGCAAGAATCCGCGACCTCCACCGCAAGGAAGCGGCCCACCGCAAAACATTGCACGGGCAATTAGCTCATCGCATCCTGGCACAAGGGACCATCATTCTCACCGAAAAGTTGAGCTACAAAGCCTTTCAAAAACGATGGGGCCGATCTATCAGTATTCGGGCGCCGCGCTTGTTTTTGACGATCTTGACCCGCAAGGCTGAAAGTGCTGGTGGGCAAGTCATCGAATTCAACACGCGCACGACGGCCTTATCGCAAACGTGTCTCTGCGGGCAGAAGCACAAGAAACGGTTATCCGAGCGCGTCCACACGTGTGAGTGTGGCGTAACCATGCAACGGGATCTGTTCAGTGCGTATCTGGCCCGCTTTGTCGAAGATGATGCCCTCCAAGTCGCCAAGGCCCGTGAGTCTTGGCTAGGTTCGGAACCGATCCTACGGACGGCTTGGCAACAGGCAACCCAAAACCAACCCGCGAGTGGACAGCGCCAGCCGTCCTCCTTTGGCCGCTTTGTCAGTGGTCCGAGTCAGAGTAGGTCGCCCGAGAAAGAAAACCTGCCCGAGTTTAAGGCGTCGGATGCTGTAACTGAGGCGCAAGTCTCGGCGAGAGCCGGCGAAAGGATGACGGTAGAGGTTTTTAGAACCCCCCGGCTTTAGCCGTGGGGAGGTTCAGAATGAACGAGTGGATGCTGTGGAGACCGATAAATCACTGCTGATCGAAATTCCGCATAATCTCCCGGAATAGCGAGAGTACGCAACTATGGATCGAAATCGTCGTGTTTCCGGCAGACCCCTGGCTTGAGCCATGGGGTCATGAGCTATCCAGCGAATACTGGTGGTGAGCCGCAAATGGCTTGGGGTGGTGTTGGCGCTAACGCTATTTGTCATTACTTCGGCTAACTCGGCTGTCATCAGATCCGGAGTAGTGTACTCTATATTAGGCCATTCGTATCTAGGATCACGACAGTCTAACTAGAATTTGTCAGGATCATCTCCTAGAAGAAATGATGACTTTCGTTAAAGATGCCCGACACGCATGACTGGTACCGCCGAGGACGCAGGTCATAGGAGCATCGTTTGGCTTCGTTGGAGCAGTGCGGCGGGGGCTGCCGGGGTCGTAGCGACTTTAGGGACGAGATTGGGGTTCACTGGAAGATCGTGGGGAATGTTCATGAAGGGCCTAGAGAAATGGGCTGAATTCGCAAGCCCCCGACGGAAACGCGTCGATGGAGGCACCTCCGATGAGGGTAGCGGGGCTCAGGACGGATGCGGCATGAGGCTGACCCACAGGCTCTAAGATAGGCAAAGGAACCCGTCCGTCACGCGACTGAATCATTCGGAGGGATTGGAGGACGGATTGGAAGACGGATTGGCGTGTAGGGTGACACGGGAATGGATGGGGACCGTCGTTGGCGTGCGAAAGGATTGGAATGTCGAATCAAGGCCAAGACGTTGATAAGGTCGAAGGTTAACCTGTGAAGGCCCTTTAGTGGAACAAAACCGTGAGAATGGTGGTGACGGCTCCAGCGATGACGGTAAGGATCGTGCCCCAACTCCAATACCGCAGAGCACGGACTTCTTGTGTGAGGTCATCAATCCGAGCATTGGTCCGGAGTTCCACGGCATCGATTTTGGCATCCATCTTGGTTGCCAGGTTGTCGATCTTTGCGTCCATCTTGGATTCTAACCCGTCGATCTTGGCATCCATCTTGTCTTCAAGCGAATGAATCTGTAAATCGACGGCAGCGAACTTTGCATCCATCTTGGATTCCAAGTCGTCGATCTTCGCGTCCATCTTGTCTTCCATCCGCCGCAGTTCTTGAAGCAGGTGAAATCCCCAGGATTCAGGAATATCCCCGGTGGCGGCCTGGCGTGGGGGGTCGGCGTCGCTCATGATCACCCCTTCTTTCATGGTTCGGAAACTCCTTTACGGTGAGATGAGTATACACGAAAAGGCGCTAGACTTTTTGATCTGAGGATAGTGGGGCATGCGGCGTGTCGAGATAGGCTGTCGATGGATCAGAATTCAAGGATCGGGTCTCTCAAGCTCCAGCCTTCCGTGGACTGCGCCAAGGACACGGTCAGGCCGGGGTCGTTGACAATCGTTGCAAGATCGGTCGGTGCGTGGAGGCGGAGACAACGGGCTAGGTAGTGGGGTTTTTCGTCGGGCGTCACCGTGAGCTTCTGATTGCGAGGCGCGGTCATGGCAGGCCTTGCTTTCGGCAAGGGTTTTGAGATGAAGACTGCGAGATCTCGCGGAGCGTGATGCGATGCCAGTGGAGGATCGTACGAAGCCACAGTCGGAAGAGTCGGCGAAAGGCAAGCCCCGCGAGGGTCAGCACGGCCACGGTGGTAGCCGTTAGGAGCGTGGGGAAGAAGAGGTGGGGATGAATCTCTCCGAGATTGTGGTACACCCATCCAACGCCCACGACTCCGAGTAGGAGGAAACTCGATCCTGCGCTGACGACACCGTAGCGTATCATGCGATCAAAGAGGCCGAGTTCCTGGAAGCTTTGCATGGAGGGGGTGCCTAGGAGTTTGTCCATTTATTGCCAACCCGACCTGACGTGCTTACTACCACTCTTGAAAAATTGTGAAATATGCCTATCTGATAAAGGGAATTTCCCGCAGGATGCCGAATCAAGGAAAGGACCGGAGATCCGTTCGGCTCGATCGAACTCTTCCTGTGGAGGTGCCCTCATGAAATTTCGGGTAGGCGTGCCGCGTAATCAGCCCTTGGCCTTGCCTGTGCTGGTGGATGACTGGATTCCTGCCGACCATCTCGCCCGGGTGGTCGATCGCGTGGTGGACGCCTTGGATCTGTCGGAGGTCGAAGCGACGTTTCATGACCATGGGCCTGGAGCCCCCGCCTATTCGCCCAAACTCCTGCTCAAATTGCTGGCGTATGGCTATTTAACCCACCGCTTTAGTTCGCGGCGAATTAGTCTGGCCTGTCGCGAGGATCTGGGGTTTCTATGGCTTGCCCGACTGGAGCAGCCGAGACATAGTGTCATCTCGGACTTTCGCCAACAGCACGTCGACGACTTACCCGAATGGCTCGCCCAAGTGGTGTTGCTCTGCATCGAGGATGGCATGGTGGGATGGAAGTTAGGGGCGCTTGATGGAACCAAGATTCATGCGGATGCCTCCAAGCACAAGGCCATGTCCTTTGGCCGGATGACGGCCGTCATCCCCCAATTGGAAGAAGAATTGAAGAAGATCGTGGCGGCCCATGGGGCCGCGGATGACGC
>DAHXNH010000255.1 GCA_027365485.1 Clostridiales bacterium
GGAGGCGGAAACCTGGGTGTTGAAGCAAGGGCTTGAGGTGTTACAGGGGCAGGCCTCGCAGGTCGCCGAAGCCATCTGTCGTCAGGCGACGGCGAACGAACTCGCCCCGGGTCAGCGGAAAGCCGTGGACCAATGCGCTCACTATTTCCTCGAAAATCGCCAATATTTACAGTATCCGCAAGCCCTGGAGCAGGGGTGGCCGATCGCGACGGGCATCATTGAAGGAGCTTGCCGACATCTCATTAAGGACCGCTTTGATATTATCGGAGCCCGCTGGGGGCTGGACGGCGCCGAGGCGCTATTGAAGCTACGCTCCGTCTGCAGCAACGGCGACTGGGATGCGTACTGGACCTATCACCTGGAGCAAGAGCAACGTCGGGTGCACTTTAGCCAGTATGCGGCCGAGGTCTCGGCCGCTTAACCTCCCCTCGTTCGGATCTCCAGTCGCCGGGTATACTGTGCGCGGGTCATAGTTTGCGTTTTAGGAGAAAGCCCTGGTGTTGGGAACGCATTATCCAGCAATGTGTTAAGACGCCCACAGCTTTGGCATTAAATGGCCGAATTGGACCCGTGCGTAGTATAACGCTCGATAAACCCGGTGAAATGGCTGAGCTTTGGTTCAGCCCATTGTCGCTATCAAGATATAGCCCTTGCCAGGTTGGTATAGTGCGCACCGAATGTTCCCTGCGATCCATGATCAACCCACCGTGCCGACGGTGCTACGCGTGTTGCCACCAAAGCATCGCTTGACCATCGCCACCGCGCCAACGCTGAGATACGATCGCAAGCCAGTCAGACAAGCCCTGAAAACAGCCGCCGGCGGCAACAAAACGCTCACCATGTCTTGGCCTGAAGATCATGTTTCTTGATTCATGACCACCAAATGGGTCACGTGCCAAGCACAAAACTGCAAAGACTACTCGAACCCAAACCTTGCCAGTCGATCGGGCCAGGCGAGGGTGGGGCAGCGCACGTTCCTCTCCCTTCGAATGTCTTCAACCAGTGGATTAAATCGCCTATTGCGGGTAGTGTACTCTTCGTCGCTGCAAAGTGGCCACCGATTTTCCAATCGATGCCGCCAATTGCTTCGGCGCATTAACCGATTCCATAATTATACTCTAGCACATTTACCTATAGTTATCGAAACAATCGACCTGCCACTTCCACAGGAATCAAAATAGCAAAAACTTGAGGGAGCCAAATAAGCAATTGTATCCGGGAACAGACCATAGACCTAGAATAAAAAATCTTGGACTATCTGGGTAATCCGCGTACATCTCTGGCCTACGTATCTGGGTCTTTAAACGAGATTGAGGCAGTGGACTCACCAAGACGACCTTTCTTAGTGGTCCAAAGCGGTGGTCACGGATTCACCCCTAGCCGGGATTGTATCTTCATTGCGCTCTACGAATTGATCGCCACCGTGGGCCGATCTTCGTCGCGTCGGCGGTGCGTCCGGTGATGGCAACCTTAGATCAAGAAGGTACCGAATGCGAAAAACGCCCCAACGGTTTTCTTGCCGCGGATGATGAGCTCCAGGGGTCGAGCTGGGTTTTAGACCCGGATGAAGCTTTCGCAGGCAGGGGTGGTGGTCTATGCTGACTACACTTTTCTATCGACCAAGCGGACTGCCGGCAGCGCAGGGTTTGCTTGCGGGCGATATTTTCCCAATAGGCTCCCTCTGGCCCTAAAGAGCAAAGACGACGGGTTGCCGACCACCTAACATTTGACCATACTGATCGTATAGGCGACCGTTCTATCTGACCTACCCACAACGGTTAGAGCCTAGCACAGGAGGAACTGACGATTGCAGAGACTGTCGGTATCTTTTTTGATCGCGGTCGTGATGATGATCATAGCTGGGGGCGTCCTTTATACTGTTCCGCGATCCGTCGATGTAACCATTCAGGCGGTTCAATATCGATTGGGGGTTCATGACGCGATTCGTCCGGTGACGGTGAAGATCGATGGTCGTTGGCGGCGAAAACTTTCGGGGCTAAGGACATTTCAGGGAACCATTGACATTAACGGTGCGAGCGTGGCCAACCCTGATAACCATCGTCCGACCACCGTGCGATTTGAGCGAAATGGAGCCGGTTTGTTGGTGGGGGTACTATGCCCACGCTCAGCCCGTGGTTTATAGCTATGGCACGCTCTTTGCCAGTCCTCATTTTCGCCGGGTGGTCATTTTGGAAGGCGGTTGGCAACCGAAAAATGGGATCATCATCGCCGGCCCGGCGAATACCTCCGCCGCGGCGTTGTCGCTTTCTCAGGCGTTGCTGCGTGGGTTTTTGGGCGGCCATCGATTGCGCTAGAGCAGGCAGGATATTCTCCTGGAGCTAGCTCGACGCTCATTAAGAAGAGTTCAGAGCACGGAGTGATTGCTGCGCTCGACGCCATCGGCACCGATGGGTTCGCTAGGATACGGGTGGTATTTTTATCTGAAGATAGGTCGAGGTCGTTACCAGAGCGTCTGGTGTTGAGATCCGAGAGTCGGTAGCTGTGGACGATGGTACGAAAGAGGAAACACTAAAGCCTTGGTGCGCCTATGGACGAGGTTAAGAAGTTAAAATGGCTCACGATAAATACTTTATTATCTTGTAAAGTGTTGTATTATTGATCTTGGGTGATTAGTTAATGGACGAGGAATTTGTTAGTATTGGCAAAGCCGCGAAGATGCTCGGGATGAGTATTGAAGGGCTTCGGAAATGGGAACGCGATGGACGGTTGATTCCCGTCCGAACGTTAACCAATCAGCGCCGCTATCGGGTGGCCGACTTACAAGCGCTCACTCATGAGAGTAGGTTGGATCCGGAGCTCGACACACGCTGTATCCTCTATGCCAGAGTCTCCACGAAAAACCAACAAGAAGCGGGGGACTTGGATCGCCAATTGGGCCGTCTGACAGCATTCGCTGCGGAACGCCACTCGACGGTTGTTGCCGCGCTCACCGATGTGGCAAGTGGGCTCGACGAAAAACGTAGCGGCTTGCATCAAGTGCTGGATCTCGCTCGAGAACGCCAAGCGGGAATGGTGGTGATCGAACATCGCGACCGATTGACCCGATTTGGATTTGTCTACTTGAAAACCTTTCTGAACGCCTTTGGCGTGCGTATCGTTCAGATGGACTCTACTGCGACGGACGATCAACCAGAACTGGTGGAGGATTTGGTGGCGATTACGGCCGCATGCTCCGCCCGCCTTTACGGCCAGCGCGGCGGGAAAAAGATTGACGCAGCCGTACGGCAAGTGATAGCTGCCTTGGCTCAGGAAGGAGTCCAAGAATGAAACCCACGATTTTGGGGCCTTGCTCGATGTCAGAGCCGAGCAGGACACGGTCAGCGTCGCGAAAGGAGCGACCGAGCATCTGGTGCGGCCCCGACCCCGGGGTTGACCAAGCCTATGAGGGTTTCAGACGGTGCAAGGAGTTGAGAACAGCCGAAAGAGATTGCTGAAGGTTTTTATCAAATGCGTCGTAAAACCCCTAGATTTAGCTATAGAGATATAAGGCGCTTGCCAAAGGCAACATTTTGGGTTGATCTTAGCCAGAAGGTTTCTATAATAATCCATGTGTAGGCGGCCAATATCCTACGCAAAAGTAGCCATAGACCGGATTTCGAGCGAGTGGCTAGGGGGATTTTTGCCAACCTCTTGCGAGTAACGCTGTGAGGTCAGTCCGTTCCTCGCAAGCACCCCACGGCTTTAGCGGTGGGGAGTGTCAAAACCAGAAAGGAAAGCCGATGGAGTATCGAATACTGGGTAAGACCGGGGTGAGGGTCAGTCGACTAGGATTTGGGGGTGCGCCGGCCGGTCTAAGCCACTATCTCGATCCCTATGATGCAACCGCCAAAAGCAATCAGGACCAGGTCCTTTTAGCAGTACAAACCGCCGTGGCCATGGGTGTCACCTACTTCGATACTGCACCGGGATATGGTGCCGGCGTCGGTGAAACCCTATTCGGCGAAGCCTTAGCCGGTCGCGACGACGTGTTTTTAGCATCGAAGATCGTGCTCGGTTCGTACGATGAAATGCGGCGATCGCTTGAAGCCAGCCTTGGCCGGCTGCGGCGCAGCCGGATCGACCTGATTCAACTGCACGGAGAGTCGTATTCCGACCGGGCAGTCGAAGATATTCTGGGGCCGAAAGGCGCTCTCGAGAGCATCGAGCAGTTTCGTCGGGAGGGATTAGTGCGCTTTATTGGCTTTACCAGCGAAGATAACAACGCTGGTCTGTATCGCTTGATGGATGCGGCCAGTTTTGATGTGGTGCAATTGTGCTATAACTTTCTGTTTCAACATCCGTTCGAACCCAGTCGCCCATTTGGGTCCCTGTTGAGCGCAAAAGCCCATCATCTTGGCATCGTGTCGATGCGTGCTACCACTTCGGGTACCTTTCAGCGCTGGATTCAGGCGGTCAATCCCACCAACCAATTCGACTATACGCCCCATCTCATTCAGTTTGTGCTCTCCAATCCTTTAATCGATGTCGCTTTGGTGGGGATGCGTACGGTTGAGATGGTGTCAAAGAATACAGCCTTGGTAGACGACCTTTCTGGGCGGATCGATTTGCCCGATCTCCATCGCCGCTACGTGTAATCGGGTAAGCACCCTCATCCATCAGCATCCTTCGGTATCCGGGCCGAGAGAGGTCCCAAGCGGGTCTCTTCGGGCTCGGGCAGTTCGCCTGCGGCAGACCAAAGCCGTTTTTGAGATTTTCCAGGTCTCTCGCCGGGAATTACTCGGACCCCACCAACCCCAACTGATGTTGGCGGTCGACTGGTATTCGGGTTCGGACCCGAAAGGCATAGATTAGAGCGAACAGCAGGGCCAGGGCCCATAGTACCCCCGACCACGCCATCGGGAAAGCGATCGGCAAAATCGATTCGTAAAGCACCCACCAAAAGAGAGCAATCGCAATCAGCGGCAACACCAAATGCAACAAAACGTACCAGATCGTTCGTTCGTCGTGCGACTGGCGCATCAAGGCGATATTCATCAAGGTGTGCGCAGTCACCAATCCAAAGAGGACCGCCGTGGTCAGGACGTTAAAGGCTGGGCGCGGTCCCAGCCACAGGCCAAAGCAAAGTGCGGCGCTGACCGCAAAGCCCGAGAGCAGACTGACGCTTGAAGCGGGAGCCCGTCGCCCGTTGACTTGGGCAAAATGAGTGGACAGCAAATGGTCCCGGGCTACCGCGAATAAGACTCGAGCCGAACTGGTTAAAAGGGCTAAGCTATCCATGAGCGCGCTATTGACTGCCAAGACCACCAGCGCCACGGCACCCACCGGACCCAAATAGTGTAAGAAGACGGTCACTCCAGGCGCATTGGCGCGAGCGAAGGCGCCCATATTGGCTTCTCCCCAGCCGACGGTTAAGGCGTAGGCGGACAAGGTCAACGCGGCACCCACCAACGTGAGTGAAACAATGGCGGCTTTGCCGATGAGTCGCCCTTTTTGCGTTCGGATGCCCTTGGCCTCTTCTCCCAAGGGGGCATGACTGCCGACGCCGATGAAACTGGTAATGGCGAAGATCATGCCCATGGCCACGCCCTTGAGGCCGACAGCGGCCAAGCTAAACGGACGCAGCGGATGGGAGGTGGGCGCATGCCCGATGATGAGAATCGAGGCGACGATTAAGAAGAGAATTTCGAAGGTGCTGTTAAAAACCAACGTGCGGATGGTGGGACGGATGCCCAAAACCGAGAGCAACCAAGGGATTCCGATGAAGCATAGCACCATGACGATCCAAAACCAGGAGGGCAAATGGACACCCACCATCCGCGCCAATCCGGGTAAGAAGACCCCAGCGACATAGATGGGAATCCCGGCGACACTGATCGTCTGGTAGAAGATGACCATGACCGCGGTGACTAAAGCGGCGACCGGCCCCAAGCCTGACGAGACGTAGCTGTAATAGCCTCCGGCCGAACTGCGATTTTTGGTGAGATGGTAGATGGTGTTGACCTCAATGAACATCAGGCCAAAGGCAAATAAGTAGGAAAGGGGAAGCGCCACCAGAGCAAAAGCGGCTCCTGCAGTCATAAAGGCCACGACATCACAGGTGGGAGCCATCCCGGCTAGGCTCTGGCTGATCAGCCCCCAGAAACTGACGACATTCGGTTCCAAAGTTTGTGCCGACTGGGCCACGGCCACATTCACATCCTTGCATAGATTTCGTAAATGCAATAATCTCGCATTAGCGACAGGATAGAAAGGATGTGCGCGATCGGCAAGTCGATGCGCGGGTTAGAAGAGTGCGCGAGGAGGACGCGGTGAGAGGCCGGGAGCGCTGACCGATCCTTCTTACCTATGGACCATGACCGCGCACCGACTGGGTTGTGGATGGTCCATCCCCGAGCGGCTATAGCGGCTCGGGGGCCGAACGCCCAGCGGTTAGGCGTGCGATCGCCCCTTATCGTACTGCTGGCTACAGTAGGGAGCGAATGGGTGCGCCATTAAGATACGATTCAATGTCCTCGATGATTTGGGCATACCAGTCGCGATAGGTCTCTTGGCTGACGTATCCGAGATGAGGCGTAGCCAAGACGTTCGGCAGCCAGCGAAAGGCATCGTCATCCGGCAAGGGCTCTTTATCGAAGACATCGAGTCCTGCCCCGGCAATGGTGTGCTGAGCCAAGGCGGATTTCAGTGCCGGCTCATCGACGATGGGTCCGCGCGAGGTGTTGATCAGGTACGCCCACGGTTTCATCATCGCTAGTTGCTGTGCCCCTATAAGACCTCGGGTGCGGTCGCTTAATGCCAAGTGAATAGAAACGAAGTCGCTCTCGGCGAGTAAATCTGGTAAGGACGGACTACGGTCCACACCGATCTGAGATGCACGCTCAGTCGTCAGATTCTGGCTCCAAGCGTGAACTTTCATGCCAAACGCGAGACCAATCTGAGCGACTTGACTGCCGATTCGACCGAGCCCCAAGAGACCAAGGCGTTTGCCGTAGAGTTCGGTGCCGAGGGTTTGCTGCCAAGGGCCTTGGGAGCGAAGACCAAGATTTTCCTGAACTAACGAACGGGCTAGGCCCAAGATTAAGGCCCAAGTCAGTTCGGTGGTGGCTCGCGAGCCACCCTCAGTACCTAACACCGTCACGTGGTGATCGCGGGCTGCCGTGAGATCGATGGCAGCGTTTTTCATGCCTGTGGTGATTAAAAGTCGAAGCCGAGGCAAGCGAGCGAAGAGCGCGCGGTCAAAGGCAGTGCGTTCACGCATGATGACGACGATCTCTGCATCCGAGGTAGCGGCCACTAAATCCTCCTGGTGGAAGAAATGCTGGTTAAATGTCTTGGCTTCGACCTGGCCTTGCAATCGCCCCCAATCGCCAAACGAGAGCGCTACGCCTTGATAGTCGTCTAATATCGCGCAGACTGACATGAGGATTTCCATCCTTTCTACATCCATCCCAGACGAGCGCCTCCATTATGAAATGAAACCCGGACGTCGTTGGCCATTGGTCCACTTGAGGTGAAGGGACGGGTTAGGACTGTGGGTGATAGGATTCGAAAGGACGATACCCTTCTCGTTCCAAGTCTTCTTTCGGGATGAAGCGCAAGGACGCCGAATTGATGCAATAACGCAGTCCGCCAGCCTCAACGGGGCCATCGGGAAACAGATGACCGAGATGTGAATTGGCGTCTTGACTCCGCACCTCCGTGCGAACCATGCCATGACTAAGGTCCTGAGACTCTTTGACCACATCGGCCTGCAGAGGTTTGGTGAAGCTGGGCCATCCGCACCCGGAATCATATTTATCTCGAGAGGAAAAAAGCGGGGTGCCCGATACGACATCGACATAAAGACCCTCACCGTGATGATCCCAAAATTCGTTTTGAAAAGGTGGCTCAGTAGCCGCCTGCTGGGTTACTGCAAACTGCAACGGCGTAAGTTTTTTGCGAAGATCTTGTGTGCTCACGGACGCTCCTCCTTGTCAAGCCTTCTCTGATCATTATAGCGGAGTGTCGGCAGAAGCTGAATGGGGAGGATCGTGGCGACCCGCAAGTGGACAATGGCTACTCTCGCCCATCTTGGGTTAGGGTTGGGTCGAAAGTGGTCGTTCAGACGAGCGGCAACGTCGGGTTAGAGATTCCGCAGCCGACGAAGACATTACAAAAGCGCACATATGAGGTCGAACGATTCTTGAGTGCAAGCGACTGGCTGCATTGTTCCGGTCGACGCAACGTAATCGGAACACATCCGAAGGGCTTGCAGCGTGAGTATACTCGATGGCAGAAGCCCAGCTGCCGAAACCCTAGATCGTGTTGTGAGACCAAAAAGTCGGCTCCGGGAATGAGATGGCTGGAAGTTCAGAGTTCGCTTTGCGCTACCACGGGGACTCGAGAGGACGCGCCGCTTCATCCACGCCCTTTGCGGGAGAAGGGAGGATGCAGTCTGGGATCAGGGTGCATAGACCGCAAAATGCGAACAAATTCTAGAGAGATGGTGCAAAAGTCCTCAATGAACAGATCGAGAATCTTGAAACCCGTGCGATTGCGATCTTCGAAAGACAGTTTGTCGGATTTCGCACCGGTCCCCTAAGCTGCTAGCGTTTTTTGGGTTCGGGTAGGCCTGGGCCAGAACTTTGGGCCGAAAGCGGTTGCCAAGCGCTAACCTGAAATCGACTCCGGGCTCAGAATCATCCCTAATTGGACCGCCCTAGCCACGACTTGCCTCTCGTGCGATGGTGGCTAATCGTGACCGTGATTTGGGCTTTAGGCGCGGTCAATTCAGGCGAAACCCTCACTTTAGGAGTGCACTCGGTCGGTTGTGCTGCGAGTGACGGCTAAGCGAACGAACCACAATTCCCAGACCGTGGCGAAGAGGGCGGTCAGCCTCTCTAACAACCCCGCCGGGCCGCCGCTGCCCGCTGCGACCACGAAGGCAGGCAAAAGCAGGAGGATGCTGACGGCGGTTGCTCTGCAATAACGCCAAGCGGACTGCGAGGATGGCCGTTGGGGTAAGGCGCGCATGACAGCTATGCAGGATGCCACCGCGGCGCCGTATAACAGCCC
>DAHXNH010000259.1 GCA_027365485.1 Clostridiales bacterium
GCTCCACTCAAAGAATTCCAATAAGCCATCCCGAAAGGAACGTGCCCCATGCCTGCCATCACGCTAAACATAACGGAGGACCAGTTGGCCGCGCTGCGCGACCTTCAAGAGGACTATGCCTATCGGAAGGCGCGCGACCAAGCCGACCCGCCCAACATCTATGTGCTGGTTAACCGTAAACGCCGTGTGGTCCATCCGGATTTTGCCGGGTCGGATACGCGCAGGGAATATTGCGACCCGGACCAGGACGACTACGAAATTCTAATCGAGGACTTGCCAGTTCATCTCGAAGAGCACTACCCTGAAGCCCTCGCCGCCTTTCTGAGTGACCATCCCGATTTTGACAGGGAGTCCGAATCCAACGTGGAGCAGTTAATTGGCACCATTCCTCGCATGTACAGCGTCATGACCGAACTCGTCAACGTTGATGCGCAAACGTTCTTAACACGTGCGTCCGCCGAAGCCCATTTGCGTGCCAATCGGCATCACTACCATGAACAGGCCTTCGTTGCACGGCATAAGGCCTGGCGGAATCCGGTGTTGCAGTCGCTGTTGTCGATGTTATACGAGGTCGAGATCCCCGAAGGTGAGGAGGCAGAGGGCGATATCGAAGGAACGGTCTGACTTTCGGGCTGCGCTGGAGACGCTGAAATTAGTCATTCGCCCGATTCCCACTATCACAAAGTGACCACGTTTCGCCTAAGATCCCCATAGCTAAAGCTAGGGGTTTTACGACGCATTGGATAAAGGGCCGATACTCCGTGGACGATCTCACCTTAAACGAAACCCTAACGGGTATTTTCGATGCCCTGTTGCAACACGAATCCACCGATGGCGATGCGATCATTGCCTCGCTGGGCCGGACGCTACTCACATGCGTTCACGACGGCCCCGAAGCTTTTCACGACCGCCTCCAATACCCGTGGCAAAACGCCCTGAATGCGACTGTTCGCGCCGCATATCCAACCGTGCGCGAGCCCAATCTCAGCGCACTGCAATTCTGCTATAGCCACGGAGATTTCCTTACCACGCACCTCGAACACCTCTTCGAACAATTCGAAGGGCATTTTGCCTGCGCCGACAAAGCCAACTGGGTTCTTCAGGAATACCACTACTCGCTCACCACGTCCACAGAGCCCGCACTGTTGCCTGTGCCTGATTCCCGGAAATATTGGCACCCCCACCACGCCTCGCTGGCCTGGTGGTTTGACGTATGTCGTCATGTTGAGCGTTTATACTATGGCGATTCTCAAGCGTATTTGCGCGACTTGGCCCAACTGATCGTCGAACAAGATGGGACTGCTCAGACCCAGCCTCGGTCTTAATACTAGCTTGCAACCGTTGGCAACGCGGTTTAGAGAACGATATCTTGAAGGTAGTCAATCCGAGGTAGATATTCATCCTGTGGCCAACGTAACATAGGTTCCCATCGACCACAACCGCGTTTGCCGATGAATTAGCCGAGAATGCTCACACCTTGTACGGCCTGGTATGCCACGCGGATTCTACTTCTGGCGGCCGATGGCGGGTGCACAACTTATCCGATCGCGAGTGCGTTCACGGATACGCTGGAAGTAGTAAAATAAGGCAAAGTCGTAATTCCCGAAACGCAAGGAGGATGAGGCATGACCCTGATTGAATACCGGGACGCCACCCGGATCGAGTTCTATCCCTGGAATCACCACCAGGAAGAACAGACCGAATTGCGGTGGAATACCACGTCCGACCCGGCCCAAGAAGTGCTGATCACCATCTGCTACCACGTAACCGCTCGTGGCCGCGCCAAGGTGCATGCGATCCTCCTACCACGCGACGCCAGCGAGGATTTGCTGGCCACGCTGCTGCAAGTCTTTTGGGTCCTGCTTCCTCGGAATGACCGCAATCGGAAAATGGGCCCCATCATCGAAGCCTGGGACTTTGTGGACGAACACCTCACCCTCTACGCGACGGTCAAGGGTAAACCCCGGCTCCAGACGATTGCCGAGCAAGCTCGCGCCTTGAATGCGCGCAGACCCAGCTATCGTCTCGATAAT
>DAHXNH010000269.1 GCA_027365485.1 Clostridiales bacterium
GCGTTAACGGGCAGAAGTGCGCCCTAAGGTAAGGGAGTTCCCTACTGCACATGGACGGCCTTCCATTGTAGTGCACCGTCACTGGTCCGATATAGAACCGTGTGCGACCCGGCTAAAGAGAGTTCAAACCCGTCGTTGGCCGACACCCGCTCGAGGCTTAAGGGGATCCCGGACGGCAGCGAGACTCGGTGCCATGTCAGCCCTCCCGTGTTGGTGGCATACAATCGAGGCGCCGCATTCCCCGGAGTGGTGAGTAACCAACCTTGTTGGGCATTGATCCAATAGAGGGTCAAGGTCGTGTCCGAATTGTGTGTAGGCAAAGGACCAACCAAGTGCCAACTGACTCCGTGGGTGGTGGTGCGATAGAGGTCGATTAGCGCCGATGGGTCGGACGGCGGAGCGGAGGCAGAACTCGCATGCCAGATAACCGCTAGCATGCCAAGGGTGGACGAAATCACACTGGGTGCGGACAGTTGAGGGTACCTTGTGGCCGCCCCGGGAGGAATGATTGGGCGTGCTCGCCACGACCTCCCTCCGGTCGTTGAATCTAATAAACTCGCCTCTGGCCTTTGATATCCATTCTCTGCCAGCGCCCCATTGCGACCGGTAAAGAACGCCAGGCCGGCCAGTCCCCCGTCGTCGAAAGTTCCGTGAGCCACCGCGGTCCACGTCGGTCGACGGCGAGTCGACTGCCAAAGTCGATAAAAGCCATCGTTGCCTGCGGTGAGCACCCACGCATCCTGGTTACCAAGGGCTGTAATCGCTGCATACCCCAAGAAATGCCATCCGGTTACCGCGGGAGTGAGAGTCGCTTCGCTCCAGCGCCCGCCGCCGTCGGTGGTATGCCACACGTCGACGGCATTGTTGTTACCCTGGTCCGGCTCGGTAACAATCCACGCGGTCCAGGCGTTGGGAAACACCCATTGCGTAGGCCCTCCATCCAACGGCGGAGTCCATGTGCGAGCACTCGCCTGGAGGGCAGAGGCAAGTTTTTTCGGGGCAACATCGGTCCAGCGTTGACCTCCGTCTTCGGTCTTCATGACCTGGCCGTTAGCCTTCATCGCCCAACCCACCCGTGCTGAAGCCATTTCCACATCAATTAAACCTCCAGGCATGATGGCAGGAGGTAAGCTGGTCACCGTAACCGGAGGCGTCGCCGCCAACACGGTGGGAGCCATCACCAATATTCCCGTTGCAGCCGCTACCAAGGCCGCCTTCCCCGATCGCATCGAAACGCCAGCTAAGCGTATACCCCACTCCAACCTGAATCCCATAGGAAAGTCCTCCTTATCCCTTAAGCCTAATCGTCGAGGACGATTCTTGCCCGTTGAATGCATAACGCCGCGCGGATGGTTTTGGTAACCGTTCTTGCATAAAAACTGCTATTAACCGCTCCACTTTCTTCCCAGTCAAGAAACGTCATAAGTCTTGCCTCCTTGGATTAGATAGGCCAGATGATCACCCAGCATCCTGACAATAGTTGGTCTCTAGCCGGATAATCTATCGAGAGTTCTTCGAGTTATCTTCCTCGGTACGACAAGAACGCCTAGGCAAGATCAGTGCTTACCCAACAAATACGACGTTAGTTGTTCTCGATTTGGGACCTGCAACAAATCTTTGTCCAAATGATCGCAAGGCTTGCTTTCGTTTTCTATAAAGTTTTAGGATCGCTTACTCACTGCAAAGTCTACTGCGTAAACGGGGCCGTATACGCCGTAAGCTGGGAAGTCGACACCTTACTGGTTGAAGCGTTAACGGGCAGGTTTGTGCCGTAAGAAATACCGATATGAGACCATCTTCAGACGGTGAACGAGGACCCTATGCTGACGGGACTTCGAGCCCCTCCGGACGTCTAGTTAGGGTATACCCCAAGATGACACAGTTTCACAAAACAATCGGATCCAGGCCACGACGTTATATCTTGAGAGCCGCGATCTAAATAAAAATCGACGGTACCACTGAAAGCTAGGCCTAGATTTCTTGGCGTCAAGTAAATAAAATTTGCGGCTTGCGATGGCCAAGGTGTGGGTCGGGAATCCAATGGATCTGCAGTTCGGGATGATCCCTCCAAAAATGGACATCTTCGCCGATCGTATCCGCATGAAATCGATAGTCTAACGGTTGTTCACAGTAGGCAAATCCTAAGCCCGCCAGACCCATGTTGGCGCTAACTGGTTTTGTCATCACTTCCACTAACTTTCGTGCCATCAGATACACCACTGATCAGGGCCAGACGTAAAGCCGAGATCAGCCCAAGGGGCTGGGATTCGCTGATTGACGCACCCAGAAAACCCACTGCCTACGCCAATCAGCGAATGCTGGGAATACAGTTGGGGGAGTTCCCCGACCACCAGTGCAACCCCGGAATTAGGCTAGAACTGATGACCACTGACTTAGCCAAACCATAGACAAAAGGAGTTAGCCATAACAACCCACTTCCGGATAAGGGCGAAGTAGGGCAGCTAGCTCGGCATCCGTATAGTGATGGGCGACACTCTCAGGGCCACGATTCGCTATTAAGACCGACTGCCCGGTACTCATGCGATAATTACCGACGACGCAAACGTGGGCAGTTTGCGCCCACTGCATGGCCTGCGCAATTACCGGTGCACTACCCGGCAACACGACAATATCGGAGTCTAACCAAAGCATCCAGGCCGTTGCCCACTTGGGATGTGCCTGCTAGATTTGTTCCACCACGGCATTACGACTCCGCGGAATATTGGATCCCTCCCCAATCACAAATTGCACTCGGCGATCCAGTAGTGAGCCCAGGGCGCCCAATTCGAGGATGCTGAGCACAACAGCTCGCTGATCATCAGTCGGAATCCCGATGATGACATCGTCGATCGATTGTGCCATAGACATCGATTCACTCCTCCTTTGTTCTAGTGCAATGTAACCGTGTCCCTCCTGGCAGCGTTATCTGTAGGGACGATAGCAAATCCATACCACAGTTAATGGAGATGAGGAGATGGTCGATCATAGGCGCCGTTGGATGCTCGGGACGTCTGTTCTGCTTCTACTTAGCACTCTGGTTCTGATTAGTAGAGTAACCTTGAGTGCACCACGGTCGGACTCGGTGTTCCGACCGACCACTAGCTTCTCATTGATGATGTCTTATACCCAGGTGCTGCATCGCCTCGCACCATGGATGGCCGCGCGGACTTCGGTGGCGCTAGATCTGCCATCGGTATCCCTAATCGGTGCAGATGCGAAGTTCGATGTCGGATATCGTGTTCCGCTGAAAAACGGTGGCTATCGCATCGTATTGACAGACCCCGGCATGGCCAAGACTCGCCAAAATGCACTCACTATGCCGGCGGCAGGAGCCGATTATGTCGGAGAGCTTTGGGGATTCTCCGCACACACGAGATGGCAGAAACTGGTTCCGACGTTCGGATGGTTTCGATTGGCGCCTCCGCATTCGGCTACCACCATCTCGAGCACCTTGTCGGTTTCCGTGCTACCACATCAGACCGATTTAGAACAATGCTGGGAATATTCGTCCTTACCGGGGGATCCTCAGTGCCAGGTGGTTTGGCATCAAGATCGTTGGGCCCTCGCGGTGCTCAATGTCAACGGACTGGGTATCTCCATACGCCAAGACCTTGCGTTAACCTTAGGGGAAGCGCAGGACGAAGCGCACATTCTGTCCCATCGCAAGCTGCCAGGACGAGACGGTAAAGCTGTCATCCCCATGGGGGAAACCTTTGGTGCCAGCGCATCGGCAGCTACGTACCAATTAGGGCCTGCCCGCTACTTTATCGTGGCCATGGGCGGACAGGCACCTATTTGGGCGGAACACATGCAGCATTTTGTGCGAAGATGAGCGTCCGAATCCTATGGAACCAGTGATTTACCGGACGAAAGAATTATCCATAACAATCAACTGCACAGGTGGGACGCTCGTTCTAGGCCGTTCAGATCTGTGATTATCAGTGTACTAACTGGATCCCTATCTGATCCTCACGGGTTACATGTCTGTCCGTCATAAGTAAAGCTACAGCCGGTAGCACCGGAAACAGCGTTATAGTAAGCAGTAACGGCGCAACAGGGGGTGGTAAAAGCCGATGGGTCAACGACTTCTCGGATGGTTTCACAGTTGGTCCCTGAGATGCCCAGAGCGGCCCAGTAGAATTCCGCGAACGCCGCACCCGGGTCCGCAAGAATGGTACACGGCGTAATCCCATTGGGAAACCAAATGCTCGGATCTTGTCCAGCCGTGTTAATTTCTTGTGTAGCCAGACTATATGGTCGGCATTAAAGATTGATAGTTTTGGGACCGTAGTATGCGAATGTTCGGTGTATAGTGCAAACGCGGCGAGTTTCGATCCGTTCAACCCGTTTTTTAGCGCCACCACCCGGCGGGTGGTGGCCACTTTGGAGTCGAAGCGGTGCCATCCGGATCCCTGCTGGAACCTCGGGGATGTGCCGGTAGCCCCTCCCAAAATGGAGCGGCGATCACGATGGAATCCGACAGACTCAGGTCCAAGGTTCTTGTTATAAGCCCATGCACAGGCGCTCTCGAGTGTTTTTCGGC
>DAHXNH010000274.1 GCA_027365485.1 Clostridiales bacterium
CATCGAAGAAGGATTCCGCGTGCTCCGCCGTCCAGGGCAAACGGCCGTGAAACCCTCCTAAGTCCGACCATGGGAGCAATCTGCCCAAATGGCCGAATGGGGCAGAAAACCGAAGAAATACGCCGTCTAAGACGGCGAAAACCCCCATTAATAAATCCGAGTACCAAGAAAAAATTCATGACAATAGAAAACAGCGATAATGATAGGTGGATTGAAAGACGGCAGGGAGACTTTTGCCCCAACTCTCCTAGGGCGATGGCAGCGGCGATCCGTTGGCCTGAGCACCAAGTGTTGAGAAAATCATTCCATTGGCGTGAGATCCCGCGCAATTTTGAGCGCGGTCGATCGCGTAGCCAACCGTCCGCGCGTGGTGACACAATACGTGTGACCGTGCCACGTAAAGGTTACTTGGACCGTGGACGGGGTTCGCGTCAGCCACCCCCTGCCCCAGGCCAACCTCACGGATGCCGCTCCTTTGGGCCGCTCCAGCCGGCCGCCCGTTTCCTGTACGAGAACCACGGGTTGCAACACCTGCCGCGCCAGGGCTAGCAAAAACGCGGTCGGATGGGAGGGCACCGTACCCATTGAGTCCCTCATAAACAGGTCAACGCTCGCCACGATATAGGGCGCGACTCGAAATTGCAGCACCTTAAGGGCTGGGGACAAACTCAGCACTCCGGGGAGATCGCCTCGAATCACGACCGGATGCGTCTTCCCTAACCCGCGGGAATTCAAAGCGCTGCCGTAGGACCAAGACATGCCGCTCTGCAGCGGGAAATTGGGGACGATCCCCAAATAATACCCGGTTGGTGTCGTCCATGCCACCGGCTCCGGTGCCACGAGGGGCATAAATTGATCCGATGGAAGCCACGAAGGCACCAGCACAGTCCCTGGTGACACCACCAGGCTATGTCGCCATTGCTTATCGCCAAGCAAGCTCGTGGTGAGTTGGTCAGGCAAGGCCATCTCCGTGACCAGCGCGGAGTAGGGAATCGGTGGCAACATGATCGGCAAAGGCGCCCGTTTGGGAACCGGCCGGATGACGAGTGACGTGATAGGCTTAATCTTAGCCAGTTGATAGCGGTAGCCAAAGGCCGTGTGGCTCGATTTTCGTTCGGAGGTCCCGGTCATCGACAGGGGCTCCATCGTCAGTTGCGTCCTTCTATAGGAAACGCGCATCATTTTGGGCAAGTGGACCAATACCATACTAGCTGCAATGCGCACCACGTCTTCTCTCGCTAAGTTGGGATATTGCACGGTCACGACGTCGCCATGGTAGTAGAAACTGGCGTGGACAAAGTCCCCCATGCTGCCGCCGGATTCATCCAGGGAAAGATACGCCGTCATCTCGTGACCAATCGCCACCGGCATACCAATTAGTCGCGTGGGATGCGTCGGATGTACGACTGTAATGCCAACTGGAGGAGAGTCTCGTCCGTCCGTGGACTCGATAAACTTGGAGCGAAGTCCATCGGGCACCGCAGTCGGCACATATTTTTGATTTACAAAGGGGACCGCCGCTACCACACCGACGTAGCCCACACCGATGCTGTAACCAGGGCCAGGGGCCGAATATTTGGCCCCATTGGTCCAACTCACCACATTGATAGGAGGTAAACCGCCTGCGCTTTGGGGATTGAAAATTGCTTTCGCCGATCCTTGATCGGGTAACCATGTGGGCAAAATGACCGGTAGATGGGTTTGTTCCAGTCGCGGCACGGCCCACCAAAAATCGGGATTGGGTACGCCCTGAGGAAGTCCCACCTTCGAATTCGAATCGGACCGAAGCGCCGTACTTAGCCACACGGCCGAGAACGCCATCATAAGCGCAGTCAGGATCCAAATGACATTCCTGGTCCGAAGCCACCCGGTGGGGTGCCCCCGTCGCTTTTTCCCAAGTTCCTTCAGTTCGACAAGTCGTGTCATCCGCATACCTCTGCCTTCTCCCTGATTTCGTTTCTCCACCGCCATGCTAAACGCCGGGCTCTGCCAAAAGGTTACGGCTTCAGTTATCCGCCGCCCGCGATCGGCTGCTCAGGACTTTAGGCTCGGCGTGGCATGGTCGAATCCTGCAAATCGCGACTTTACCTTCGATCCCGCTCAACCGCAACCACACCTAGCCACCTCGGCATCCTAAACCACGGCACTCGAAGACCGTACGACCACTATACTGGTCGCGGACAACAATTGACGAAATGTCGGATGAAATGTGGGATGCGATTAGGAGGCCTGACCAGAAAAGTCATGTGCGGTTTTAGTGGACAAATCGGCCGGCTTCTTCTGCCATGGGTGTTTTTGGGCCACTCATAGCCGCCTCGATCCCATTCGCCAGGCCGCTAGAACGATCCAGGCCCACTGGGCCGGCGTCCGGCAGTGTGCTCAAAGTCTTCGGACGAATGAGGTCTTGGAAGGCATCAATAGCTGGGTTCAAGCCGCCAAAGCTCGGGCTCGTGGCTATCTTAATGGGCACCATTTCATCACGGCCATCTATCCGACGGGAGTGCTATCAATCGTCTTATCCGATGTCACGGAGCGCTCAGAGGGGCCTCACAGGTTGTAGTTTCCTTGACGTTTTGAGCGTGCCTCAGTCATAGGGAGGTGCGACGAGGTGAAAATCATGGTTACGATCGAAGAGAAATCGCAAGCGCTCGCAGAAGCCGCGGGCTTCACGGAATTCGTCCGCCGACAGCCCGATATTTTGAAGTTCGTTTTTCGGGCAATGAACTGTTGGGGCCTTCAAATTTGCAACTCCGGACATGTCAACGAATCGAACAAATTTGCCAAATTGACCTGCGAAGTTGATGAATTGACCGCTGTTGCGAGTTGGAAGGATTTCGCGGAACGCACCGCTCAGGCAGAGCCCGTGGAAGGCTATACGACCAGTGAAGTCGCCAAGATGTCGTCCGTGTTCCGGTTCAACTATCGGCAGAGACATCGCTGCCCCTGGATAAGCGATCTCGTCGTTCCCGACAAGATCTCAGGCAAAGGTCCGGCCACCATCGTCGTATTGGCAGGTAACGTGAAGACGGTAGGGCTTGCTCGGCGGTTCCCCGCGGACCAAGAAAGCCTGAAAACAATGCCTCGTTCTGCGAAAACTCTTTGTACGGAATTTTAGAGAACTTGCTGGAAACTGAGTTTGGCACGTAAGCGTGGATCGGGGACGTCCCCTGCTTTTACGGCGGCATCACGGTTATGGCCACTCCTTTTGTCTTTGGATTGGCTAAGTCCGTAATCATCAGTTTTAGCCTATTTCCGGAGAGGTGCCGGTGGCCTGGGAAATCCCCCAGGTGGCCTTACCATATTGGCCGTTTGGCGTAGGCAGTGGTTTTTCTGGTGAGCTTTCCAGCGACGAGCTATACGGAGAGTGCTGGCAGTACGGGTGGTACGTCCATTAGACGCGGACCTGGCGAGGACGCCATGGCGAGTCCAGGTCGAATCCCAGCCCCGGGGGCTGAT
>DAHXNH010000276.1 GCA_027365485.1 Clostridiales bacterium
CCCAGTAAGCCTGTCGGATGACATCGCAAAGCCTGTGTTCTTCAGGTCCGCTTCAATGAATTCAACTACGGACGGCGTTCTGATATTGGCGACATCGTTCACCTTCGTACCTCCAGCGTTTAGAGTTCTAGTGGAATATTCACCAGGTAGCCCGACCGCCTTACGGCGCTCGGGCTACCTGGTGTAGGTGCTCCAATCCGTAACCTTTCGAAGCTGCGTAGCGTTTATCGTTTCAGAGAGGAGACACCTGTGTCCGAGTGTCCGAGCGCCCTCACTGATGAAAATTTCTCCGCTGGCAGCGCTCGACAGCTGATGGCAAAGTGGAAACCAACCGTGATCATTTCGGCCATGAGAAAGGAAACAACCGATGATACGAAGTAGCCGTTTGCTATATGGGGGGGTGGCGTTGGCATGCGCACTCCTGGCGGCGACGGGGTTAGCCGTTTGGCCGAGAGCGGGCGCGACGACCTCGGCCTCCCCGAGATGGCCTTACCCGATCGCCCTCAACCAACCCCTGATGAATCGGGTACGTCATCAGGTCGAACGTCGGACGGAACTGCCCAATCCCATTCCGACTGGAATGCCTTCGCCCGCATATAATGGGACCTCCGTGCACTCGTGGTTGATTCACGTGCACCGTTGGTTGATTCAAGGCACGGTGAGCGCCACCGCCGTCAATTTGACCTGGTATGGAGCTTCCGGCAACGGACCAGACGAAATTCAAATTGCCCCGTCGTATGCCGCGTTGGCGAAACTCGTTGCCCCTATTCCCACGGCGCCAGGAGACATCGTATGGTCATTATCCGAAGAGCGGAACCACCACCTCGTAACCACGCCCTGGAAGATTGCCCTAAAAGCCAGTGATCACCAGAGCTGGAGGTTAGAAACGTCTGGCACTCGGGCATCCTATCCGGTTCCCGGCACCACCGTCGCGCGTACGATCGCAGGGCAGCACATGTATCAAATTGGCACGCCGCTCATCAGCGAGCTGTGGTACGCGCACGGATGGTTAATTGACGTCTTCCCTCAAGCTGGATCCCTATTGAAAGCCGTCACCGCGGCCCAGCAGGCCGAGCGCTATCTGCCTACGATTGCCCGCGGCGCGGGAATCCTCGTGGTCGAACCCGGATACCAGACGGGTCAATACGCGACGTGGGTTCATCATTCGGTACTCTACGAACTTAATGATACCAGCAGCGCCTTAGCCACGGTCGCACTTATCCGGGATTTTCCGTCTTCGCACTACTAACCCGCAACCGACTCCGAGACCGACGCCAACGACCGAAGGCCATCGCCGTAGATCCTCGGAGTCTCGTTTTTTAAATACATTTACGGCATAAACGGGGGCGAGTGCGCCTTACATCGAACAAGGGACGTTCCAGCGAGGCTCGAGGTTACAGAATCCCTGCGGGGATGTAACCTAACCCCTCGCGCTGGCGTGATCCCAGTGAACTTAATCGGACAAGGAGTGGTTCAGGATGCAAACCCGATGGATATCGTACCTGGCCGCCGGCGTGCTAGCCGGTAGCACGTTGGCGATCACCAGCGGTTGGCAATGGATGCCAAGTGCAGCCATGCGCACGAATCCCGTATTGGCCCAACAGCATAATCTGCTAGCCCAGTTGCACATGGTCACGCCCAACGTCGGCTGGGCGGTAGTGGACCAACATGTGGCCCGCACGGCCGATGGAGGAGAAGCCTGGCAAGTGCTAGGTCCCCGTGTTCCCACCGGCGCTTTCGTACTTCTCGTCGGCCTAAATACCCGCGATGCGGGGATTATTGTCGAAACCGGAAGTGTCGCTCCGTTTGCCGCTCAGTATGAATGGACTACCAATGCCGGTGAAACTTGGCATTCCGTTTTGATTCCCTGGTCCCGGATTGATCCGCCTACTGCGATTCAAATGCTCAGTCCGCTCAACGGCTGGATCCTGACTGGAACGGCCCCGGAAGCCGGGAGTGAAACAGCCGTAGTGCTCCACACCACCGATGGTGGTGTCCATTGGACGGCCCTCGCTTCGAGCGCATTTCCCACTAAACCGAATCGCGTGGAACGACACGGATTATCCGTAGCCTGGGATAAAAGCGGAGTGACGTTCCGGTCGGCCCAGGTTGGATGGGTAACTGGTGGAGATGATTACCCGCACGAGGTAGTGTTCGAGCGCACCACAAACGGCGGGAAAACTTTTGCAGCCCAAGCTTTGCCAGCGATCCACGATGCGGTCGTGGGCGCCACCGATCCTCCGGTGTTTACCTCATCCCACACCGGATGGCTTCCCGTGATGACTAATCAGGGGCTAGGATTTGAACGTACGACCAACGGGGGACAAACCTGGCTGCCCACGACCACGTTATTCCACGCAGGTTCCGGAACCAGCAGTTGGAGTTTTGTCGGCGCACAGGATGGTTGGGTGCTCGCGGCCTATCATCTCTATCGCACGACGGACGGCGGATCGAGCTGGACACCGATTGCTCAGCATCGCCATCTTCCCCATTGGACCGCGATTGATTTTGTGACGGCCACTCACGGCTGGGCCACAACCACCTCGCTTGCCACCCCCTTATGGACGACAACGAACGGCGGGGTGACTTGGAAACCCGTATCCGCCCGCTTGAGCCTCTAAAGGACTCCATCGCGCGCAGCACCGTGATGCCTGCTGCTGGCGCAAACGGGAGCGTATATGCCAGCGGCCCAGAGCTAACCATTCCCAGGCTTGCGGCGTTAACGGGCAGGAGTGTCCCTTAACAATTCAACTCTCAATGTGAAGTTCAAACAGAAACCTTTATATGATACTTGGCGTTATACCTCATGCCAGCCGGTCCGAAAGTGAAATTTCAAAGGAGGACGAATGCCCGTGACGATTCTGCGTCATTTGCTTAAACTCGCGACTACGGCGGCCGTCAGTACGGTAATGCTCGGATCGGTCTATCACCCGTGGGCAACTGGGGAACACATCCGCGCACTGCCTTATATATCCACCCTTGCTCTCGCATCGTCCGGCTCTTGGGCCGTCCAAGCACTAGATTTTGTTTCGGCCAATGAGGGCTGGGTGTTGGCTGACAATCAGCAAGGTAATGAAGCCTTGTTTAGAACCCAGGACCGTGGACAACAGTGGACCATAATCCATCCCGACTGGCGCCCTCTGGGTAACCGTAACACGACCATGCCCTTGACTATTGCGTTTGCTAACCAGCGAGATGGCTGGATGGTGTTGGGGGAACGTGGCGGATCCAAGGGTACGCTGCTTGGTCTGAGTCAAGGATATGCCGAAGTGGCGCGAACGACCGATGGGGGGCGTCAATGGCACCTGAAAGCGCGGAAACTAGTGTTTGGAGATGGACCGGTGTCGCTGACCACGACAAGTTCTTCGTCGGTCTGGCTCTCTACCGGGAACGTCATGGCAGGGCAGAATGGGGTCTGGCACACGACCGATGGGGGGACACGCTGGATGCACTCCATTGTGCGATCGCCGATTCCGGCCTATGGTTCGAATGTGAGTGGGTTGTATGCAAGCAGTCCCAGTCAGGCCGTCTTACCGACGGGGATGCAACTCCCGCATCACCGGGTACTGGTCCTCGACCAATGGACCACGGATGGCGGTCGTCGCTGGCATACCGTCCGCTTGCCACCGACTGGGTTGCCTGTCGGAACGATGCTACCGATTAATCCCAGCTTCCGCATGTCAACTTTTCCCAAATCAGCGATTTTTTTGAAGTAGGATGCATCAGGCTCTAAGGAAAGCTACAGCGATCGAGACCTTCTCGTTACCCTGGAGGAAATAAGCTATTACCGGCCGCCATCGAAAT
>DAHXNH010000278.1 GCA_027365485.1 Clostridiales bacterium
CACTGTTCGAATACGAGCCCCCTGATCTACCAAGGGTTTTTCTGCACCCCCTTCCCCAATGACGAGGGCTGCGGATTTGGGCTCACGCGCCCCGCTTTTAATATACATAGGCAGTGGGTTTTCTGGTGAGCTTTACAGCGAATACTGGTGGTGCGTCAATCAGCGAATCCCAGCCCTTTGGGCTGATCTCGACTTTACGCCTGGCTCTGATCAGTGGGATATCTGATCGCACGAGAGTTAGTGGAAGTGATGACAAAACTAGTAAGCGCTAACACCACACTCACCCGCCGAACCCGTGCTGCCCTCCCGGCACTACAGGAATTAGCAGAGCAACTGGAAATTCCTTTTGCTCCCAGCGCCCTCAGTTACCAAGGCACTGCCCGCGACCAGTGGGATGCGTTAACCTAAGCGCAATCACCCATAGTGACGAGGGGTCGAGTCCGCTCGCCGCACGTCGTCTACTCAGGGGCCGTTTTTTCACCTCGGTCGGACCGACCAAGCTGCACATTACAGAATCTGGTGCCAAAGCCCGACCAAGACGGCTCCGGTCCCAGAGAACCTGCTAGGTCCCCCCGTTATCCGAGTCGAATTGACTCTCGAGTTAAACCCGAAAAACTTTTTCGGGCATGAATGGTGAAAATCAGGAAACCTTTGGCCCTATGGCGGCGTTGTA
Organism: Clostridiales bacterium; assembly: GCA_027365485.1. GTDB lineage: Bacteria > Bacillota > Sulfobacillia > Sulfobacillales > Sulfobacillaceae > JAMCVM01. The sequence goes on from DAHXNH010000278.1 coordinate 674, forward strand.
CTCGATAGAGTCCCTATTCCAAAGGAGGCAAATCACGTGCAAGCAAAATCTTGGTGGCTCGTTGGAGCCCTCAGTGTCGGAGTCGCCGCATTGACCGTGCTACTTCCGGCAGCGCGCTATGCACCCGTAAGTACCACGACCACAAAGGATCGGCTCATTAGTGTGACCGGTAGTGCCTTAGTCACGTTGCCCGCAGCAACCACGGTGTCGCAGTTAAACCTGAACTTAAATATCAACAACGCTCCCGCAACGGGGAAGGCAGAAACTGAATTATCCCAAGAAACCGCAGCGGTGACCGCCGCGGTCGAACAATTGGGAGTCCCTGCTGATCAAATCAGTATCACCAACCAAAGTCTTAATCTCAGCGGGGGTAAGGATGCCAAATCGTCAGCCACCCTCAACGTCTCCGAGACGATTTTAGTCAATGCCCCGTTGGCCAAAGTCAATGCGGTGTTGAGTGCCATGGAATCCGGGTTAAAGCCGTATGCCAAGGACGGGAATTATTATCTCAATGCCAATCCCGGTCCAGCCACGTCCGTCCTCAATGCCCCGCCCCAAGGTCTCGACCAAGCCATTGCCGCAGCCACCAAGGAGGCGACCACTGTGGCCAGGGCAATGGGTGTCACTCTCGGCCCAATCCAGTCGGTGACCCAGGAATCCTTCAACGGCAACGGCCTACAAGGAGCGAACCAAGTGGGCACCACCGTTCAAGTCGTGTTCACGACCACGGGGTAGGGATCATCCCCAGCGCCATCCCTTCAGTAGACGAAAGACCCCAATCACACTATGGTCTTTCGTCCCTGTTGGAACAGTTTCTTCTTGCCGGTCCGGGGGCCGCCGGCAATGGTGTCAACTTAATGATTGCCGAATTAACTCCATTGTCGGCATAATACGATAATGGATAAGGACCGTTGAGGCTTTCGTGATGATTGGGGAGGCTGTGTTGATCGTGACGTGCTCGACGCACGTAAATTGGTAGGGTCTCCAGAGAGACTTCGCGGTCGATGAGAATCTGCTGAGCCTCGTGGGCATGGGGCATCCATCCGACGAAACCTCTTATTCGTCCGAATATTGCGCCTTATGGATATTGCATCTGATAGAGTTTGAGGCAGGTTGCTCCCTTTAGCCTATCACCCTAAAGGGAACGGTGACGTTTATGGGAAAACCGATTGGCCCGCCGTGCGGACCGACAGGGATAGCTGCGATTCGGCCGAATGGGTGTGACATGCCGCCGAAGCTCGTTGATGAACTCCTGTTGGCGCTAATGCAATCTGTCATCACTTCAGCTACCTTCCATGTCATTAAAAGGGGCTAGGGCACGGTCGGCCGAGAATGCTGCACGAGCCGCCCCAAGGGCGGGGATTCGGGGTTCGCGCACGGCTCAAGACCATGAGCCTACGCGAATCCCGAATGATTAGACGGCCTGGGTTCAATTTCGGCCGGGATGCACTCGGGGACGGTGGCTTGGAGGAATCTGTTGACAAGCTGGTTGGTCAGACCGGTGACAAAACGAGTTACCCAAAACACCGGCCCATCTATTCGGCCCGTGCTAAACGGCGGTCGAGCTCCAAACGGTCACGTCAA
>DAHXNH010000312.1 GCA_027365485.1 Clostridiales bacterium
CGCGAGAATGTGCGCTTGCACGAACGCTACCAGGTGGTGAATATGGTCGTGCAGGGCCATTCCTACCAAACGATCAGCCAGATGGTCAAGCGGTCAATGACCACCATCGGCCGTTATGTGGAGGCCTACCGCCAGGAGGGATTGAGCAGCTTGGCGATGATCCGGCCGACAGGTCAGCCGCGGCGCTTGACGGAGGCGCAAGTTTTTCCCCGGATATTTCATGCGAGCGGTCCGATCCCCGAGAATGGACGGTGAGGCCTGCGATTGGGCGCAAACGGATGGACGTCGGGGAGTACGTTTTCGAGGAGGATTCGAGTCGGCGGTCGGGTCCACGTTTGTAAGTCATGTATACCACCCCCAAGGTCAGACCTCTGGCTGTAGAGATGATGCTCGACAGTCTACCTTAAGCTAAACGGACCACGGCTGCAGGTGCCCAGATTTTTCGCGGAAATCGTTGGCTTGAAATTTTGGGCAAGCCCCCTTTTCGGGTCCTAAAATCCGCATTTTTTGGTGAAAACGTGGGGGAAAATCAATGTTACCCGGTCCTGAAACCCTTGACTACGGCGGCATTCGTCCGTATCCTATCAGCCATTGACCATTAGCTGGAGGATACGAATGGCCTGTCCATCACTCTGTGGATTGCGTTTGGAGGAAACCCGTATCTGTATAACGTGATCGCCCAAGGGCAACGCATCTTGAAACATAACAGTCTTGATGCGATGAAATTGTACAGCATACTTGTCATACGGGTTGTATGTCGTCCACTCGCCCGCGTCAATTTTGTAATCGATAAAGCCACAATCTGGTCCCACCAATAGGACAGCACCGATAGCGTCGCCAAAAAAATTTGCGAGAAACGTCTGTCCAGCAGTACTTGCCTGGAATACGCGCACAGGCGGAGAACAATTCATAATGTTGGTGACAGCCAAGTCAGGATCTACCTGCCAACCGATATTCACGGTGGCCATTTGGTCCGGATTCAACAGATGGCCGCGCTCGTAATTCCCGGCGACATAGGGGGACGGGTTCAATAGGGATTCATTGGATGAGGTAATCGTTATCATATTGAAAAGAGCCAATTGCATAAGGTTAGAATAAAGGGCATGGCCACAGTTATTTGGGTGGACGTGGTCGATATAGAAGTCTTCCCAGCGAAAGCCGGGCAGACGGCTTTGGTCAGCGACGTAGCGACAAATATCAATAGATGGAAGATGGTAGTAGTCGGCTACCACCTCCTGATTTTCGATGTTAGCGGGAACGTCCCCGTGCGAGTATGCGTCTACGTTCTTTCGATTCGCCATATAGATGAAGCACAGTGCTGCTTTGGGGTTCACGGCCCGTGTGTGGCGTACCAGTCCTTCTAAAGCCCTGATCGTTTCATTTCGGTTTTCTTCGTCGTTAACGGCGAACTCCACAAAGACTAAATCCGGTACTCCAAATCTAAATACCTGATCTACCATACGAAATGCTCCATAGGTTGAATTAGTTCCCCCCACTCCGGCATTAATAACGCGAACCTTGTTGTTTGATAAGGTTGCTGAAAGCCAAGATCCGGTTAATGCTCTCCAGCTCTTGGTCGCTGAAGGAGATGCTCCACTGCCATTGGTCACCGATCCCCCAACGAAGGCGAAGCGAAGTTCCTCATTCGCTTGGCGTGAGACAATCTTTAGGCCATCACGATTGTGGTACGAGTTAAAAAGCTCGATTTCCAAACCAACGTCTCCTTCATCAAGACATTTGCTAACCCATTAGGCGTTACGTTCCCCAACAGAGGAGGATCGCGACCTACATTGGCAAGATCGCCACTGGGACCGAGAATCGTGTGCCGGGAGTAGAGCCCATCCGACCAGTGAAAGAGATGATCCTTTTCAGCGCACCGGTGGCTAGGAATCCACCAACCTCTTGTACTTTAAAACTTGAGGGAACCAACAGTCAACCCTTCGATTTGACTCATAAAAAAGGTACTCAAAAAGGAGGGCTATGATGGCAACGCGAAATTCCCGGCATCCCATTAAGGAGGATTCCTCGATGCCGCTGTCTTTACCTGAACGTCAAGCTGTGGTGCGTGAGTTCAGCTCTGAAGAACATAATTTGGAAGTGCCTCTGGGCACCGCATTCGAGAATGCGCAAAACAAATTCTCGCATACAGGCCTGGATCGCTGCAAGGCACTGTGAAATAATCGATAATAGAATCGTATGGTTGGTCGCCTCTACCTGGGAGGAGTGGACAACCCTCGGAGACCGTGCGATGATGAATCGGATCGACTCGCATCGATCATCGCGTGACGTGGGGATTCCGTTGCGCTTCCGGATGGAGTGTTATGGCCAACCCAGAAAAATTGCATGCAGCTACCTATCCCAATCGTAAAAGTTCGTATGAGTCCGTGGCAGAACAAATGGCAGCCGAGGCCGAGGCGCTCGATGCCTGGTTCACCGGCCTCCTCGTCTGGTTTGGGCCCGTGATGGAGGAATTTCCTGGGACTGCGCCCAGGACCTTGCTCGGATTCCCGACCGCCGCAAACCCGAGCGCATCAAGCACAAACTGGTCGTTGTGCTGGTCTTCGGGGTCCTGCTGTTTTTTACCCAGTGTACGTCCCGCCGCGAGGGCAATCGTCAACTGACGGAACCGAAATCATGGACGACGCTCCAAGCGGCGTTCCCGCAATTGGACAGCGTGCCTCACATGGATACGGTGGCCAACGTGTTGGAAAAGATTCCGCCGGGCGAGGTGGAAGCGGTCCTCACGGATACCATTAAAGACTTGCTGCACAACCGGCGATTAGAACGATGGATGGTCCAGCAGCGGTATCTGATCGCGATCGATGGTACCTTGAAATGGAGTGGCATCGTGCAACATGCTCAAGAAATGCTGCAAAAGCACGAGGCCAACGGCAACACGATCTATCAGGTGTATGGAGTCGAAGCCGTGTTGGTGGGCCCCCAAGGTATTGCCATCCCGCTGCTCACGGAATTCTGTGCGAATTCCGAGGACCCCACGGAGGAGACCCAACAAGATTCGGAACTCAAATCCTTCCGTCGATTGGCCAAACGGTTAAGAGAGCTGTTTCCCAAACTTCCGCTGACCATCCTCGCCGACGGCTTATTTCCCAATGGGCCGCTATTTGCTCTCCTGCGGGAGTACCGTTGGGATTTTATGATCGTGCTCAAATCCGGGAATCTGCCGACCTGGCAGCATGATGCGCGGCGGATGCACAAACTCGAGCGCCACAACACCGTGGCGGCGCCATGGGGGGATGGTTCCTTCGGCGATGAGCCGGTAGGTCTTCCCTCGGCTGAGATCCAGGATCTTTGCCACCTCCGCCACCCGAACGAATCGCGTTTGTAGGTCTGTATTCATCATGGGTTGCCTCCTTTGTTCAGTGACGGATTGTACCGGGTACGCATTAAATATACCTAATCATCAGCCGCGTGTCAAACTGTACCCGGTACCGATGTTTTTGTGTATACTGAACCGAACTGCATTAAGGAGATGATGATCATGTCACGACCCATACGCTATCCGTCTTTGGGGCGCTATTTTCGCGCCGTCCGCGCCCTTAAGGGTATGTCGTTGGATCAA
>DAHXNH010000317.1 GCA_027365485.1 Clostridiales bacterium
CACGAATCTTCACTGTCTCGCAGAAAGGCCACGAACTCCTTTCTGAGGAGGATAACACTTGCTTGAGCCGGATGCGCGGAAACGTGCACGTCCGGTTCTGAGGGGGCCCGATCGCCGTAAGGTGGTCGGGCTACCTGGTGATAACGCATTACGAATCCCAGCCAGCGTGTATAGGTGCTCGGCGATATAAGGGATACGGGGCAGGTTCAGAGCGTAAAAGAGCTGATTCGCGTGCAACCGGTACCAAGTTTTGAGATCCCGTTTTGAACGGGGACCCAAAAGGCTACCAACGCTGTACGTGCCAGGTGTGTCCACCGTCTCGTGTGCGCAGCAGCACCGATCCTTTGGTATTGAGGCGGTCGAGCAACATCCACCCTTGTGCGGACGACATCATATCCAGGGAGATCAACGTATATCCGCCATCCAGCACCGCTTGTAAGGCCCCTTGTATTGGGTACTGCGACCAAGACTGGCCGCCGTTGTTCGTGGTGGCAGCATAGAGGGTGGGCAGACGATTTGGCTCGTCGACACTGCCGATGAGCCAGCCCCGGTTAGGGCCGACAAACGCGGGTTGCAGGGTGGCATCGGCATTCAAGATCCATGGCGGCTCCGCAGTCCAGGATTCTCCGCTATTCATCGTGTGGTAGGCTACGACCACACAATGACCGTCCCCAATGTACCAAACCAGGACGGTACCGATGCCGTCGGAAAACACGGGAGGACTCGCCGTGGTCATGTACCCTTTTTGCAACATCTTAGGAATCGGCAGGGACCGCGAGCCATTGTCTGCCCGCAGTGGTGGTGTGATAGAGCGTCGCGATGGTCTGCGAGGTATGCATGATGACATTGCCTACCCCCACCCAGCCGTCTCGGCTGTTGGTGAACGTCATCGGCATGGGCACATCGGCAGTCGGCAACGCATCCAGCGTCGATTGCGGGTTAGGAATATAGCCACTGGCCGAGGACACCAAACTCCACGACTTCCCTCGATTCACGGAATGATAAATCGCGGTATCCGCTTGATTACTCGCGCCAGCGGAAACGGCCCGAATCCATCCGTCCTTGCCCACAAAATCGATCTGCTCGACCTGATCCATAGGCGTGACTTTGCGCCGGTAAGCGGACCAAGTTTGGCCTCCGGTCGTAGTTCTTAATACGATGAGGGTACCCGCATACTGATAAATGCTGTGACCGGGAGGCAGCGGGTTCTCGTTGATCGATGCGATCCATCCCCGCTGCGCGGTCTGAAAAGAGATGACCGGAGACAGGTCTATGCCGAAGGGGGATGGAACCTGGGGCACGTCGTAACGATGCCAGTGCTTCCCGCCGTCGGTCGTTTTCCAGAGAAAGAAACGGTTCTTTATATGGCCGAAGGCGAACCCCTTGGAGGTACTAATCATATCCAGTTGGGTGAATACCGGGGTGGGGACGGATTCAGCCGACGGGGTCGAGCGGGGCACGCCGGGGTCTTCGGACGTCGGTCTGGTCGTGTCGAGCTTCAACCGTGCGCCGAGCACACTGGCTGGCGAATGCGCCGGTCGAGCCGTCCCCACGTCGGGAGTCAGCATCAGCGCACTCGCCGTCAAAGCCAAACCGATTGGCCAAGCCCGCCAACGCCCTGCCACCATGGGCCATCGATGATGCCCATCCACGAATCATCCCTCCCGTTCGTACACCGCACGATATGTCACGTTGCTCTCGCTCGGTATAACGCCACCCGCGGTCTCAACGTCACCGAACACAGAGCAAAAATTTCTTAAGACGTCAGACGTCCGTTGACGCCCTCGGATCGCAGTCGAAGCGAATTTCGTGCGCCTATCGAGAGCCTGAATGGCTTGTTCTCTTAACGTTGCATCCTGATTACGATTCGGCTTATCGGTCGTCCGCATCCGCTGCAAGTACCCGGCTTTGCACTGGCTCTCCCGTCGCAGATATGCTTAATGCATATTGGGGGGGCGAATGTGCCCCATCGGATAGGGCGTTAACGGGCAGGAGTGTGCCCTAATGCCTCCGAACGATTCGCACGCCTGGGACAGCGTTTGACTCAGGGCTCCGTCGTTCGGCAAATTGATCGACTCAGATGTCACTGAGGCCGTCTGGGCTTCATGACCACTTTCTCCAGCCTTCGTGGCTATTGACCCACAAAGATTTGTCTTTGCCCAATACGACAATGTGAGATCCCATTTGCGCAGTAACCAACGGATTAGGGAACGATTTCAACTCGGGAAGCTGAACCACGTGGCCAGTAGGCCACACGACATCCAGGTGGGTGATTCCCGACAGCACGTCCATGTTTCCGGATTCGGTCGTGGCCGACCCACCCGGTAGAGCAGCGATGGGATGCAACGTCCAGACGCTATGGCTGGATTTGCGCGTGGCAATCCTCAAGACGCTCTTAGCGCCGTGCGACAATCCCATGATCGGAATCGTGACGGTGGACCCGTCGACCAGGGCCGGTAAGGAGATCGTCCACTGAATGTTTAATGGCGCAGGGAAGGGTAAAATATGGACGGCCCTCGGATGAAATGTATAGGATACGGCGGTCATGGACGTGTTGGACGCCTCGAGGGTTAGGATGAGATGGTTCCGGGATATGGCCGTAATTCCTGTCGGGTACCCTGCTGGCAGGCGCAAGGGGGCCGGCATCGACAACACATTGCCTGCGGCAATCAGAGACCATGACCCGCCCCCGTTAGGGCTGGACCACAGCAGTTTTGGCATCATTCCAGCCGCCGGGGTACCCGTCGACAAGACCCAGAGCTTGGATCCGTTCCCGGTTATCTGTAATTGTCCTCCGGTGGCACGCCTCGAAATGGAGGTACTCCAGCGGGTTTTCCAGTGCAAAGCGGCGGTATTACTGTGCATGATAGAGAGGCGGGCAGATGCATCACCAGGCGAGGTGGTGGTCAAGGCAATCCAGCATCCCTGTGGTCCATCCCATAGTCTCTCGCCATTGATTGTGTGATGGGATGGCACGGTAGTACCCGTATTGCGCTGCCAATGGGTTTGGAAGTGTCGTGATAAAACGAGCTGTTGTTTCGTGCTCGTAAGGATTAGCGGCGTTCCATGGTTGAACACCAATTGCGGCGGTACGGACGTGGACCAGCGATGCGCGACATTTTTGGACGAAACGGGGGTCGTGTAGATAGGCGAGGACGATGTGGCCGAGAACGCTGAGGATGTCGGCGTGGAGACATGCATTGGTCCCCCAAAAGCTACCAGTACATGTTCGGTTGACCCGGCTTTTTTCAAAAAGATAAACTATTTTTGATCGCACAGATTGGTGTCATGTCCCAATTTTTTTGGCCGAAAACGTCTCGTGGACTTTGCGGTTTTTTGACCACCTAGAGATTGAATGCAGTTAGTCCCTCTCGTGTCCATTTGTATAGTAACGCTATACATACTATACATACTATACATGCTATACATGCATTGGCTTGGCTTCAGAATCGAAAGCAAATTTGCATGGACTACTTCCAATATTTACGTGAACAAATCCGCTCGCCGGTGCTACCGTGCTTCGTGGAGGCGATGCCCCGTGAATGCGGAGTTACGACGATGGTATCAATTATTGGCGCCATTTCGAAGGTTATTTACAGCCCCTGGAGCAGACCGCTTTATCGAGTTGCTGA
>DAHXNH010000332.1 GCA_027365485.1 Clostridiales bacterium
GGTGACACCCCCGCCGTTCGCGAAGTCGTAGCCGACGCGGCATTGCTGGTCGAACCGACCAAGATGGAAGCGTGGGTTGACGCGCTGACCCAAGTGATCGAAAACCCCGCATTGGCCAACCGCATGGTGGCAATCGGCAAAGAACGGTCACGGGAACTGGCCTGGGATGTTATTGCGGAGCGATATCAAGCGGTGTATCAACAGTTGGTGAATTCGTAATGCGCGTCTTGATGATCTCTAAGGCTACAGTCACGCGCTCGTACCGGACGAAGCTCTGGTATCTCAACCAGGCTCCGAATGTGACCGTGGGCTTGGTGGTGCCGCAAAAGTGGGATCAGTTGCCGTTTGAACCGATGGCGGAGGACACCACCTACCCGTTGTTTATTCGTCCGATTTGGCTGAACGGGCGAAATCATTTGCATCGCTATCCGGGAATACGGTCGATCATTCGCCAATTCGCTCCAGATTTAATTCATATTGACGAAGAGCATTATAGTTGGGTGACGGCTGAGGTGGTGGGCATTGCTAATAAAATGGGGGTGCCTACCCTTTTTTTTACCTGGCAAAATATTTTCAAAAATTATCCGTGGCCGTTTTCTCGGATGGAACAGAAGGTTTTGCGATCCGCTCGAGGAGCTATTGCGGGCAATCAGGAGGCCCTTGGGGTGTTGCGCAAGAAAGGATTTGTGTCACCTATCGAGGTCATTCCCCAGTTTGGGACGGATCATCGCATTTTCTATCCCATGGATCCCGCCGAGGTTCGCTTGCGCTTAGGACTCGAGGGGACGACGGCCATTGGCTATGTGGGACGAATGATTGCTGACAAAGGTCTCGATGACCTTTTGGCAGCGATGATCCCGGTGCTGTCTCAAGATTCTAAGGTGCGGCTGGTCTTGGTAGGATCGGGCCCGTGGTCCGAGGCCGGGAAACAGGCGGCTGAAGCCGGGGGAGTGGGCACCCAGGTGATCTTTGTACCCTGGATGGCCTCGACGGAGATGCCTCTATTAATGAATGCTTTGGATATCTTGGTCTTGCCATCAAGAACCACACCGAGCTGGAAGGAACAATTTGGCCGGGTGTTGACCGAAGCCATGGCGACCAAGACAGCCGTGGTCGGATCGAGCAGCGGAGAAATTCCCTCGGTGATTGGTGACGCGGGGATGGTCTTTCCCGAAGGCGATGTGGCCCGATTGAGCGACATATTGACGACACTGAGCCAGGATCGGGATTTGCGTCAGCGTTATGGAGAACTGGGTTTTGAGAGAGTCCGGGGCCAGTTTACCCAAGAAGCGGTAGCGAAGGCTACGCTCGCGGTGTACACCAAGCTTTTAACCAATGGACGGACGTAAAGAGTGAGAGCCGGTGTGTGAGGAGGCAGATGGCAAGATGCAGGTGACGATATTTGGTGCGGGGTATGTGGGATTAGTGACCGGGGTGGTGCTGGCCGAATTGGGCCATCGGGTGACGGTGATCGAGGTGGTTGCAGAAAAAGTGCAGAGCATTCGTCAAGGAACCTCGCCTATCTATGAGCACGGACTCGATGCAATGTTGACCCGGGTCCTGGCTTCGGGAAATTTTCAGGTGATGGATACGTCAGAAGGCGTCGTGGAATCGGCTGATGTGATTTTTATTGCCGTGGGCACCCCCCCTCTGGCGAGCGGAGAAGCCGATCTTCGCTATGTCCGTCAAGCGGCTTTGGCCATTGGCCAAGGCCTTGGCAGCCGCAAGCGGCAAGTCGTGGTCAATAAGGCAACGGTTCCCATCGGATCGGCTAATCAGGTCGAAGTCTGGATCGAAGATGGATTTGACGGAAAACCGGCGGAGGACGTCTACACAGTGGCTTCGAATCCGGAATTTTTGCGCGAAGGCACAGCCATCTATGACACCCTCTATCCTGACCGTATAGTGCTCGGAGCAGATCGCAGTTGGGCGCTTGAGCAACTGAAGGCGCTCTACCGTCCGATTTTAGAGCAGACCTTTTCGCCTCCGCCGGAGGTAATGCGGCCCCGAGGTCTAAGCGCGGTGGCGCTGGTCGAGACCGACCGCATCTCCGCGGAAATGATTAAATACGCAGCCAATGCCTTCTTGGCGACGAAAATTTCGTTTGCTAACGAGATCGCCAATATTTGTGAACGGGTCGGTGCCGACGTCATTGAAGTCAGCCGCGGCATTGGTCTCGATCGCCGGATTGGGGATCGCTTTCTCAATGCGGGGGCAGGTTGGGGAGGCAGTTGTTTTGGCAAAGACTTATCCGCATTGATCTATACTGCCGAGGAATACGGCTACCACCCCCAATTGCTTGAGAGCACGGTGAGTGTCAATCGCGACCAACGCCACCGCATCGTGAGTCGCTTGCAGGACGCTTTGAAGACGATAAAGGGCCGGCGCGTGGCGATATGGGGCTTGGCGTTTAAGCCGGGGACCGACGACCTCAGAGATGCCCCCTCACTGACCGTCATTGCCGAGTTGTCGCGCTTAGGCGCACGCATCCACGTCTACGACCCCGTAGCCATGCCCACGCTAAAGCGTGATTATCCGGAACTGGACGTCGTGTATGCCAACGGCGCGATAGAGGCGCTGGCTGGCGCTGAGGCTCTGATTGTCCTGACCGAATGGCCCGCGTTTTCACAGATTGGGCTCGATCAGATCGCCCAGGCGCTTTCCCGACCGGTATTGATTGACGGTCGCAATCTGTGGACTCCTGGGGCGGCCAGGGCCGCCGGACTGGATTACCACGGCGTGGGTCGGTCTTAAAGCGCAGGGAAGAGATAGACTTCATCGCGGTTGGCTAAGGCCCACCGGACACGCCCAGCAGACTTGGCTCGATACAGAGCTTGGTCTGCTTGGGCGTAGAGGGCCTCGATGTCTTGACCGTGCTCGGGATAGTAGGCGACGCCGGCTGAAAAGCTTACGCCTAATTCTCGGTAAACACTCTTGGCCAAGGAGGCCAACCGCTGGTGGACCGGCCGGATGTCGGTCAAGCCTGGAACCAACCAGACAAACTCATCTCCGCCTAGGCGAGCCACCCCATCGCTGGCCTGGGCGTGCGCCCGAGCTTGGATGGCGAACTGTTGCAAAATGTGGTCACCTTCGGGATGCCCCTTTTCATCGTTGATCGCCTTAAAGTTGTCGAGATCCATCAAGACAAAGGCAGCCCACGCGTCATCACGATGGATGTGATCGCTGATGTGACTGACCAAACCATGCCGGTTTAAGAGCCCAGTCAAAGGATCGGTGGCGGAGAGATCGTCAAGCGCCCGGATTTTGGTATCCATGGCCACGGTATAGGTGTCGAGTTCCATTTCCACATCCATCAGCCAGCGCCGACTGACCAACGCGATGGGTGGCAGTGCAGTTTCTTGGGCCACGGTACCGTAGGCCGCAAATAGGTGCATGTATAGACTGACAAATTGCGACGGTGGCACCTGGGACTCGATATGGGAAAACCCGATGTGGCGGCTCGATTCCCGCACGGTGGGGTCGAGGGGCGACCCCAAAAAAGCTTCACGATGAAGCTCGAGATGCTGCCGAAACCAATTGGGATCCTCGTGATCTTGGCTGAAGTGCGCAAAAGCGGGCTCGTGTTCGAATGATTGGGCGGCTAGATCCGTCCAGGTGGCATACAATCGGGCAAGCCCCGGTCGGCTTGCTTTCCATAACGCGTCATCCTCACTCGTCCATTGCCATACCATTTTCTGCGTCCCCCCGTCTCATTGCAGGCTCTCGCCGGTAATCCGTCCCGTCTAGCGAAAAGACCTATCTTCCTGGGCCCAGCAAAGAAAGGGACTTCGTATCTTTCGATAAGCATTCGACTGACGGAGGCGGGTTCCTGCTTTTCGGGCAGACAATCGAAGGACGCCGGCGAAGACTCTCCGTTTCCCGATTGTGCGCAGCCCAATCGGGCATGGTACAATGCCATCAAGAGTTCTTTGCCTGAGGAGTTGGGTGCATTGAGAACCGCGTTGGTAACCGGGGGAGCCGGGTTTATAGGAAGCCACTTGACTGACCGTTTGGTGCGTGAAGGCTATCATGTGGTGGTTGTGGATAATTTGGCGACAGGAAGTTGGAGCAATGTGGCTCATCATAGTAATGAGCGGGTCACTCGACTGGAATGGGACGTCATTCAGCCTATTCCTTTGGAACGGTTGCCAAAAAACATCGAACTGGTGGCCCATTTAGCCTCGCCAGCGTCACCGATACACTACCGCCGATTGGCGCTTGAAACACTCTGGGTCAATTCGCGGGGGACTGGAAACGCGCTCGACGTGGCCAGACAATTTGGGGCTCGCTTTGTTTTGGGATCGACGTCGGAGACATACGGCGATCCGAAGGTGACCCCCCAACGGGAAAGTTACTGGGGGAATGTAAATCCCATCGGCCCACGAGCTTGCTATGATGAAAGCAAACGGTTTGGCGAGGCTCTGACGATGGAGTATGTTCGTGAGTTTGACTTAGATGCCGTCATTTTGCGCTTTTTCAACTGTTATGGTCCTCGGATGCAATCCGAAGACGGTCGAGTGGTTCCCAATTTTATCATGCAAGCCTTGCGAGAAGAGGCTTTGACGGTGTATGGAAACGGATCCCAGACCCGAAGTTTTTGTTATGTATCTGATGAAGTGGACGCCATTTATCGTGCGTTGACCATGACCGGTCTTAAAGGACAAGTCATTAATGTGGGCAACCCGGAAGAACGGACCATTTTAGACTTTGCCAAGCAAGTCGCCGATGTGGCTGGAGTGGCCTTGGAACTGGCAGAACGGCCTCTGCCCGTAGACGATCCCACCAATCGTTGTCCTGACATCCAAAAAGCACGCACCCTCTTGGGCTGGGAGCCTAAAGTTTCGCTCCGAGATGGGTTAGAGGCGACCATTGAATATTTTCGTGAAGTCTCCAAAACCTAAGCATCGTCCCATGCCGACCGGTAAACCGCGCACAAGGCGAAGCTTTGATCAAATCTCGATCGCTGACCCTTTGGGTCGAGTCTCGGGTGGGCGGTGACTACAGCACAAAATCAGGCCTCTCAAATCGAGTGACGAGATTTGGGGTGGATCAACCAATGGTAGGGAGAGGAATCGATGCGGGTACTGGTTAGCGGAGGAGCAGGGTTCATTGGTTCGCATGTCGTCGAGGCCCTTTTGCGAGCGGATCATCAGGTATGGGTGGTCGATAATCTCAAGAGCGGTCGGTCTGAATTCGTGCCTCCTGCGGCCAATTTTGTGTTGGGAGACATTCGGCATCCTCAACGCTGGAGCCAACTGGTGCCTAAAGTGGACGTGGTGATTCATTTGGCTGCCCAGGTCAGTGTGCCCGATGGAGAAGCCGAGCCTTTGGAAGACGGGTCTACGAACCTGATGGGAACTTTGAAGATGTTAGACTGGGCCAAAGGCCAAGGTGCGCGCGAGTTTCGCTTTGCCTCGTCGGCAGCCGTCTATGGAGTTCCAGCCTACCTGCCGTTAGACGAGTCGGCCGCTCTGGCGCCTCTCGCCTTTTATGGTATGCATAAGCAGGCTGCCGAATGGGACGTGCGCCATTTTTGCGAGTTAAATCGCATGTCTGGCGTGGTGTTGCGTTTGGCCAACGTCTACGGGCCTCGTCAGCGTGACGAAGGGGAGGGCGCGGTGGTAGCAGCCTTTGCCACCGCGTTGGGGTCGTCTCAGATGCCGGTGTTGCACGGCGACGGCGGGCAAAGTCGAGATTTCATCTTCGTGGAGGATGTGGCTAGGGCGTTTGTGACCGGGATCGGGGAGCAGTCGGGTGGGCTCACGCTCAATATCGGGACGGGCAAAGCCACCACGGTGTTAGCATTGTGGCAACAATTAGCGCGCATTGCCGGCAGCAATCCAGAAACCGTCCGGTTTGGTCCTGCCCGTCCTGGGGACATTCGGCACAGTCTTTTGGAAGTGAGGGCTGCTGAAGAGGCCTTGCAATTTCGTGCGGAAGTGGAATTGAGTGAAGGCTTAGCCAAGACTTATGCCTACTTTTCGGCGCAGCCTCGCTAGTCATGCGGGTGTTGGTGGTGGTTCCCGACTTGGGCCTTCGTGCCGGCACCTATATCGCACAGGGGTTGAGTGGCGACGATCTCGCGGTGGATCTGTTGGCACTCGACGGGTCGTCTGGCCAGGGTGAGGAGATCGCGCTCTCTCGCCGGATATTGACCCTCGTTCGTGGGCATTATAGTGATTTTCGTCGTGTGTTTGCGACTTATGATCGGGTGCTGATCGACGTGGATTGCAGTTATGAGACCAGAGTCGCGCTCAGTCACCGTATCAAAGAGGTTCGAGGACGCGTTCGTTTCTTGGTTCACCGCCCGGTTCAAATCGAAAAGGGTCCAAAAACGCCTCGTTTCGGGTCACCACTGGCATCATGGTCTGAGATTTCAGAGGCGGCCATGGTGAGCTTAGAAGCGGCCGACGAGCGAAGATGGATAGTGCCCCTGCCTGTACCGCCGGGGGCCGGAGGTGGCGTGGCCAAACGGCGGCCGTCTGGCTGGCCGTTTGCCCCTCCCCATCTTCCCACCGTGGTTACGATGGGTCATTTAGATGTCTTTAAAGGATGCGAAGCTTTGATTCAAGCCATGATGCATTTAAAACAAGGCAAAGTGGCGGCGAGACTTTTGGTTTTGGGCGATGGGCCTAGTCGTGTGGGTTTGTCGGCTCAGGCCCGTGCCGTGGGAGTGGAAGCTGCGTTTCCTGGGATGGTAGACGACCCCGAGGTGTGGCTGGGGGCCTCGGATATCTATGTGGCCAGTCAACATCGAGACGGATCCGGATGGGACGTGTTGACGGCCATGCGGCTGGGCGTGCCGGTCATTGCCAATCGAGATGTCATCGGCTTCACCGCACTGTTCGGACCGAACCATGCCGGAGCTCTGATTGCCACCAACGACCCGATCCGCCTAGTGGCCGAGTTGAGAACCTTCATCGACGATGAAGATTTCCGTCAGGGATACCGTGAGCGAGCTTTTTGGGAATGGAAAGCCCTGGCCGCACGGAACTGGCTTGGCGCCTGGAAGAGCGCCTTAGAAGCGCTTTGATCGCCGTCTCTCACCAGACTGAGCCTTCGATTCCTCTTAGCTATGAAGGATCTGAGGGCCTTCGCTGGGCACTGCGACCCAATAAAACAATCGCCCGCCGCCTAGGCACCCATGGGTTCTTCACGCCCGCCTCTTGGCGATGTACGGGGCCGTCGGGGCCTTTAGGCAGTGCTCCTCGCCTGCGATCTACTAAGAAGAGGCCGATTCCGAGCATTCCGGTTACTACGCCGCCGTATGCGGAGAATACATCGAGGTTCACCTGGCAGCCGCCAACAAGGTGATGTTTTGGCCATACCCTTGGTGAAGGGTGCTTTGGATTGGCCATATTCACGGCGCCAACAGGAGGGCCATGGATATGGCGTAGCCGGCGGTTGATCCTAACTTCGCGGAACAAGAGCGCACGGGGCAGCGATCGCACGAAACGACCGCGCCGGGCATTTTGGCAATTGGGTGAAGCTGGGACACCTGCGGAAGGGCTCTAGTTCTCCGAGACGCGAGGCAAGGCGTGGGAACTGGCAGGCGAGTACGCTTTAGGACGAAGCACGCGGACTTTAGTCAAGAGACCTTCGCCGACTTTTTGCCACCGATATAGGCCGCCTGCCATGACAAAAGACTAGTGACGGGGAGGGGCGGAGGCTTGAAGCTTTTCCAAGTAGACCCGCTCTAAGACTTCATCAAAGCTTCGCAGTCGATCTTCCCAGGTATGTTGTTTGGCCTCGACCACCCGGGTTTGGATCTGGTCGGAAGAATTTTCCTCGTGAGCGGCAACGATCGCTCGAGCGAAGGTTTGGGGCGTGTCGGCAAAGGTGACAAAATCGACGTCGGCGATAGCTGGTAGAGGAGTCGAAACGACAGGTAACCCAGCGGCCAAATATTCATAAAGCTTCATCGGAAAGCTTGAAGTGGTGTAATCGGAGAGGTGGTGCGGGATCAAGGCGACATCAAATCCTTTCAAATAGGACGGAATGTCTCGGTAGTCGACCCAACCGAGGAGATGCACGTTGGGCAACGCCTTCAACTCCCCAAGATCCGTTGACGGTTGTCCTTGCCCAATCGGACCTACCAAGACGAAAGTCCACTCCGGAAGGGATTTGGCGACATCGGCCAAGAAGGGAAAGTTTACCTTATAGGCATCTAAAGCGCCCACGTAACCAGCGATGGGTCGTGGCAAGTGTTTCATGGCAGAAGCCAACGGAATGTCAGATCGCAAGGCTTTGCCAAAATGCTCGGCGTCGGCGACATTAGTGAAAAGATAGGTATTAGGATTCGCATCTTTGCGCGCTTCAAATAAAGCCTGCGAAGTGGTAATGACGGCGTCGGCGGCGGTCAGAAACTTCTGCTCCATTTGTTTGACTGCTTGACTAGGAATACCAGCAATCGAACCCAAATCGTCGACACAGTGGTACACAGTTAGTTTTTCGTGGAGATGATGCATCAGAGCATAGGCGTTCGGAATATAGCTCCATAAGATGGGCTGATCCATCTGGAGCCGTTTGGCGGTTCGACGCACTTCGCTGAGCAGCAGGGCACCATTGATGCGCCGCATCGAGCGAGACTGATAAAAGGGAATGACCAAGGGAGACAAGACGTAAAGGTTCTTTCCTGGCACTTTCCGAGGCCCTTCAGCGAAATGCCGAACGCGCCGTACAATGCGCTCTCGGTCAGATTGAGCTAAAGTTGGCCGACGCAGTCCAACCGACTCCACGTACAGTACGCGGTTGGATTCGGCCAATCGGGACATCAGATGCTGTTTATTGGTCCACAGTGGAGCATCCCAATCTGCGGACGAGATGCAGATGATGTCTTGTCCCTTAAGCAAGCTCTACTCCTTTATCGCCAAGAATGCGCTGATACAAGTCCAAAAGGCGGTCCACATGCCTATCAAATGCGTAATGCTCGCTCACAAACTGTCGCAAGGAATTGCGATCCAATGGGGAATCTAACGCCTCCAAAACCGCCTGTTTCCACACGCTGACACTACCGTCGAGCGCGACCAGCTTGCCCATCCGACCGTGTTCGGTCAGCTCTTCGAACGCTGGAATGCGACTTAAGACGACGGTCGCCCCGCCCGCCATTGCCTCCAAAGGTGCCATCCCAAAACCCTCTCGTCTCGATGGTAGCAGAAAAACGTCAAATCGTTTAGTCAGAGCGGCAATATCTCGGCGCATACCCAAAAACTTCACGTTGTCGGGGCCGAGCCACAGCTGCTGCGCTAACCCTTCAAGCTCCGCTCGGAGCGGACCATCACCAATGACCAAACCCAAGACGTCTGGATCTTCGGCTAGTACAGCGGCCAAGGTTTTCAAAAAAAGCCGGTGCCCTTTTTCGCCTGTGAGCCGACCGACGATGGCCACCGTGGGCCGACGTCTAAGTTCCTCATATAATGTATCATCAGTACCAGCAGCCACTTTCTGCGGAATCAAGCCCAGTCGGATGGTGACTAGCTTTTCCGCGGGCAATCGCTCTTGAGATATCGTAAAGTCGCGCACTGCGTTCGATACCGCCATGATCGCATCCGTGCGCCGAGCCAGCCGCCTATCCACGTACTGCGCCCACCCTGGCTTATGATAATAGGTGGAATGCTCTGTGGCAATCACCCCGGGACGTCGCGGGAGTCGGATAGCGGCAAGGCGTCCGACCGTGTTTCCAATTAAGAGATGGCTATGGACAATGTCTGGCATAAATTCGTGTTGCATAAAGTCTTGGAGTTCTTTGACCGATGCCTTTCGAGGAAATTTCATGGCTCCACGGCGAATAATACTGGGAATATAATGCCAGGGGATGGATGCAGCCTCGAGTCCTTCTAACAACTGTCCATGGCCTGTCAAGACCACTAGGCTCACCTCGTGTCCGCGGGATCGAAGCGCCGGCAAAAGATGAGAAAGATACACTTGTACACCGCCAACTTCCATGTCATTAGTCACGTGGAGAATGCGCAATCCAATCCTCCTTGCGTCCGAATTCGTACGGCGGCTATTAGCTAATTATAGCGAAAATTGGGGAATGCGCAATTTAGCCGGATAAAATCTTCGCTGCTGTGGGGGATTGCGTGCTTCCTCTCCAACTATTCCTTGGTATAATGAATGCATAAGCTGCGAGTTCAGTGGGCGGAGGTGCGGCATGTTCAGAGGTTGGACCAATCGATGGGATGAGTTTGCTGTCTTTGTGGACACCGGCGCAGCGTACCTGGCGTATATTGCAGCCGTACACTTGTACCTTGATTGGGTGAATCCGAGAGTCGACACCGTGCATTTATTAGGATTTTATTTCTCTTTTTCGTTTGTTGCAATTTTAGTGTCATGGGTCGCTCTCAAACTCAATTTTAAAGGGTACTCAAGACGATGGAACCAACTGCCGGGCGAGATGGGCATGCTCTTGCTGGCGAATCTGGGCGCAGGCACCGCTCTCGCTGTAGTAATCTTTGCTTTTAAGGCGACGTGGTTTTCTCGGGAAATTTTTGTTCTGTTCCCGGCGCTGGCCTTTGTATTCCAGACCACCGTTCACAGTGTGGTGAAGATTGGTGTGGGTCGCCTGCGTGTGGCCGGACGTGATCAGCGTCAACTCGTGGTCATTGGTCATGTGCGTCGGGTGGAGGTGTTCGCTCGCACGGTTGCCATGGTGCCAGAAGCTGGAATGCACGTTGTAGGGAAGTTTCCGTTGGATCTAGGTGATCATGAGGCCGGAGTGGAAGTACTCTCTCAGTTGCGGCGGATGCTCACCGAGTCAGTGGTTGACTCGGTGGTTCTCGCATTGCCGGTCGCTGACGAAGTGATGATGGAGGTACTCTCCATCTGCCGTCGTCAAGGCAAAGAGGTGCGTATGGTATTGGATGAAGTCGGGGCGCTGGCTCGGCGCTCTCGGCTGTATGATTTTTACGGGAACTCGGTCCTAGTGGTCGATTCTTGGCAACATGAAGTGGTCGCTCGAGCTGTGATTAAGCGAGTGATGGATGTAGTGGTGGCGACGATTGGCATTATTGTGACTTCACCGATCATGGCGGCGATTGCGGTGGCGATTAAACTAGAAGATCGCAACGGGTCGATTTTTTTTCGCCAGGAGCGGGTGGGTTTAAATGGCCGTCGATTCCAGTGCTACAAATTTCGAACGATGGTTCCTAATGCGGAAGCATTGAAGGAACAGTTGAATCACTTAAACGTGATGTCGGGTCCGGTGTTTAAAATTCCTGACGACCCTAGAGTCACTCCGATCGGAAAGTTTCTTCGGCGAACGAGTTTGGACGAACTTCCCCAGCTCTTTAACGTGGTGTTGGGGAATATGAGCATGGTGGGACCGAGGCCCGCCTTACCGGCGGAAGTCATGGAATACGATGAGGGATATCGTCGACGGTTGTCGGTGAGGCCTGGGCTTACCTGTTTATGGCAGATATCTGGACGCAATGAAGTGGACTTTGCGGATTGGATGGAGTTGGACATGGAGTATATTGATTCCTGGTCCATTGCGTTAGATTTAAAGATTATGGCGAAGACGATTCCTGCCGTTTTGCAACAGCGCGGAGCGCACTAATCTGTCATATTGGACACGGCGATCACTGACCCCAGGCGGGTGCCGGATCGTTGTGTCTTTGCTTTATCAAATGCGCCGTAAAACCCCTAGCTTTAGCTATGGGGATATAAGGCGCTCGCCGTCAGGCGAAATTTTGGCTCGTTTCGGTCTTTCTTCAACCTGCTCAAGAAAGCGAAGCAGGGTGAATACCGATTCCATGATGTGAAAATTCCTCACTACTTGAAGAAAGACGGCTATTTCCCACTGATTCTCTCGACGAATGCCATTGTCATTAAGGATGGGTACTTGCAGATTCCCATGTCGCATGAATTCGCACGGGCGCATCCGGACTTAGAACGAATCAAAGTGACCTTTCCGACACGACTGCAGGGCAAGACCATCAAAGAAGTGCGAATCATCCCGATAGAACATGCGCGGTTCTTCACCGTGCAATTCGTCTATGAAGCCAGCGAAGAGCCGCAAGAAGTGTCGCAAAGGTCTGCCTTGGCGATTGATCTGGGACTCGACAACTTGGCGATGTGCGTCAACAGTACGGATGGGTCGTCGTTTCTCATCGACGGAAAACAACTCAAATCCATTAACCATCAGTACAACGGGCGCCTGGCGAAGTTGCAATCGATCCTGGATCTTCAAAAATTGCCGCGATCTGAACAAATAGCGCGAATCACGATGACCCGTAACCACCGAGTCCACGACTATATGATGAAGGCCGCGCGATACATCATCAACCATTGCCTGACGAACCGCATCGGGACTGTCATCGTGGGATATAACCCCGACTGGAAGCACGACATCCACCTGGGGAAGCGCAACCACCAGAACTTCGTGCAAATCCCCCACGGACAATTGCGCACGCAATTGGAAAATCTTTGTAAACAATACCGGATTCGCTACGTCGAGCAGGAAGAATCCTATACATCGCAAGCGAGTTTTCTGGATAGCGACACCATGCCGATATGGAATGGATCGCATCAAAACGTAGCATTCTCAGGCAAGCGGGCGAAACGGGGTCTATACCGCGCGGCAGACGGACATCCAGTGAATGCCGATACCAACGGCGCGGCGAATATCCTGCGCAAAAGTAACCACAGACTCGATGCCGAGCGACGAGCTATACAGCGAGTACTGGTGGTGGCTAGGGGGCTTTTGGCGAACCCTTTGCGAGTAAAGCTCACGTGAGTGGGTTCCTCCGCAAGAATCCCCCGCCTTTGGGCGTGGGGAGTGTCAATGATGACGTCTCCTTCGGACGCCTAGAGTCAGTCACTGGTGGGGGATTCGGATCCCGAAGCCTTCATGAGGCGAAGGCTGACGGATGTCATATGCTCGGGCGCGGATATCGTCAAGAGTGACTTCAGTGGCGTATGGGAGTGGTCACTGCTAAATAGCCTCAGAATGTTGCCGTGCGCGGTATGGGGGTTGGCGCCTTAGGTCCGCGGTGGTCATCCGGGACCTAAGGCGGATCCAAAGGCAACCCACGGAAGGTGACGATGACGTCGGTGCCAACGTTGGCGGTGCTGATAAAGGCTAAAGTGGCGCCGTGGGCTTGGACGATTTTTCGCGCAATCACTAATCCTAGTCCGGTGGACTCGGGATCTCCGCTCATCTTTGTGCGGGTCTTGGCTGGGGTGGGCATGCCGTCGCCCGTATCTTTGACGTGAAGTTCGACGTGTGTCCCTCGTACCACCACGGCTAAGTCTATCCCGCCGCTTTTCGTATGCTTTTTCGCATTATCTAAGAAGATCAAGAGCAATTGACGAAGACGTAGGGCATCCGCCATGACCAAAGCATTCACCGGAATGGAGCGTTCAAGATACAGGCCAGCCTCCTCGAGCACTGGCCGATAAATCGCATCGACCGTCTCACAGAGATCGCGCAGCGAGACCGGTTCGAGGCTGAGGGCGCGTTTGCCCTCCTCTAGTCTCCCGACTTCTAAAAGGTCGTTGACGAGGCGGGTCATGCGCTGGGTCTCGCTATACACCGTCTCTATCCACGGGAGATGAAGGCCAATCGGATCGTCGACATTTTGCAGGAGAAGTTCCACTCGAGCGCTCATCGCCGCCAGGGGAGTGCGTAGTTCGTGAGCGACGGTGGACAAAAAGACTTGCTCCCGTCGTCTGGCAGCGAAGATAGGCTGCAAGGTCCAAAGTCCCATTAAAAATCCTCCGACCAGCGATAGCACTAAGCCGATGACGCCGCCCCAGACGAAGAGCACCAAAAGTCTCGCGAGTCGCGACTGATCATCTTGAATCCCGTCAAAGAGTTGCACCGGTCGATGCCCACTGATCGTCCATTGTCTCACTCGATAGGGAATCCCGACGACCGTCATCGAGTAGTAGACGGGATGCGTGCTTTGGTGCGTGATCACGGAATGACGCAGGGCGGCTAGTTCTTGAACGGGAAACGGCTGGTAATGCAAAACGATGGTATGGGCGGGTGACCACACCAAAAGGTGCACATCGGTCGGTTGCAGGTTGTCGTCCGGTGGTACCACCAAGGGCTTCGAGAACGATAGGGTTTGAGATAATTGATACAATTGATGGTCGACGGCTTGTAAGGTGCGCCCCTGCTCCATACTGTAGACAAACGTTGCCAGAACCGCCCAAATTACGGCCAGAAGGGTCATATGGAGCAAGGCTAAATAAATCCGTTGGCGGATGGCTCGGTGCTCTTGATGGCGTTGAGATTCGACCCAATCCTCGGTCATACCCGCCGTTCCAATCGGTATCCAAGTCCGCGGACAGCCACGATGTCTGGGCCGCCAGCGGCTAGAAGCTTCCTTCGAAGTTTGGATACATGGGCTTCTAGCGCATTGTCTAAAATGTCTGAGCCGTCCGACCACAGGCGCGCCATTAACTGGCTTCTGGTCAAGACCATGGAGGGATAGCGCAGGAAGAGTTCAATTAAGATCGCCTCTTTGGGCGAAAGTTGCCCGGTCTCGTCGCCAATGGTCAATTCCCGGGTAGAGCCACGATAGGTCATATTGGCGAAGGTTAGGGATTCTAGGCCCTGAAACTCCGTGCTAGAACGGCGGATTTGGGCACGAATTCTTGCAAACAGTTCCGTGGAGGCAAATGGTTTGATCAGGTAGTCGTCCGCGCCAGAGTCCAAGCCTTGGACCCGATCAGCAATATGATCCTTGGCCGTGAGCATGATGATAGGCGTTAAGATCTTGTGCGTGCGCAGGGCCATGGCCACGTCGTATCCGCTCATCTTAGGCAGCACCACGTCAAGCAAGACGACGTCATACCCATCGGTCAGCGCTAGATCGATGGCATCTTCGCCGTTTTCGGCCACGTCGACTAAAAAGTGTTCGGCGAGGAGGAGATCGCGAAGGCCTCGCTGCAAGGCAAGATCATCTTCGACCAACAGTATTTTAGACATGGTGCCTCCTTTCGGGCCGCGCTGACCCCCTCGCTCGAGTCCTGACGAACGGTTCTACACCGCGAAAGATCTCGCCTGATTGGGCGCTCAGATCCACGAGCGTGGGCTTAGACCGAATGATGCTGTCTTAGGTGCCGCACCAAAGGCTCGATGCTGTCATTGTGACGATGTCCTTCATCTCAGTCAACTGGGCCGACGGGTACCCCTTGGCCCTTGGAATCCGAACGGAAGACGACGGCTCTTTTTCGCGAGACGTGCGGGGCAAGGGGAACGCGCCGAGCTTTCATCTCTTGGGCCCAGAGTTCGAGCATCACCACGGCATACACCTGCCTGGAGATGGCCGCCTTGCCGGGAGCGATTTGACTGATAAGGGCGGCGACCTGGTCGGGAAGAAGCCAGTGACGAATTTCTGACGAAGGATCGGTAAGCACTTCGTGTACCCAGGGACGTAGCGGTCCATTGAGCAAGTCCGTCAAAGGCGTGGGGAAGCCTTGTTTGGGTCGCGATACGATGGTGGATGGAAGGTGTCTTGAGGCGACGTAACGAAGAATGCGCTTGTCCACCTTATGCGTGCGCCGAAACTGAGGCGAAAGCGCCATGGCGAATTCGACGATGCGGTAGTCGCAATAGGGCACGCGGATCTCCAGATGGTGATGCATGCCAATACGGTCTGCCTTATGCAACACATCGTCGGCCAAAAACCAACGCACGTCGAACCCTTGCATAGCTTGAAGTTCCGGCAGCATGCCCACCTCCCCCCAATACCTGGCGACCGCCAGAGGGCGATCGGGCAAGCGGTATTCTGGCCGAAGTAATTTTTCTTGCTGGATCCGGTCAAAGGTGAATCCTACCCCTCGGTAGCGTGCGGCCATAGGGACCAAGGAACGACCGACGGCTCCCGACCCCGGCCAACCTTGATCCCTCCAGAGCCTGCGCAATGTCGCAGGCAGTCGGCGCAGTGAGCGAAGACTGCTCGGCTCTCCATAACCTTGGTATCCTGCAAAAATCTCGTCCGCGCCTTCGCCTGACAGCATGACCGTCTGCTCTTCACTGGCCGCGCGGGCCACTCCGTCTAAGGGCAACACGGTCGGGTCGGCCATGGGTTCGTCCAAGACGTAAGCCAATTCCCGCAGTCGTTCCGGCGACAGACTCCACTCGACGTCAATGGTGCGAAGGCTGAGATGGAACCGGCGCGCGACCTCGGCCGCCCATTCGGTTTCGTTGTAGTTCGGGTGTCGCCGAGGAAAATGGGCCACCCAGGCCTTCATGGGCTGGGATGAGGGCGAGCTGGCCAGTGCCGCCAACAAGCTGGAATCCAATCCTCCAGATAGAAAGATGCCCAAAGGCACATCAGAGGCCAGATGGGCAGTGACCGTCTCTTTTAGCAACTCGTCGAGTTCGTCAGCCAAATCTTCAAAACTCTCCGTGCGCGCCGCAGCGGCGATCTCCGGCTGCCAGTATGCCCACCGTTTTGGCGGACCTTGACTTTCGAAAATCACGACCTCTCCGGGCAGCAATTTTTTTACTCCACGCACTAAGGTGTCGGGCGCAGGTACAAACCGATGAGCTAAATAGGCCGAAAGAAAGCTAGGATCGTAAGCCCCTGAGAAGTCTGGAAGACAATAAAAGGCTTTGAGCTCAGAGGCGAAACTGAGCGTGTTGCCGGCTTCGAATAGATAAAGGGGCTTTTGACCGAGATGATCGCGAGCTAGCAACAGGCGCTTTTGGGTGCGGTCCCAGAGCGCGATCGCGAACATTCCCCGCAAGCGCTTAACAAAGTCGGGCCCCTCCATCTCGTAGAGGTGGACCAAGACCTCACCGTCGGTGCGACTGGTTAATCGGTGGCCGTGGGCTTGGACGAGATGCGCCAGTTCCCGATAGTTGTATATTTCTCCATTAAAGATCGCGACGATTTGACCGCTTTCGGAGCGATAGGGTTGATGGCCCCCAGCCACGTCCTGGATCGCCAACCGACGCATACCCAGAGCTAGATCTCGGTCGACGAACCGACCCTCGTCGTCAGGGCCTCGATGCTTCATGGTTGCCAGCATCATCGCCACTTCCTCCTCGCGTACCTCGCCGTGACGCCGCCAAATCCCTGCTATGCCGCACATACGGATGCACCTCCAATGCCGATTGTCGAATCATAACACCCCTGGCTAGCGTTTGCCAGAACCGAAGGATCGATTCCCCGCGTTGTCAGCCGAGCGAAGACCGGACGAATATCTAAACCCTTCGCCGGGAGAGCACGGGGCATCGGGTCTCATCAAGAACCCGACGTTCGTCCTCGTAAACCCGGATCGGTTGAAGGAGCCAATGTTTTGTGATGGGGTCCCTCCACGGGGCTTTTCGTGCGTTGATTTGCTCGATGCCACCAGGTGGCCGCCGCGGTCCACAGATTGGCGGTCAGTAAGCCCACCAGTAAATAGGAAAGGCCTCCCACGGTGGCAAACAGGACGACTGCGGTGAGTGCCGTCAGCGCTCCGAATTGAATCTGACCCCGAGCCGACGAGGGACTGGTCGGGGGGTCGGTCAGCATGAAAAATCCCAAAAACAGGGCCGAGTTAACAAAAGGAACGCGCAAGGCGTCGGCTGGAGTAGACGAAGGCAATCCGAGATGCAAGATCGCCATGATGAGTAACAAGAGAAAATAGGTACCCAAAAAGGTGAGGACTTGAGGGTACTTCTTCACGCGGATGGCGACAAAGAGGCCGGCGCCCAATAACCCGGGAAGGTACCATAGGGGTAGCAGGGATAGACCAGCCCACCAGCTTTGACCGGTGGCGAATCCCCAGATACCGACTAAAAGACCTACGGCCGCAGGATTGAAGATGGGTTTGCGACCCCGCTTTAAGAGGTGCTTGGAGCCTAGGGCGATCGCGGTGATCAAGCTGACTAGATAAAGCGGGGTGATCCCGCTCAGGACATCGGCAATGATGAGGCCCGTGATTAGCCCTCCCGTCGACCAGCCTGCCTTTCGCCTTAGGACCCAGGCGACAAAAGCGTCGACCGCAAGCGCCGTGGCCTCGGCGACGAGTGCATGCAGCAATCCCACCGGTCCTTGTCGAAACAATCCGGCAAAGAGCGTGAGCGGCACTAAGGCGCTTAACACGTGCCCCTTGGGGGTCTTTAGAAACCGCTTCCAAGCTGGCGTCGCCGGTGGATGGGAGGTCTTGGGGGCCGTCATCGTAAATACTCCTTCATCGTGGACGTCATGACCATCTGACCATTGTTGACGACTGCTAGGGCTGCCAGTCCCTGGGATTCGATGAACTCTAACGCGGAGGCGGGTCCTAAAAGAAACGCTGCGGTCGCGAGCACATCGGCTAGCACGGTCAACGGCGCGACCACGCTCATGCTGAGGAATCCTTGGTCAGAGCGACCGTGAACCGGGTCATACAAATGCGGGAATCCCGGGTTCTTGGGCGAGATTCGTTTATAGTTTCCCGACGTACAGACGGCATGCTGGCTGAGCTTCAACCAAACCATGGACCGGGTCGGATCGCTAGGATCTTCAACGCCGACGGTCCACGCTTCACCCGTAGGATCCGTTCCATTGACGTAACAGTCGCCGCCAGCGTCGATAGCGAAGCCTTCCCAGCCTTCGAGCTCTTTCGCCGCCAGATCCACCGCCAAACCTTTGGCCACTGCGCCGAGATCGAGTGCCATCGGCCTATCTAAGACAACCGAATGGCTCGCTTTGCACAAACGAATATCCTTGTAGCTTGCGGACGAGTCATCGGCGCTCGGCGTTGAGACGGTTTGACCGGTCAAATAGTTTTGGTTGAACCCTTGAAGTTCTAAGACGCGGCCCACGGTCGGGTCGAATGCACCGGCGGTAAGTTCGCTAGTGGTGATGGCAATTTCGAGGGCGTGAAATAGAATCGGAGAAACCTGGACGGCCTGGCCCGGACGCTGACACAGTTGGCGGAGTTCGCTCTGCTCATCAAATCGGCTGCAAGCATTCTCCACCCGGTGCATCGCCTCCACGGCGCGGGCTATGCTGCGCCTTTTTTGTGATAGGGGCCCAGGACCCACGACCCATACGTTGACGATGGTTCCCATGAGGACAAAGGATTCGGCCTCCATCGCCATTTCCATAGGTAGAACGGGATTCTCTGCAATCATAGCTACACCTTGGCTTTCTTGAGCGCATAATATACGGCCTCGGCGAAGTTGTAGCTGCTAGCCGTAGCTCCAGAGACGATATAAACTCTCCAAGTTTGCATCTTGCGCACTTCGTCGGGCATTTGTGGATCGATGAAGGATTGGGGATAGTGCATGGTGTAGCTGGTAATCCTGACCGAGGCAATTTTTCCTTGGGCAATACGGACTGCCACCGTGAGAGTGCCATACGGATTGGACCCCGCTCCGGTATATAGGCCATCGCGATAAGTGGAAGCCGGGAGGGTTTTCTTGGGGTTCGTGGCATGACCCTCCGATTTTCCGCTGCGGGCAGGAGTAGCGCCGGTTGATGCCGCATTCGAACGGTTAGGCGCATGACTGGAGGCGAGGGGGCTGACCGCGGCCGATGAATTGAGCCCACCCGCTTGAACTGATGGCTCGGTATACAGATAGCCAGCGGAATAAATGGCGGTGACGGCGACCGTACAAAGACCAATCAAATAAGACCTGTTAAAATTAGGCATCAGCGCTCCTCCTCAGGAAAATGATATTGAGAGTGTGCGCCTGTTGCCTGACCATAACCTGACGATGGCGGCGTTTTGGGCGTCAGGTTATGGTCAGCTTCCGGGACTACATTGTGGTCAAACAGGTGTGGGCGTCGGAGTTCATGCTAGGGCTAACCAGGGATGGTCACGGGGTATGCGGGGCTTCGAGGACGATCGAGGACTCGATTGCCAAAGCCTTGGCGAGGCCTAGGATAGAGCCAAGCAAGCCAGCTTTTGCTAGAGTGGACAACAGGGCTAAGACAAGGGGAGGCATCAATCATCGCTCTGTTAGAAAGGACTAAACGGGGTTGGAAGATTGACGCGACCAGGGTGACTGGAATTACCGCGAATTCTCGTCAAGTGCGGCCGGGATACATTTTCGTGGCGATTTTAGGGGCGGATTTCGATGGCCATGACTTTATTCCCGATGCGATAGCTCAAGGGGCCATCGCCATCGTGGGCGAACGACCGAACCTCAGTCTGCCCGTTTTGTACGTTCCGGTCCAATCGAGTCGAGCCGAGACGGCTGAGCTAGCTGCGGCATTTTTCCGCCAGCCTTCGCACGACTTGAAGGTGATTGGTGTGACCGGTACCAACGGAAAGACATCCGTGGTCTTTTGGCTGACCCATCTGCTGAGGGCAGCGGGTATTAGTTGTGGAATGGTTTCTAGCGTGCTGAATGATTTAGGCGGTGAGTCGGTGGCGGCGACACTGACGACACCTGAAAGCCCAGAACTTCAATCCTATCTGGCGCGGATGCGAGACGGCGGCATGACTCACGCTGTCGTGGAAGTCTCTTCCCACGGGATTGTTCAACACC
Organism: Clostridiales bacterium; assembly: GCA_027365485.1. Lineage (GTDB taxonomy): Bacteria > Bacillota > Sulfobacillia > Sulfobacillales > Sulfobacillaceae > JAMCVM01. Next base: position 20,429 of record DAHXNH010000332.1, read on the forward strand.
GCGTCGATGCGATTTCTTTTCACTTGAATATCTTGACTAACATTACCCGTGAACATCTCGATTTCCATGGCACGATGGAGCAGTATGTAGCGGCGAAGGCCAGCCTCTTTGAGCGATTGGCAGTCCATACCGGCGGAGCCGTGTTGAATGCCGACGATTTTTACTTTCGACCCGTCCTAGATCGTCTGGACCCCTCGATTCCTGTTCTGAGCTATGGCATTGACAGCGGAGAGATCCGTGCCACCATCGTCAAAAGTGATGGCTGGTGGACCAAAATTCAGTTAAGGACGCCTCAGGGGGAATTTGACGTTCGTCTCGACCACCCAGGACGCTATAATGTCTATAACCTCTTAGCGGCCGTGGCCTCAGCCAGTGTGCTGGGCCTTCCCATGGACCGCGTGGTGGAAGCAATCAGCACCTTGCCTCCAGTACCCGGTCGAATGCAGTTGATGCCGCATGGGGCCGACGCGCCCACCGTGATCATCGATTATGCGCATACCCCCGACGGCCTCCTCCAGGTGCTGCGCACTGTACGCCAATGGCATCCTCAAACGCTTTGGTTAGTTTTTGGCGCGCGGGGAGGTCGGGATTGGGGCAAGCATCCCCAAATGGGAGAGATTGCGGCCACCTGGGCCGATCGCATTGTGGTCACCTCTGATAGCCCGTATCACGACGATCCGACGGCTTTGGCGGAGTCGATCGTCAGCGGCATTATAGAGGTGGATCGGCAGCGTTTGACCACTGTGAACTTAGACCGGGCATCGGCTATTGCCAGTACCATCGCTCAAGCTCATCGCCATGACGTGGTGTTAATCACTGGCCGTGGACCGGAAACGATCCAAACCTTTGGAGACATTCGGGTGCGCGCAGTCGACTCGGAGATTGTCACACGTGCCTTGGAAAACCGGAGATAGCGCGCCGCTTTGGATCATCGGGTAAAGCGATGAAGCCTTGGGCTTAGACCGTGTTGCCGGCCTCGGGCTAGAGCCCGTTGCCGGCATAGTTCCATAGATGGTGGCGAATCGGATTTTTCCCCCCGGGGGTCACCCCTATCGGCAGGAGATCGAGTCCGTCAGGAATGTTGAGGTAGCCCGGGGCGGTTCCAGGTACGCCTGTATGGCCGTATTGCCACACAATCCGTTGGGTCTTGGGGTTGATGACAATGACTCGGTCATTATGGTCGTCATTTAAGAGAACCATTCCGTTGCTGAGTTTCACTGCGAGCGACGGCTGATTCAGCTTTCCCGCCCCGTGTTGAACACGATAGGTCCATAGGACTTTGCCCGCAGGGCTCATCTCTACCACGGCGCCCGGGTTGGTATAAAAAGCCACGATGATGTTGCCGTGAGGAGTAAAGTTGGCGTCCGACGGGTAATAGAATTGGGAAGGGAAATGCACCGTATATTGCACCTGATTTTTAGCGTTTAAGAGCACGGCGTCGTTGGCGTTGATTTGAGTCACCAGCATGCCATTGTGGGGAGCCGGGAAATCGCCATTGGGCGCGGAATATGTGTTCGGGGGATCGATCGCCATGACGCCAGTCTCTCCGTATTGTTTAATAATTTTTTTGGACTTCCGGGCGATAAAGAGAATGCGCTGATTTTTTATGTCGGCTAAAGTGATCACGTCGCCCGACGGCTTGGCGTATAAAAAGGCATCGTCAGGCGTGTTGAGATAACCCGGTCGACTCCCGGCAATGCCCGCGTGACCATAGTTCCAGACGATTTTCCGGCTGGCGAAGTTGAGGATGGAGACCACATTATAACCTTCTTGATTGGTGATGATCTCATCAAAATGAGGCCCGAAGAAGACATCGTCATCATCATGCAATCCAGAGGGTTGACCAGGCTTGGGATATTGCCAGACGATCTTCTTTTGTGGAGTGACCAGCAAAATGCGATTGCTGCCGGCGTCGGCAATGAGGACATCTCCGGGAAGGAGCGGGCTGGCTTTTGTGGCATGCCAGGCAATGGACGATGGTTGTTTCGCTGAATCAGCGCCTTGGCCGCTGTGTGGAGCGTGTCTCGGTCCACACGCGGTAAGTGCGGTCGCTAGGCTCACCGTAAACATGGCCATCCAGATTCTTCGAGTCACGATAGGACCCTCCTGTCTGCAGGCGTTGAGTCGACTTCGACCGTTTCCTTGGAACATGCCTGTTGGTGCTGAGGTCTGACCGAAGGAAAGACTTTCGGTCAGACCTCAGCCTAATCCATAATCATAGTTGGCATCAGAAACCACCACCTGACTGGGGCACCCAGAGTATGGTCAAAAAATCCAGCTTCAAAACTTTGGCGACAGATTGGGGACCGTCGCTTTTTTTAGTCTTGACTGGAAGACGCTGCCCGGGGGTTGACTCCTACCCCCGGAAGGCGCTGTGCGTGCTAGACTCTTGAGTCACGTACAGCATCTACGAATAGCCCGCTCACGGTTCCTCAAGGTGATAAACCTAAGGTGGTCGTAGTATAACACGAGAATGGAGCGGGCATGCGGACCATGCCCCGATCTTTTCAGTCAAGTCCAGGGCTTCCTATTGGCCTTAATCCACTGTTTACCAGCGGATGTACCTTACCCTCAAATCAGGGAGCCCGGTCGGTCAAACACTCACCGCCAGAGCGGACCCGGGGCTTAATTGGTGGCACGCCGGAGGCGACCGCCGATATGGGCTCTCTCATCGTATTCTTAGACAGTTCTTAGAGTAATCCAGGATGATCAGATAGCATGGGCGAGCGTTGAATGAAAGGGCTTTATCCTGAGCACCTAAATGGTCAGGTTGACGTCGTTCGTATGCTTTAGCGGTCAAGGAGGGTATAGCATGGATTCAGAAGTTCGTTTCAACGTTCATCCTCAGGATTATGCCGACGAAACCTGGCACGGCAACGGAGCCACCACCATCCGCCAAATGGTGTTTGGGGTCAATGATGGATTGGTGGCCACCGTCGGGCTGGTGGCTGGCCTCATCTTTGCCGGATCGTCCAAAGACATTGTGCTGGGCGCAACCTTAGCCGCGATTATTGCTGCCGTGTCTTCCATGGCGTTAGGATCCTATCTTTCCACGCAAGCAGAAGTTGGCTATCAACGCGCCCAAATTCGCCGGGAGCAAAGAGAAATCGATGAACAGCCGGAAGAAGAATTGCGCGAGATGCGGCAGATTTATCGGGGATATGGCCTCGACGAACAGGAAATTGAAATATTTTTGTCTCACTTTAAGCGCGACAAACATCTTTGGCTCCAGTTGATGTTGCGGGATGAATTAGGTCTCGTGCCTGAGGCTTTTGAGAGCCCATGGAAAAATGCGGGGTTGATGGCAATGGCGGTCGCCGCTGGATCGCTGCCACCTCTGGTACCTATCCTCTGGTCGTCGAGTCCGCGCGGAGCATTTGGATGGATTCTGGTCCTGTCGGCGATGACCGCCTTTGGACTAGGAGCGGCCACGGCCCGGAGCACTGGGAGACGGTGGTGGCGAGCGGGATTGTCGTTTCTCATGGTGGCCGCCATCGCAACTGCCATTGGGATGGGGGCGGGCCATTTGATTGCGCCACTGTTTTCATGAGCGCGGCGAGGAAAGCAGGGAATTTTTGTTGCGCGAAAGCTCCTCCTAGCTTTATTGGGCTACGGTGTGGGCGATTTGCGCACCGAATGCGCGCCGAAGCGATCTGCCAGGTGGTGGCCGCTTTGGAGCCTTTTAAACTCTGGGGATACGCGTCGTGCGTTTTAAACTCACCGATGGGGAATGATGCCTGACGTGTGAGCTTATCTCGGACCGAAAGAATAGGGAAGTCGCGTTCTCGACTCTAATCTAGGCCCTCTTATCTCCTTCTTATGCCCCTCTTATGCCATTCTTAAATGAAGCGGTTATGGTGAAGTCGGAGTGGGTGGGACGAGTTCTTGAAGCCAGGGAGCCCGATCGTCTTGGAGCGGGGAGTCGGTGTAGCCACCTTGGACCGAGAGAGCCAACGCATGGGGCTCATGGCGAATGACTATCCGGTCCCCATGCGCATAACCTCGCGAATGTGATTTAACGTTCGCAAATGTGTCGGTAGAAGGACGTCCATCCATATCACGAGGGTAGAGAAATCGCACCCTACTTCGGACATAAGGAGGCGAATATTACGGAACTCAGTCAGCTAGTCGGAGCCACGGAGGTTTTTGACTTCGGTGTCGATTTGGATTTGGCCCGAGTGCCTCGGCACATCGCGATTATTATGGACGGCAACGGACGCTGGGCGAAACTGCGAGGGATGCCGCGAGTCATGGGCCATCGCCAAGGAGTGTTGGCGTTGAAGCCGATTGTCAAGGCGTGTGCTCATCTAGGCGTGAACGTGTTAACCGTGTATGCGTTCTCGACGGAAAACTGGGCTCGTCCAGCGACTGAAGTGAACGGACTGATGGATTTGCTGGTGGAGTTTTTACGTAGTGAAACCCAAGAATTGAAGCTGGAAGGTGTTTCTATCCGCACGATTGGCGACATTGCGCCATTAGCTCAAAGAGCTCAGCGGGCGCTACAGGAGGCCGCCGAGAGCACGGCCGAACAATCGCGGATGATTTTAAATTTGGCGGTAAATTATGGAGGGCGGGATGAGTTGGTGCGGGCAGTCAATCGATGGCTGAGCACCTTGGGCACAAAGAGCCGGGAAGGTCCTCTCGCGGTGACCCAAGAGGTCATTGCTCGGCATCTCGACTCCGCAGGTATGCCCGATCCGGACTTGTTGATTCGCGCGGGCGGCGAAGCGCGCGTGTCCAATTTTATGCTCTGGCAGATTGCTTATACCGAACTTTATGTGACCGACACCTTGTGGCCCGACTTTGACCCGAGGACGTTGGCTATGGCGATTCGATCCTTTCAATCCCGCTCTCGACGATTTGGTGCCCTCGAGTCCTAGCGCCGCTGGGCTGGGCCCGGAACTGGCTGTGATCGCGTCCTCGGGGGATGCTAAGCGCTGAGAGGGGCATTTCAATGCCAGCCTCCCCTTCGTGGTATGCTATAGCCAATTACGCAGTCAAGGCAGATGGAGTGCTTTTCTTCTAATCGGCAGTAACAGAAAATGCGCTAGAACGATCGGTAATGGAGGACGATGATGACAGAATCTAGGTGGCCTTCGATTATTCAAGGCGGAATGGGGGTGGCGGTTTCGACTTGGCCCTTGGCGCGCGCGGTCTCTCGGGCGGGTCATCTCGGAGTCGTTTCAGGTACGGGGATTGACACCGTTTTAGTTCGCCGTTTACAAGATGGGGATGCTGACGGTCAGATGCGACGGGCCCTGGCGGCGGCACCATGGCCAGATCTTGTGCAGTCAGTCCTGAGCCGTTTTTTTCGCCCGGAGGGCCGCCATCCGGGCCAAGCATACGCCAGCTTGCCCAAGTGGAGTTTGGACACAAGCCGCAGTCGAACCAGTGTCGGGGTTTTGGGTGGGTTTGTTGAAGTATGGTTGGCTAAAGTGGGCCACCCCGGATTGGTCGGGCTTAATCTCATGACCAAGATTGCACTGCCTAATTTGGCCGTCTTGTATGGTGCCATGCACGCGGGGGTAGACGTGGTCTTAATGGGAGCAGGCATTCCTAAAGAAATTCCCGGGGCATTGGATACTCTGGCTCAGCATATCCCGACTCGTATGCGCTGTGAGGTAGTCGGCATTGCCTCTGCTGAATTTCCTTGGATTGAGTTTGAACCTAGGGATTTTGACTCTGAAGTCTCGGCACCGCTGCATCGACCCGCCTTTTTCCCTATCATAGCCAGCCATAGTTTAGCCACGATGTTATCAAGAAAAGCTAACGGATCCATCGAAGGATTTGTGGTGGAAGGGCCGACCGCCGGTGGGCACAACGCCCCGCCACGGGGTCCGAAACAGTTTGATGCTGAGGGCCAACCGATCTATGGCCCGCGCGATGAGGTGGATTTGGAGGCTTTGGCCGATTTGGGATATCCATTCTGGTTGGCAGGTGGGATGGGATCGCCCACGGGCTTGCAATACGCCCAAGAGCATCATGCGACAGGGATTCAGGTCGGAACGCTGTTTGCCTTTTGCCGCGAATCGGGATTGGCCCCTACGTTGAAACAAAGTGTCATTGACGCGGTGCGCGACCGATGTGTCACGGTGTTTACCGATCCCCTGGGCTCGCCCACCGGATTTCCTTTTAAAGTCGCCAGTGTTCCGGCCACGTTGTCGGATCCTCAGCGCTATCGGTCGCGGGTCAGAGTGTGTGATGTGGGCTACCTCCGCGAGGCGTATAGAGATGCTAAGGGGCGTTTTCAATTTCGCTGTGCGGCCGAACCAGTGGCGGCGTATATTCGCAAGGGAGGCACGATCGAAGAGACCGAGGGTAGAAAGTGTTTGTGCAACGGTCTCATGGCCGCGGCCGGCTTTCCGCAGGTCCAAGGAGATGGCGAAGAGCCTGCCATCGTGACGAGCGGAGATGCACTCGATGCCCTGAGACCTTTGGTATCTGAAGGGCATGAGCAATATACGGCGCAAGAGGTTCTAGACTATCTCACGCACACGGCACTTCAACAGGCTTAGGCGAGTCGAGACGTCTCATCGAGGAACGGGGTTCGCAGCAACGCATTTGGGACGATTTCTATCATCTGGGGCCAATGATGTCTAAAATAGGCGGATCTGTCTGAGGTTCAAAGTGTCCTTCGGTGAATGGGGCAAGGCGGCTGGGCCTAGGGAATTTAAGGAAAGGGCTCTGTCTGTCCTGGGTGGCAAACTCGCTGCGGGGGATGAAGGATGAGCGTGTATAAAAGTTGCCTATTCAATGTTTCAGCTACTGGCTCAAAAGATTCAAGATCGCTATGGTTGCGTTCAGAAAGTGCTGGATGACCTTTTTTGAGATCGCACCGATCTGGCTGGCGGACTGGGCTTGCCTGATGATGTGGACGAGCGCGATTTATCATGCGTAGTCTTTCGTACAAACCATACAAACCATACGCGCTTTTAACGACTCTGCGCAACTGTTGTATACTCTAATGAATGATAGGGAGGCACTGAGGATGCAAAACCCATTCAATCCGTACCAGCCCGCCGAAGGCCGTCTATTTGCTAATCGAAAACGGGAACAAGCTTGGTTTCGCCGCGACTTAATTCCGAGTTTAGCGGCGGATAGCTTGGGTACCTACAATGCCGCCATCATTGGTCCTTGGGGCATTGGCAAAAGTAGTTTAGTTCGCCAATTACGCCATATCATCCAAACGGACTCGGATAGTTCCATCGGTGTGGTCTTTACCACCTGTACTACTGGATTTGGCTCCATGATGGGTTTTTGTACCGCCATCGTCGATGGAGTTCGACAAGAAGCATTGCGGCTTTCGCACTGGGATCAGACCGTTCGCGATGAATTGGCGCGCTGGTCGATCGAGGTGCGGTTGCCCGGAATTGCCACGGTGCGCTCGCGTCCCGAGGCCTCGGAGTCAACGGTCAGTGCGGCAGAGATTCTCCGTACGGCTTTGCTGCAACTCTGGGAGCGAGTGTTCAAGCCTCGAGAACATGGGGTGCTGATTGTTCTTGATGATGTGAACTTGCTCCAAATCATTGATCCGCAGTCGCTGATGTTACTCCGAGCCATCTTTCAGGATCTCAACATGTACCAGGCGCACTACGCGCTGGTGATTACTGGGCCATCTGACCTTTTTAGTGATATCCGAGACGTTGCTGAACCGGTCACCCGGTTCTTTGAACATTTGCCGTTGAGTACGTTTAGTCTTGAAGACACAAAAGATGCCGTCTGCGAGCCGTTGGTAGCGGTGAATTCACCTATGCGAGTCGCAGACGATGGGGTAGAATGGCTCTTTAAGCAAACGGAGGGGCATCCCTATTTTGTAACGTATGCCATGCATTTTGCCTTTCAAATTGCCGAAGATGCCAATTGGTCGGACCTGAACAGAAGGCAGATGGAGACGCTATGGCCCACGGTGATCGGCCAATTAGAACATGGAAAGTTCCGTGACGACTGGAATGCGGCAACACCAGCCGAACAAAGAACCTTACTGGCTGTGGCTCAGGAGAGTCGAGATTCGATGAATACCGGCCTCATTACTCGACTGTCTCGAAAGGGCTTGTTGACCAAAGTTGAACGAGGTCGATACTTGCTGTACCATCCGATGTTTCGAGATTACATACTGAACTGTGCCCATATTAAAGATCGATAGGTTTTGGAGCCAGGCTTTTCACTACGTGCGGTCGGCCTATCAAACCGATATCTCTCGTCGATCTACTGCAACGATAGTTGACACTCCCCACGCCTAAAGGCGGGGGATTCTTACGAGGAACCCACTCACGTGAGCTTTACTCGCAAAGGGTGAGCCAAACACCCGCTATCCAGTCGCCCGAAGCTCTCTGGTTACTTGACGTGATGGTTCGCCGAATCCTGTTTACGTCTGGTCTTGACGACGCGATACATTTTACGTCTCCCACGATTGCGAGAGACAACCGCACGAACGTATCCAGTTGTCAAAGAGCGAACATGCGTATTTTAGCAAAAGAGTTGCCTCACGGCAACGCCTTGTATCTCCGCCCTAAACGGCGCAGTTTTACGGCGCATGTGATAATGTTGGGCATCATGGGGTCGTGCTGCCCACTGTTGACCACAGTCATTTTAAAGTCGGCTTGCCGTAGTCTTTCGATGACGGGAGCCATTTTGATCGCTTCTGGGCACGTTCCGTACAATTCTAGCCCTCGAATGGCCATGGGGTCCTAGTCCTCCTGCGGTCCCGCCGCTCATCTCATCGGTCCTGATGGACATCATTCACACCACTAACGTCAGTGACCGTCTTTTCAGAATGGCCGGGCGGGAGGGTTTGGCAACCCACCCACTACCATTTAATACCCAACGCCAAAGCCCGAGCCGGGCCAGAACACAAAGTGGGTAAGAACCTGACCAATGAGAAAGGTTGTTCAAGGCTTGGTGCTTCTAGCGACGCCATGGTCCGAGATGAATGCTGTGTTCGCCACCAATCTCGGTCACGGTGTTTTCTTCTTTGAGGCACTCTACAGTCACTTGCGCCTTGCACGTCGAATAATGTGTGTTCATCGAGTCTCGAGTGTAACCCTTGAGCGCGTCCCAAAGTGTCTGAATTTCTGGGTCCGCTAAAGGTCACGGATGGTTCCGACGATTCAAGGGGACCTTGCGAAGAGACGAGCGGACCAGACTACGGGCACTGAAGCGCGCCGTCGCGCGAACATTGATGCGAAATGCAGTGATCGTTGGTGATTCTTCAGCGGCCGTGAGCGACACCTACGTGCGGAAACAGATGAAGTTTTTGAGGTGTCCGGGTCATGATCGATAAAGCGGACCCACAGCCTCCCCCCCATCTCGGGAATGGTGGCCGCGGGTCCGGATACCGAGGCCAGCTTAGATCGGCGTGAGCCCGTACCACCGCTGAGCATTTGCCCCAAAGATGGCCGCCTCCTCGAGGACGGTCATGGTCGGTAGCCACTGTCGGGTCCGGGCGATGATCGTGTCATAGCTCCATCCCCCGGACAAGGCCACCGGCCAATCACTGCCAAAAATCAGCCGATTCGGTCCAAAGCCATCCCATACCCACTGAATCGCTTGGCGGAGCCAGTCGCCTCCGTCTCCCGTCGGATCGAGCGTGGCCAAGCCCGATAGTTTGCACGCACAGTGCGGGAACTGGGCGAGGGCTGCCATGGTCTGCGCCCAAGTCTCGGTCATTCCGTGCGGCTTGGCGAGGTGATCAATCACCGCCGTCAGCGTCGGGATTTCCTGCATAATCGCGAGGATGGCTGGCAGTTCCCGAGGCGTCACCAACCAGTCCACGGCGATGCCGCGCTCGGCCACCGCGTGCAGATGGCGCACCACCGCCGGGCGCAGCACCCATTT
>DAHXNH010000333.1 GCA_027365485.1 Clostridiales bacterium
GGGCTCTTACGCACTTTCTGTTATTACTAATTGACTAGACAATGATTAAATAGGAATATTATGGGTAGTTCCTGTTATCTACTGCTGACGCTTCGAGAAATACGCACAACATATCTATCGTCTCTGGACGGTTTGACGAGTTTCCCTAATTTTCTCGAGGAAACAATCGCAAACCCGTACTATTATGTTGCTACATCGTTACTGCGTCGACTATCAATAACAGAAAGTGCGTAAGAGCCCAGCATTTGAGACAATCTCCGAAGCCCTCAAGGGCCAGAGTGGATCCGCGAAGAAAACACCGAAGCCAGCGTCCAACGCTCAAGTAATAAAGAAAAAACGGTGACCGAGGTGGCTCACGATCATGGTGTTGGCGCTCACGGGTTTTTGTCATCCCTTCGGCTAACTTTCGCAGCATCGGACTGATCCATGGGTGATCGCCCGGGGGCGCCGGTTTAGTCCATTCCAGGTCTACTCGCCATGGGTTGTCCGCCATCGCTTGCCAAGACTCCATCTTGCGTCGGGCGAAACGAGAGCGAGATAGGGCTAGAACCATTAGGTCATCTTCGATGTGAGGAAGTTCGCAGAGCGTCCTGTAATGCCTCCGTCCGTAGTCTTGAAAAACGCCGACGGGTTGATTTCGGGATGTCGAATGCTGCCGATCGCCCCGTATCCAATGGATACCGCGTGAGGGTGTCGATCGCAGCGACCAAAAGTCCCTCGCAGACGTGCTGGCAGAACTCTAAAACACGAGCACGGCCATGCAGGCGGCCGACGAATTCTTTCGTCGGCAGCGACTAATCGGTCAAACAGGGGAGATGTTGGGCTGCATCGCGCTAGCCTGTGGCTGCCGCAGGCACTATATGACCGGCGAACGGCCATCCCGAGTCCAGACCTCGGTTCCAAATGTTTGAAAGCATGGGCCACCTCCAGGTCGACGCCGTCAACGATTCGGGGACGGATTGGTGAGTTTATTCTTCGCGCAGGTCCAATTTTACGATTTGAGGCCAAACCCGGGCGCGTCTAAACATCTTGCGGGATAACGGCTTCCCAACCCTATCGCATTCTCCTAAAACAAAAGCTGTGGTGCGCACGCAGTACATCTTGACGTCAGCAGACATTCGATGGTTACCAAAAAAGTACAGGGTGGGCCCTATGCGCCTGGATTGAGCGGACGGGGGCTCGCCACCTGGTTTCCTCTCTCGCGGCCGGCTTTGACGTTATCCTGGAGTCGTGGCGGGTGGGTCGCGGTCTTGTCCGCGGGCACAAGGTCGCTGGGTGGCGGACGATATCGCAGCCCGACATATACGGTCACGATAGAAAAAACGGTTGACAGGTTCTTCGGGCGACTTTCCTTTCCTGTCATCCGGCCCAGAAGAGAAACGGCTCCGGTCGCATGGTGACGGCCAGGCGAAAGGGGTTGGAGGGGTGACCGACCCGCTATGGATGAGGGGAAACGTTATGTGCGTGGGCTCTCTTCGGCGGTAAAGTATTTTAGGGCGAGCAAGGCAATGGCCAGCGCGATTAGAGGGACCCCCCCAATGAGAATTCTTAAACCCAACTGCACCAGTGCGGTGGCGTGACCGGCGGCGTTGGCATGGTACCCGGTCCAATGCAGGACTAAATACACCACCCCTGCTTCTAAGGTGATTCCGAAGCGCACGGCAAAGCCATTGATGCCAAAAAAGCTCCCTTCCCGCCGGGGCCCCAGCTTACGGGCGTCGGCGTCAATGACTTCGGCCAGCAGCACATCGGAAAGCGATAGAAATCCGGCGAGACCGGCCCCCAGCACGATACCAGCGATTAAAGCCCAGGCTAAGGTGGTCAACCACCAAAATGGCAATAGGCCCAGAGCTAACAGCGCGATGGCGATGAACATGCCTCGATGCGAGCCGACGCGACGCACTAAGGCCCCCCACGGGCCCATGAGGAGCAGAGCGACCACAAAGATCGATGCTAGGAGTATCGTCAAATCCAGGCCGCGGATGTGCATCACGTATTTGGCGAAAAAGGGCAGGGCGGCCGGAACGAGATCAAAAATGAATTGAATAAAAAAATTGATGGTCAGAAAGCTTAAGAAGGATCCGTTAGTGACTGTTTGCCGGACTGCTGTCAGCACGGACAGGGATGAGGAGCGGGGTCGCTCGGAGTCTGATGAGGCCATTAGCGAGGGCTCAGAGGACCCTGCAATCGACAGCAAGTAGCCCAAGGTGCCCAATATGGCAAAACCAAGGCCCATGGCCGACCAACCAAAGCGTGCATAGAGAATCGGCGGAGAGGCGACCCCAATCATGAGCGCGATCACGCCGATGCCTTGGCGCCAGGCTTGGACCCGAGATCGTTCGCCGAGGGTGCGGTACATGGCAGGGAACAGGCTGGTCCAGTTCAAAGTGACCAATACGTAAAAGAAATCGAAAGCAGTGACGCTGACGGCAAAGTACCAAGGCAGCGCCGCTCGGACCACCCAAGGCCTCCAAATGAACCAAAAGCTAAATCCTAATGGGAGGCTACCCAAAGCGACGTAGGGAATACGGCGTCCAAACCGCGTTCGAGTGCGGTCGGACAGTTGGCCGAGCAGGGGATTTAAGACGGCGTTCCAGATGCCTTGAAGAGCCATAACCAGGGAGATCAGAGCTAACGAAGCGCGCAGATGATCCACATAGAAAAACAACACGAAAGTGGCGAATGATTGCAAAAACATATTGGTGCCGAGATTCCCCAGGGAATACAAGATGGGCCGGTTGATATTCATTAGGATGGTGCCCCTTTCCCAGTTCTACCCGAGAGGCTCCACGCCAACGCCGGGGAGAAAACTCCTATCCGGTTTTGCTTGTATTCCAGGCGTTCTGCAACACGATGCGAAACTCCTGCTTTAAGTCCCCCGAGCAGGGATAGAGGGCGTTGAAAGATCGTGCGTTAGGCATTCATAGAGTGGCGAACGGGCCACCCCGACTCCTCGTAGGGGCCGCCGATTCAAGGGCGCCACGCGAGTTAAGCTTAAAGGGGCGAATGGCAGCCCTGCATTTCTCTCGAGCACATCCATCGTTGGCGCTAAGCGCGTTGGCCATCGCATGGCCATCCTAAAATCCCCATGGTACCCGTTGGGTGGGGCAGACGAATTCGTGAACGTTGTTCTGCTCCACCTTGCGAATAGGACCATCCGCGATAGTGGGTCGACTACCGTGACTTTCGTGCCCGGGAGCACGCGAGGAGTCCGTCACTGTCTCGACGGATGCGAGTACTGGAGTCTTCCTTCCCACCGTCTGTGATTTCATGTCGGCTCGGAGTCAATAATCTGTTGCACCCGTCCCACTTGGCCGTCTTCAAGGCGAACCTTGATTCCGTGGGGATGGGTTGGAGAATTCGTGAGAATGTCTTTGACCACACCCTGAGTCAATCTTCCTGTGCGTTGGTCTTTCTTGAGCACAATATCCACCATAAGACCCGGTCGGATGTCGCTGCGCACTTTGCCGTTTTTTGCCACGCTGTTTCGTCTCCTTTGAGAGAGGTCATAGATTTCACCGGGTTCGGGGAACGCCTTCTTCGTCCCCTGTCTTGCCGGTTGGCTTCAGGTAGCGATCCAAAAAAGCTACCATTTCTGGATACAGGGCGAGTCGGTTCGTGAGTTTGGCGATGCCGTGACCTTCGTCGGAGAACACCCGAAACTCTACCGGCCGCGATCGCCGCTGTAGGGCGTCGACGATTTGCTCTGCTTCGTTCAGGGGGACCCTCGGGTCGTTCGCTCCGTGCACCACAAACAGTGGGGTTTGAATCCTATCCACTAAATGAATGGGAGAGAATTGGCGTAAAAACTTTCGGTCGGTAGCCAGGGATCCGTACTCCACTTCGCGCAGTGCTCTCCGCCATTCGCTGGTGTTTTCCAGGAAACTCTCCAAGTTGGCGATTCCGACGATGTCAATCGCTGCCTGAAAGAGATCAGGATATTGGGTAATGGCGGACAAAACCATGAATCCTCCGTAAGAACCGCCGTAAACGCCGATCCGGCGGCTGTCCAGGTCTGGCTGCATACGAATCCAATCCACTAGACTGGCGATATCGCTCACCGAGTCCATACGTCTTTCGCGGTCATCTAAGTGGGCATAAGTCTTGCCGTAGCCAGTGCTGCCGCGCACATTAGGGGTCAACAAGGCGTATCCTTGAGCCAGTAAATATTGGTACCATCCGCTAAAGGAGGGGCGCTCTTGGGATTCGGGACCGCCGTGGATGGAAATGACCACAGGCGGTGTGCCGGAAACTAGCGGGCGGTACAGGTAGGCCGGAATCTGGAGCCCATCGAAACTGGGATAGTGAATCAAGGCGGGAGTGATCAGAGACTTAGGATTTAACCCGGTCATCGGGGCTAAGGTCAACGATTCAACCTTGCCGCTGGCTAGGCTTATGAGCGAAATATTCATGTTGCGGTCGGGCGCGCTATGAGTCACAGCCAAAGACTGGCCATCCGAGTCGTATTCCAGATCGAAGATGACGTCGTGGTCAAACGTTGGAACATGACTTTGATCGCCAGTCCTTAAATCATGAAGGTGCAGTTCGGAAAAGCCTTGGCGATTGACCGTATAGGCAAGCTGGTGACCTGAGCGATCGAGCGTCAGCAGATCAAGATCGGCTGCCTCTGATACTAGAAAATCGAGTGCACCCGGTCGAGGGATGCGTGCGAGTCCAACAAAGTCGTGGTCGTAATCGGTCAGCACGAACAGGCTGCCATCGGGGGCTAGTGCCGGCGCGTGATAGACGGCAGCCTGGTGTTCCGGGGTTAATTGATTCAGCGCCTTGGTCTGAAGGTTGAACCGATAGAGCGATTGTTGGGCACTACTGTTCATTTCCTCTAGCAGCAGTTCCCCCTGAGGGCTCCAATCGCGTGCGTGCCAATGACCGGTCCGACTCAATACCATGGTGGACTGAAAAGGGGGCGTTAGCGGCAGGGTGTACACGTCGTAATCCCTGCCATTTCGCGCGGTCGAGGTGTAGGCGATGGACTGCCCGTCGGGCGAAAAGCAGCCAAAGAGGTGCACCGCGTCTGAGGCATCGGTTAGAGTTGCCACCGCCATGGTGTCAAGATTTAGGCAATAAAATTGATGGTGTTCGTTGCCGCCCGTATCCCGGGTCAACACCAATATCGGGCCTTCGGGCGCGGCGTGAATGCCCGACACGCGTTCGGGATAGTCGGTAAGCATGGCGGGCCAGGCCCCGGCTCGGGCGAGGCCATACACTTGAAACGTATTGGTTAAATTCATCAGGAAGTACCATTGGCCAGTGGACTTTGAGTATACTGGGTTGGTAGCTGCGCGGACTCCGAGATAACGGTCAATTCCTGGCATCGAAGGCCTCCTTGGTTGAAGTTCTAATCCGTCTTCGGGATTGCTCATGGCTTTTCCTGCTTGGGGGTTAGAGAAAGGATCTGAGCCGGGCTGGTCCGATATCGACGACCTCTATGCAGTTTGCCGAAGCGGTTCGGGAATTTCTTTGGTTTTTTGGTTATCAAATGCACCCTAACCCCCCCAGCTTCAGTTATCTTAGGGGGGCAAACCGCCCTCTGCGACGTAACCCGCGTGGCCTCAAAGAACGAAAAACCCCGTTGCTGAAGGATTATCTTCAGCGATTCTTTGATGTAGAAATTCTATTCGTCGAAGGCCCAAAGCCCTGAATGTTTGATTGTTTGATGCAGTCCTTGGCCCTTGGTGTGGTACGTGGCAGACACTTCTACAACGTCAAAGACTGATTTGCTAAGGGGTGTTACCATCTGACCTTAGATAATAAAGAGAGAGTTATCGCCAGTCCGCGGAACGTAAAAAGCCTCGGGCGAGGCACCTCCCAAGACTTCGGATAACTCTATTGGACTAAATCGCGGTGAAGCGGCAACTCCTATGGGCAATCAATCGTGTGAACCCGTAAGAACGAGCATGACCGAGGTGCGGCCCGATCAGGAAGTGCACCAGCGTGTTTGAGATGCGTTCGATTACATCCCACGATGCCAACCTCCTTCCACCTAGTTCCGCCGCCATCTGCTTGCCAGTGTATCATACGACCACGCTTGGCGTTCGCGTCAGAACCAACAGTCTGGGCCACCCGGGCGACCCGTTTTTTAAACCACCGCGAAGCGGTTTAGTCCAAATAGAAGAAAACTTCATTTCCCATTGCGTCCTTCGCTGAATAAAGGTGCATAATGATTGTAGCCCGTCGTGTAGACGAACCGCTGTCGTACTAATCTACAGCCAACGGGGCAAAATTTTAATATTTGAATAGAGTGTAG